>JAKSKB010000031.1 GCA_024401975.1 Bacteroidales bacterium | reverse complement strand
TCGGTGAAATCCTTCACGTAGAAGGAGCTTATCTGCACAATCTTGATTCATTCTGGGAGGCATATACTGACAACTGGAGACTCAGTTACAATCAAAGCCATCGCGGAGACAACTATCCGACCCACGGCATAGGGCCCGTATGCCAGGTGCTTGACATACACAGAGGAGACCGTATGGACTATGTTGTCTCTATGGACACAAAATCTGTCAAGGGGGCCGCTTCTGGCAAAAGGCTGATGGGGGTCGACGAATTCGCCGACGGGGACCACACCGTTTCACTTATCAGGACGGTCAACGGCAAGATGATAGAGATTCATCACAATGTATATTCAAGAAGGCCGTACAGTCGCATACATCAACTTACCGGCACGATGGGTATGGCGCAGAAATACCCTGATGAGCACCTTGCAATAAATGCCGGGAACATCCCGGACGGAGTGTTGCCCGAATGCGGGAAACTTGACAGCGAATCATTTATGGATGACGATTTACAGGAAAGACTTCTTGAGGCATACAAGCCTGATATGATACGCGAGATTGAAGACCGGGCCCGCAAAGTGGGCGGTCATGGAGGAATGGATTACATTATGGATTATCGCCTCATCTATTGCCTGCGCAACGGTCTTCCTCTTGATGAAGACGTGTATGACGCCGCCGAATGGTGCTGCCTGACCGAACTCAGCGGACTCTCAATCAACAACGGTTCGGCTCCCGTCAAAGTGCCGGACTTCACACGTGGGGACTGGAACCTGCTGCAGGGACTGACCTTTGCCGAATGACATTATGAAATCACGACTACTATCCATCCTGATCCTCAGCTTTCTTACCATTTCCTGCACTAAGAGTCAGGAGGAGGTGGTGGTGAAGCGTCCGGCGAAAGATTCCGCACCGATTCCTGGAAGTCTTACAGATCATGTTTTTCTCATAGGATTCGACGGAATGGCTTCCGCGTATTTCAATGCCGAAGAACTTCCCACGATAAAGTCGCTTATGGAGGCAGGGTGCTACACAATGAACAAACGCAGCGTGCGACCAACCTCGAGCACTCCGAACTGGACTGCTATGTTCATGGGGGCCGGTCCGGACTCCACCGGATATTTGGATAATTCAAACCCTCCGAAAGGAACGCCGAAAGAAGTGAACGAAAACGGCATTTTCCCCACTATCAATTCCATATTGCGCGAACAATATCCGGATAGCGAAACAGGTGCCGTTTTCGAATGGAAAAACATACGCTATCTGCTGGACAACAAAGCGCTGGATTATAACGAGTGGGTTCCCGATCATCTTATGAGGAATAAGGAGATTGCGAACCTGGCCGTCAGTTACATAAAGGACTATCGTCCCAGACTGTTCACGATAGTCTATGACAGTCCTGATCATGAGGGACACCAAATAGGTTGGGACAGTGACGCGTATCACAACAAGATGCAGTTTCTTGACGGGGAATTGGCGCGTATCCTGCAAGCCATAAAAGATGCCGGGATATGGGAGGAGAGCACCATAATAGTGACATCCGACCACGGCGGCATAGGCAAGTCTCACGGCGGCGATACACAGCAGGAATCTAATACTCCGTTCATTATAGCAGGGAAAGGAATCCGCAAGGGAGGGGAGTTTCAGGATAATATGATGCAGTATGACGTGGCGCCCACCATTGCGGCGCTTTTCAAACTCGAACGGCCGCAGGTCTGGGAGGGAAGCCCGATGGTTCAGTGTTTCGAAAACCAATGATACCAAAAACCAACGCAATATGTCACGATTAGTAACGCTTATGAGCTGCCAATGGGCGGATATGGATCTCGAAACCCTTTGTCGCAAAGCATCCGGATGGGGTTATGACGGAATAGAACTTGCCGTCTGGGGCAATCATCTCGACCCTGTAAGGGCGGCTGAAGACGATGAATACATAGAGTCCGTAAAAGCGGTGTTCCGAAAGTACGGTCTGGTAATAAAGGCGCTCTGCGCCCACGTCCCGAGCCAATGCGTCGGCGACTACAACGACCCGCGCCTCGACAACTTCGCCCCCGCCGGACTTGCCGGCAAGCCTGAGGAGATTCGCCAGTGGGCGATTGGCACGATGAAGGCCACCGCAGTGGCGGCGCGAAAACTCGGCGCCTACTGCGTAACCGGCTTTGTCGGTTCTCCCATATGGAAATACTTCTATTCTTTTCCGCAGACGACTGAGGAGATGATAGAGAAAGGATATCAGGAAATATACGACTTGTGGAGTCCCATACTTGACGTATTCAAGGAAAACGGCATCAAGTATTGCCTCGAAGTCCACCCTGGAGAGATCGCTTTCGACTATCATTCGACAGCACGCCTGCTCGAAAAGTTCGCTGACCGTCTCGAATTCGGACTCAACTTCGACCCCAGCCATCTCCAATGGCAGGGTGTGGTACCGCATGTATTCCTTAAAGATTTCATTGACCGTGTGTATCACGTGCATATCAAGGACTGTGCAGTGACACTTGACGGCCGAAACGGTCTTCTGGGTTCGCACATAGAGTTCGGTGATCTGCGAAGGGGCTGGAATTTCCGTTCCCCCGGACATGGGGACGTGAATTTCGAGGAGATAATACGAGTACTCAACGCCCACGGCTATGACGGTCCTCTTTCAGTGGAATGGGAGGATTCCGGAATGGACCGCGAATTCGGTGCCAGAGAAGCCTGCGAATTTGTACGCAGAATCGATTTCCCCATTTCATCCATAAAGTTTGACGATGCGATAAAAAACTGACAATTATGAGGACTATACTCAGATATGGCCAGATAGGAGGTACACTGAACGCATTCATAGGCGATGTACACAGAAAGGCAATCTCAATAGACGGACAGGCCGAACTGGTCGCCGGGTGTTTCAGTACACGCAATCCTGAGGCCAACGTAGCAACGGGCGAGCATTACGGTATCGAAGCCGGAAGGATATACCGCAACTACAAGGAGATGGTCGAAGCTGAAGCAGCCAGAACCGTTGACCGCATAGATTTCGTGGTAATCTGCACGCCGAACAACACTCACTACGAAATAGCCAAAGCGTTTATTCTCAAAGGAATACATATTGTATGCGAAAAGCCTCTCTGTTTCACCGCAACTGAAGCGGAGGAACTTTGCCGGCTTGCAAAGGAAAGAGGGGTACTCTTTTGTGTAACCTATACCTACACAGGATACAATATGGTAAAACAGGCCCGGCAGATGGTTGCCGAGGGGGCCATAGGAAAAGTCCTTGACGTGAAGGGGGAGTATCTTCAGGACTGGCTCTCCGATGAAGTCGGTGATGATGTCCACACCGACAGAAAACTGTCGGTGTGGCGTATGAACCCCGAATCCAGCGGTATCACGAACTGCGTGGGCGACATTGGGACACACATAGAAGAGACGAGCGCATATATCGTAGGAAGTCCTGTAAAGAGGCTTGCCGCCGTGCTTGACAGATTCGGTCACCCTCTTGACCTCAATGCCAATATGCTCGTGGAATTCGAGAACGGTGCACACGGTACCTTCTCCTGTTCGCAGGTCGCCGCCGGGCATTACAACGGACTTTCCATCCGCGTTTTCGGCACGAAAGGTGCAATCGAGTGGGAGCAGGAACATCCCGACTTCCTTAGATACACACCCAAAGGCGAACCCACGAGAATCCTGACGCGTGCCGCGCATACAGGCGGTCACGCGCTGGAAATCAACCGCATCCCCTCCGGGCATCCCGAGGGACTTACAATGGCGTTTGCCAACATCTACAGGACATTCACCAGGGCACTCCTCAATAAAGCCAACGGCAAAGCCAACGACGGTGAATGGGACCTTGATTTCCCCACAGTAGAGGACGGATTGAGAGGTGTCAGGTTCATTGAAGGATGTGTTCGGAGCGACAGCGCCGGTTCAACTTGGGTGGAACTTTAAATATAACAACACGTAAATAACCAAGGATTATGTCACAAAGATTCATTTTGAACGAACAGTCCTATTTCGGTGCAGGCGCGAGAAAGGAACTTCCGGCCATACTTGCGAGAATGGGACTCCACAAGGCTCTAGTGTGCTCGGACAAGGGGCTCATCAAGGTAGGAACGACAGCGAAAGTCACCGAAATACTCGATGCCGCATCATTCCCATATGAGGTTTACAGCGAAATCAAGCCCAATCCCACCGTCACGAACGTAAAACAAGGAATCGAAGCATTCAAGGCCTCCGGTGCAGACTGCCTGATTGCCATAGGCGGAGGGTCCAGTATGGATACCGCGAAAGGAATCGGTATCGTGGCCAACAATCCGGAATTCGCCGACATCGTCAGTCTGGAAGGCTGCGCACCGACACAGAACAAATCGGTTCCCATCATTGCGCTTCCCACGACGGCGGGTACGGGAGCGGAAGTCACTATCAACTACGTCATAATCGATGAGGTGCGTCAGGCGAAAATGGTATGCGTAGATCCCAACGACATCCCGGCTGTAGCTATCGTTGATCCCGAGCTGATGTATTCGCTTCCCAAGTCACTTACTGCAGCGACGGGAATGGATGCCCTCACACACGCCATTGAAGGGTACATCACAAAAGGCGCATGGGTGATGTCCGATATGTACGAACTTCAGGCAATCAAGATGATAGCCGAAAACCTTCCTCTTGCAGTAGATGAACCGACCAATCCCGCAGGTCGCGAAGGTATGGCGCTGGCGCAGTACATTGCCGCGCAGGCATTCTCCAACGTAGGACTCGGTCTGGTTCACGGTATGGCTCATCCTATGGGAGCGCTCCACGATATCCCTCACGGAGTGGCCAATGCACTGCTTCTCCCGACAATAATGGAGTTCAATATGCCCGTGTGCATAGAAAAATTCGGAGTGATAGCACGCACTATGGGAGTCAATACCGATGGAATGACTCTGGCAGAGGCCGCTCAAGCGGCAGTGGAAGCCGTCAGGGCACTCGCCATCCGAGTAGGCATTCCTCAGCATCTTTCTGAACTGGGCATCACGGAAAAGGATATACCAGCCCTTGCGGAACAGGCCATAAGGGACGTGTGCACACCGGGGAATCCGCGTGACGTTAATATGGAAGATATCATACGCCTCTATACTGCTGTACTGTAATCGCAACCGAATGAAAAGACTTTTATGGGGGACTGCGGCGATACTGCTGCTGTCTCCCTCTTGCAGCAATTCGGAGAAACAGGAAATCATCCAGGTCCCGTTCAATGAAGTCACCATCACAGGAGGCTTCTGGCAATGCCGTATGAATTCCGAACTGGAGACTACCGTACCCTTTTCCCTAAAACATTGCGATGCGGCAATAAAGCGCTTCGAGCAATGCGCGGACTTCCTCTCCGGTTCTTCCACCGAACTGCCGGAGACGCACAGGTTCATAAGTTCGGACCTGTACAAGGTCATCGAAGGCGCGGCATACTCGCTTATGTTGAAAGACGACCCGGAAACAGAGTCCCTGATAGACAGTTTCGCGGTGCTTGCCGCCAAAGTTCAGAGGCCGGACGGATACCTGTATATCAACCATATCTGCGGGAATCCCAATCCTGACGAGATGGGCGACAAACCGTACTCCTGGGTAGTGCACAGCCACGAACTCTACAATGTGGGCCACCTTTACGAGGCTGCCGTCGCGTATTATCAGGCAACAGGGAAGACCAATCTTCTCGACATAGCGGTAAAGAACGCCAGACACGTCAACAAGGTGTTTTTCGAAGGCGACCCGAACTACAATGGCGGCAAACCGGTCAATCAGGCTCCCGGACACGAGGAGATAGAACTCGCCCTGTGCAAACTCTATAAAGTCACAGGAGACACTCTCTACCTTGATATGGCCAAGAAATTCCTGGACATACGAGGCGTCACCTACAGGCCTGAAGGAGAAGGGGTGATGTCTCCCGAGTATGCGCAACAGCACGCTCCAGTGGCTCTGCAGCGCGAAGTGGCCGGTCATTCGGTACGGGCCGGTTATCTCTATACCGCGATGGCGCAGGTAGATGCCCTTACGGGACGCTCCGATTATGCCGAAGCTCTCAATTCCATTTGGGACAATCTGGTATCCACCAGAATGCATATCACTGGCGGACTTGGTGCGGTACGTTCTGTAGAAGGATTCGGAGCAAAGTATGAATTGCCCAACAAAGAGGCTTACGATGAGACCTGCGCCGCCGTAGCGAACGTATTCTTCAATGAAGGAATGTTTCTGGCAAGCGGCGATGCCAGATTTCTCGATATAGCCGAACTCTCCATTTTCAATAATGCACTTGCCGGAATCAACCTTGCAGGTGACAGATTCTTCTATGTCAATCCTCTTGAAGCGGACGGGCAATGGGGATTCAATCACGGTAAAACCGGAAGGGCGGAGTGGTTCGGATGTGCCTGCTGTCCTCCGAACATATCGCGTATGATATTGCAGACTCCCGGCTATATGTACGCCTATACCGATGATGCAATTTACCTGACCCTTTATGGCAGCAGCAGGACCGCAATCACACTTGACTGCGGAAAAGTCGAATTGAACCAGACTTCGGACTATCCTTTCAGCGGTGAGGTGACTGTCGACGTCAATCCCGGAGCCGGTTCCCGCTTTTCACTCAAACTTCGCATTCCGACTTGGGCCGATGGCACAGGCAACTTTATTCCGGGAGGGCTTTATACCTTCAGGAACCGCGCTGGCGAACCGGTCAGGATAAAAGTCAACGGCAAGAACGTCCGTTACCGGATAGTTGACGGATTTGCGGTGATTGACAGGTACTGGGATGCGGGAGACCGCGTAGAATTGAGCATCCCTATGCCGGTGCGCTATGTGGCTGCCGACTCACGGATTGAAGCGGACCGGAATGCGACGGCAGTGACCATAGGGCCGCTTGTCTATTGCGCGGAAGAATGTGACAATGCCGACAGGGTCCAGAATCTTGCCATCAACACGGAAGGATGGGGGACAACTTGTATGTCAACCATATCAGGTGGCCCTCTGGATGGTGTAAGGAAGGTGATTTGTCCCGGCAGCAGGGACATCACGATGATACCCTACTATGCCTGGGACAACCGTGAAGACAGTCAGTCGATGACGGTGTGGGTAAAGAATCTGCCCGACACGACCCGTACAGAAAAAGACTTGGAGCGGTTTTCTCCCAATTCCCCTTCACTCAAAGGGATGATTTGTTTATAAGCCTCTTCATTGACCTCTGGCTTGAATATTGCAGAAGTGCAGGCCGCTATGAAAAAGAAACTTCTATATAGCGCCATACTGACATTGACGGCGTCTTGTTGCCTGCACTCAACACAGGCAGAGGCACAGACGCTGAGAGGCACGGTATGTTTCAGGGATTCGGCAGTCACGCCGGCAGCATACTCCACGGTATATCTTCCTGATTTGAAAAGTGGGACCACCGTCTCTTCCGACGGCACTTTTTCCATTGGATTCGACAGACGGAAATCCGCCGGCAAGCTAAGGGTGGAGTTTTCCTTCATCGGCTTCGAGACAAGCATAAAGGAGATTGACACCGGTAATGCAGGCGATTGCCAGATAGACACAGTATTCCTTGAAAGGCAAGATCTTATGTTGCCCGCCGCATATGTCGTCCCCGGTTTCAGAAATCCCGCAGACTACATACTTCAGCAGGTGTCACGCCAGGCAGCCGCCAACAGGAAGAAGTTCTCTAATTATGCGATGGACATCGATTACGACTTTCGTACTTGCGGTCTCCCGACCGTATCCGGCATATTGTCCGGATTCGCGCTAGGGGCAGTGAAAGCGGCCACAGGACTGATGGGATTCGGCCCTCTCGTGCGCTATGCGCTGGAAAATGAAGACCTGTCTGCATCCGTATCGCTCAGCCGGAGGATGGAGAACGGAAAGGAGTATGACAGCAACCTGACACTGAACGAAAGCAACCCCGTACTTCCCGCAAAGGTCAGACGCAATGTCCTTGATGCATCCAGGCATCTTCATCTGGACGAATTCCTGTATTCGGATGACTGCCTTTGGGGGAAAAACAAGAGGATGCAGTTCAAGTTCAATCTTGTGGCTTCCTACCAGTGGGGGGATTGTATCGTGGATGTCCTTAAATGGACCGATAAGAAAGGGCGCCTGTCAGCCACTGTCCACGTCGTAGAGGATAGCTGGGGCATACTCAAGGTGGAAGCGGGCTATGATGACAAACTGGTCAGATGCGAGGCCAGAGATATCGGAGGAGGCTATTTCCTTCCTGTCAGCTTCACTGTCACGCCTTCATTCTTCCCTATGATAAAGGCGGAAGACATCCCCCGATACATCGAAAAAGTGAAAACCGATGACAGACTGGACAAAGGGACGAGGACACGCTTGGTAAAAGTCCTCGAAAGCCAAACGGGCAAGGACTTTCATCCGTACGTCGTAGGAAGTTTTTCGGTAAGGTACAGGTAATTCGTAAATGCCGGGCTTTCTGTTTTAAATACGACGGCAATTGATTACTTTTGCAAGTTCCGTTTTCCCGGAATCAATCGAAGTATGAAAGAGCCCAAAAGAGTAGTATTTGCCGACTGGCTGCGCGTAATTGCGTGCTTTATGGTAATGCTTGTACACGCAAGCGAGAATTTTTACGGAGCTGATGCCTCCGGTCTGGCCAGCAGTTATTCGATGCTCGCCAACGAATCCAACCGTTTCTGGGTGGCATTCTATGACGGATTCGTAAGCAGGACCTGCGTGCCTTTGTTTATGATTGTCTCTGCCTTTCTCCTCGTTCCAATGAAACCTGGAGTCACGATGCTCCAATTCTACAGGAAACGCTTCACAAGGATACTCCCACCGATGTTTTTCTTCCTGCTTCTCTATTCCCTGCTGCCGATGGCCTGGGGAGCAATGACATTGGAGCAGTCGCTGGCCGACCTCAAACTGCTGCCTTTCAACTTCACGTCGATGGCGGGGCATCTATGGTTCATGTATCCGCTGATATCCCTGTACCTCATCATACCTGTCATTTCCCCTTGGCTGGAAAAGGCCTCGGCCCGCGAAGAGAGGATATTCCTGTATGTCTTCGCATTCTCGACCTTCATTCCCTGGCTTCACCGTTTCGTCAGCCCTGAACTATGGGGCGAATGTTTCTGGAACGAGTTCACTATGATATGGTATTGCAGCGGCTTCGTGGGCTATCTCGTGCTGGCACACTACATACGTTTTCACCTAGATTGGAACAGGAAGAAACGGGCACTCATCGGAATCGTATGCTTTCTTGCCGGAGCCGCTTTTACAGGCTGGTCATTCTGGCACGCCGGGATTCCGGGACAACTCATCGAGACTCCGGATCTGGAATGGTCCTGGGGATTTTGCACCCCCAACGTTCTGACGGCGACTTTCGGCGCATTTCTTCTCTTTACCTGCATTCAAGGGGAAAAGGCTCCGAAAGTGGTCGTGAAGGTGTCCAAACTTTCTTTCGGGATGTATCTGATGCATATGTTCTTCCTGGCTCCCATAGCCGCGTTCATAGTGAACGGCAATCAAGCCGAGCCGTTGATTCCCGTATGGGCTGCCATTCCTCTCATAGCCATACTGACATACCTGTGCAGTGCGGCCACGACTTTTCTTCTGTCAAAGCTGCCCGGCAGCAAATGGATCATCGGATAGAATCCGGCAGGGGAGTATTCCCGGCAGATCGTATGTAAAGGAATGCGGCGATGGTACCGGCTAAAGCCATGAATGCACCGCAAACGCCAATGCAGCCTATTCCGAGACTTTCGCTCACCCGTCCTCCGACAAATGCGCCCGTACCTATGCCTATATTGAAAAGACTCGAATACAGAGCCATCGCGACGGTTGTGGCCTTCTTTTCGGTCGCGATAAGTTCTGCCTGAAACACAAGGTTGACCATTGACACGCAGATGCCCCAGAATATGCATAGCGCCAATATGGCAGACACGTGCGAAGAAATCGGCCGGGCCAGAAACAGAGATGTCGCAATGCCTCCTGCCGCGAACAAGGCCAGCAATTTGAGGTTATGCGGGTAGAATCTTGAAAACAATATGCTTGCTATGACCCCGGCAAAGCCGAACAACATAATGGCTACGGTGACTCGCATCTGAGGAAACCCTGCCACACCGAGCAGAAAAGGCTCTATGTAACTGTAAGCGGTGAAATGGCCGGTTACAAGCAGAATAATGATGATATAGATTGCGGAAAGCCGTCTGTTCCTCAGGATAAGAGGCAGGTCGCGAGCCGAAAACTTCGTTTCATTTTCCACCTTTGGGAACAGGGTTGCGAGTATGATGAGCACTGCAAGGGCAATGGCTCCCATACACAGAAAAGTCAGCCGCCAACCCAATGCAAGCCCGATGATGCGTCCAAGCGGCAGCCCCAGGACCTGTGCCAGTGAAGTGCCCGTCATTATGAGGCTCATTGCAAGAGGCCCCCTGCCTTCAGGAGCCACCTTGATGGCTAAAGGATTTGCAACCGACCAGAAGATGGCATGGCTGAACGCTACCCCCATACGCGACGCCATCAGCATTGCGTAACTGTCTGCAATGGCAGACAAGGCGTGACTCAGGGTGAAAACTCCGACAACCGCTCTCAAGAGGGCGCGGTATTCTGTCTTGGAAAACAAGGTCATAAGAGGCAGGGACGCCAGCGCCACGGCCCACGCATAAGTGGAAATGAGTACTCCTGCCTTCGCTTCAGTGACGTGAAGGTCAAGTGCTATGTCGGAAAGCAGCCCTATTGGCACGAACTCCGATGTATTGAAAACGAATGCCGCCAAAGTCAGTGTCAGTACCGGCAGCCACTCCTTGATTTTCACCTTCTACTCGGTTTTGTCGCGCAAATATAGAAATTTTTACCGGTATTGTAGTGTGGCATTTTATGGCACATTTTTTGAATATTTTATCGTTTTGTTCAAAAATCATTTATGAAAAATATTGAAGAAGTAAGAAACAGTATCGTGGAAGCCGCTGAAAAGTGTTTTTCCGTACTCGGCTTTGAAAAGACCACCCTCGGAAATATCACTGATGGAGAGGGGAGGAGCAAGACATCGGTCTATTACCATTTCAAAAATAAGCACGACATTTTCAAGTCAGTGATAGAAAAGGAGTTCGCCTCTGTAAGGGATGATTTGCAGAAGGTCATAGACAAATATCAGGACGACAGGAAAAGTGCTATGAGGGAATACTTGCGCAAACGCATTGAATCCATCCGGAGACAGGGAGCTTTCAGACATTTCGCGTCAAGTCGTTTCGCGCTTGGAGACAACCTTGTTTCTCGCACCGTTGCATCGGCCCGCTGTCAGTTTGACAATTGGGAGAAAGACTACCTGAAACTCAACGTTGCAAACGGCATCGCTGAAGGTTCCATCCCTCCTGGCATCTCCCCGGATGTGTTCGCCGTTGCCGTGGTGAGCATCCTCAAGGCATTGGAAATACAGATTCTGTCGGGTAAAGACAAATGGGAAGATATAAAGAATACATACAACGGAGTAATCGAACTGATAATACGATAATATGCAATCGGATATGAAAAACAAAGCAATCCGGACTGCAATTGCAGTCTGCGCAGCCGTCCTGATAAGCGGCTGCGCCAAAGACAAATCATTGACGGTCACAGGTTCTTATACTTATAAGACCAGCGGGACAGTCACTCTTATGGCTTCGGAACTGGCAGGCCTGGATCCGGCACAGTTGGAAGCGTATGCCGCAGCAACGGGGACAGACGTAAATCCCGTCCAAGTGGGGCTCTATCCCGAACAGGGGCAGATGCACATTATGAATGACGGAAACGACAAGGTAATCATCACTTTCAATGACCTGTTGGGCAATGCTGACGTGGCGGAAGGAAAGATTGACGGAAGCAAGGTAATCATTTCCGGCGCTCCTGTGAAATCAGCCCGGCTCACGGACGGCAAGGACAAGATTGGAGCGGGTATGGTTATGTATTCGGGACAGGGCGTCAAGCACGAAGATATGCTCATCATAGATATGCAATATCTCGGAGAGTTCACCTTGAACGGAATAAAAATGACTGTAATTGACAGTGACGTTCACTGCGTGGCACAATATAACGATTGAAAACGATGAAGAAGATTTTTGTTTTATTTGCATTAACAGTCCTGATACCGGCGGCTTTCAATTCCTGCTCGGTCAAGGACTTGATTCGTCAGAAAGAGAAAAAGCCGGTGTGTGTCAGAGTGTTGAGCGTATCCTCCGGTCCGGCTCTCCTCACTGCAAATTATGTAGGGAGAGTCGAGCCTTCCAAAAGTGCCGTAGTCCTGAGCCAGGCGGCAGGGACCATCGATAAACTCAACGTCACCGAAGGTCGGACGGTCTTGCGTGGAGACGTGCTTGCAACGGTGGAATCGGAAATGCTGCGCTCATCATACGAAATATCCAAGGCCGCCCTGAAGCAGGCGGAAGACGGATATGAAAGAGTCTCCAGGGTTTATGGAACCGGGAGCGTGTCCGAAGTGAAAATGGTGGAAATCCGAACTCAGTTGGAAAAGGCTCGTGCTGCCGAAAGCGCAGCGCGCAAAGCTCTGGAGGACTGCACCGTTCGGGCTCCTTTCAGCGGAGTGATAGGTGAGGTGTACTGTCACGCGGGAGAGAAAGTTACACTCGCCGCGCCAATGGTGAAGATTCTTGATGCAGCGGAGGTAGAAATTCATTTCAACGTTCCCGAAAGCGAATATGCCTCCATTTCACAGGGAACGGCGACCGTCGTGGAGATACCGGCTTTGAAAAAGAGCGTTCGGGGCACCGTGGCTGTAAAAGGCATCACGGCATCTCCTCTGTCACACTCCTATGATTTTACCATAAAAGGCATATCCGATGCCTCATCCCTGATTCCCGGAATGGTATGCAAAGTAAGAATAGAATCAGGGGCCGGAAAGAGTATCGTGATACCTGCCTCGGCAGTCAGAACGGATATGGACGGACGCTTTGTCTGGTGCGTTTCCGAAGATGACAGGGTGCGCAAAGTGTATGTCACGGCAGGCGGATTCGCTGACAAGGGTATCATCATAAGCGAAGGATTGTCCGAAGGGGACCGTGTGATAACGGAAGGAAGCCGCAAGGTATCGGGTGGAATGAAAGTCAAAGTAGAAGAATGATGAAAAAACCTAAGGAATTGTCCGGCTGGGTCGAATTCGTCATCGACAACAAGAAGTTCGTATATATTCTTGTCGCTGCACTTACGGCTCTTGGAATAGTCGGTCTGGTCAGGATGAACAAGGACGAATTCCCTACGTTCGAACTCAAACAGGGGCTTGTGGCCGGCATCTATCCCGGTGCCGACGCCGACGAGGTGGAAACGATGCTGACCGGGAAACTTGAAGAGATACTGTTCTCTTTCAAGGAAGTGGACCGCTCGTCGGTGCGTTCTGTCACTAGAGACGGCATCTGCTACATATATGTCGATTTGAACTGCCCGCAAAGCAAGAAGGATCAGGTATGGTCGAAAATCAAACTGAAATTCCAGGAGCAGAAACCGCTTCTGCCTGCCGGAGTACTCGCTGTTGCAGTCCTGGACGACTTCAGTTCCGTCTCATCCCTTCTCATAGCGCTCGAATCCGACGACAAGAGTTACGCAGAACTGGAAGAATATTCTGATGAACTTTGCGAACAGCTGAGACGAATTACGAAGTTGTCCAAGGTAACGGTACTCGGAAAACAGCAGGAGGAAATCGCCGTCACCCTCGACAAGGAAAGGATGGCCGCTTATGCCATCGATCCCGCAATGCTTCTGCTGGACTATCAGACTGCCGCCCTGCCTCTGCCCGCCGGTGATTTCGAGACCTCTTATACCTGTTCTCCGATATGGGTGGACAATCCGGCTTCATCCCAAAGGCAGATAGAGGAACATATAGTCTATTCCGACCCTTCAGGAAACGTTATAAGGATGAAGGACGTAGCCACCATAGAGCGACGCTGCAAACATCCCGAGTCCTACGTCAACTACAACGGACATTCCTGCCTCATAATATCGGTGGAGATGACTTCCGGTCACAACATCGTGGAATTCGGGGAAGAACTTGACGTCGTACTAGGCGATTTTATGAAGGAAATGCCTGAAAGCGTCAGCATAAGCAGAATATCGGATATGCCGAAGGTCGTAAGGGAGTCCGTCTATTCGTTTTTGCGTGACCTGCTCATTTCGATGCTGGTTGTCATACTGGTGATGCTGATGCTCTTTCCCATCAGGTCGGCGCTCATCGCAGGTTCCGGAGTTCCGGTCTGTACAGCCATCTCCATCGGCATAATGTATGTGACTGGCATAGATCTCAATACCGTCACCCTGGGTGCCCTGATTGCGACTCTGGGGATGATTGTGGACAACTCTATCATCACGATGGACGGCTACATCGACAAACTGGGTAGGGGATTGGCCGCGAAAAAGGCGGCTGACAGCAGCATCAAGGAGCTTTTTCCTCCGACACTTGCAGCCACTCTCGCGATAAGTGCGATGTTCTTCCCGGCCAAATACATCATTTCCGGCTATCTTGGAGATTTCATAAAACTCTTTCCCTGGGTGTTTGTCATAGCCCTTCTGGTATCCTTGTTCTATGCCGTTTCAGTAGTGCCTTCGCTGGAAGTACGTTTCATCGACAATAGGAAAAGCGGGAAAATGAATCTTGTATCCCGTGCGCAGGCGACATTCTTCAACGCGATGCAGAAAGGCTACGAAAAAGCCGAGGCATTCTGTTTCCGCCACCCTGGCGGTACAATGCTCTGCGCTCTTGCCACGGTTGCTCTCGGAGTATTCATGTTCTTTCAACTGAACATACAGATGATGCCTATGGCTGCGCGTGACTTCTTCGTCATAGAGGCCGAGGTGGAAGGCGGCAACGGACTGCAGCAGACGAAGTTCTGTACTGATTCGCTTCAGCGCCTCATGCTAGGGGACTGCCGGGTTAAATCGGTGACGTCGTTCATAGGTACGGGCGCACCGAGGTTCTGTATGACCTACAATCCCATACTGCCGGGAAAGACGGTGTCACAGATGATAGTCAACACCAAATCTGCCAAAGCCACCGAAGAACTTCTTCTCGAATGTGAAGAAAAGTATCAGGACATCTTCCCGAATGCTCTTGTCCGTTTCAAGCAGATGGACTATCAGGCGGTGGATGCTCCCGTGGTCATAACGCTGAAAGGTTCCGACAGAAAAGAACTGGAGGTGGCGGCAAATGACATAGAGAATTATATGCGTTCCCTCCAGGACGAATTGAAGTGGGTGCACAGTACCTGCGAAGACATCGCTCCATCGATAAGGATAGCCCTCAATGAGGATGAAGCGGCACGCCTGGGAGTGAACAAGACACTGCTTTCCCTCTCTTTGGCAAGCACTTTCGACGGTGCCGGCATAGGAACCTGCCGTGAAGGGGACGAGTCTGTGCCGATAAATCTGTACAGCGAAGGGGTATCTTCCGATATGGATTATGAAAACATTGGCAACACTATGGTGACGACTATGATTCCGGGGCTGAGTGTACCTCTCAGGCAGGTCGCGACAGTCACTCCTGAATGGTCAGCCGTCACACTTGAGAAAAGAGCGGGAGAGGAGTCGATAAGCATCTTTGCCGATATGAAATACGGTATGAGTCAGCCGGCCACTGTGAAGAAGATAAGAGATTACGTTAAGCACAACGTCACTTTGCCCGGCAATGCCGTTATAGAGTACGGTGGACTGACTCGCATCAACTCGGCCGTGGGCCCCGAAATTCTGGTTTCGTTCCTCGCGGCGGTGGCGATTCTGTTCGCATTTCTTCTTTTCCATTTCAGGAAGGCAAGTCTCTCAGCCCTGACGCTGGCAATGAGTTCGCTCTGCCTGTTCGGGGCATCTCTCGGACTTGTGGTATTCCGCCTAGATTTCGGCCTGACGGCCGTTCTGGGACTTATCAGTCTGGTCGGAATCATAGTCAGGAACGGAATCATACTCTTCGAATATGCCGAAGAACTTCATTTCGTGGAAGGGAAGAGTGTCCGGGAGGCAGCTATGATTGCCGGTGCACGGCGAATGAGACCTATATTCCTCACTTCCTGCACAACGGCACTCGGAGTGTTGCCTATGGTTATAGGAGGCGACATGCTGTGGCAACCTATGGGAGTGGTAATATGTTTCGGAACAATACTTTCTATTTTCCTTATCGTCCTGATAATGCCCGTATCGTACTGGCAACTATATAAGAATTATGACAAAGACTAGAATACTCATATCCTTGCTGTGCCTGTCGGCAATATCATCGGAGGCACAGGACAGAAGCATTTCCCTGCAGGAATGTCTTGACTTGTCCCACACCGGTGGCAAAACCGTGGTCAACGCCGCGCTCGACGTCAAGGCAGCCCGTTCGCAGAAACAAGAGGCACTGGCCGCCTGGTTTCCCACGGCATCAGTGTCGGCTGGCGGTTTCAAGGCGTGGAAACCTATCGTGGACTTGGGACTGAACGACATTCTGGGCAATTCCGATGCCGCATACAACTTCCGCCATTACATCGGCACAATCAGCGGTATCGGTGGAATTGACACGCATTGGTCATTTCTTAACGATGCCTACACCGCAGCACTCAACGTGACCCAACCGGTGTATGCAGGAGGGCGCATAGCCAACGGCAATGCTCTGGCCAGCCTCGGAGTGAAAGCGGCGGATGTCCGGAACAGGATGGCTGTACGTGACAATGATGACGAAGTGACCGGTAAATACTGGACTGTGATTGCTCTTACGGAAAAGAAAAAGGCTCTGCAGCAGGGGATTGACCTTCTCGTTTCTCTTGAAGGGGAAGTGACGGCCGCTCTTGAGGCGGGACTTGCGAAAGAAAGCGAACTCCTGCAACTTAAAATCAAACGCAAAGACCTTGAAACCAAGATGTTACGTCTCTGTAGCGGAGAAAGGCTCGCAAAGATGGATCTTTTCAATGTCATAGGCCTCGAATACAGCCTGAACGGCATAGACGGCATATTGTTGAGTGATACTTTTGAAGATTTGCCGGCACCTGAAAATCAATCAGTTGAAATGGAATCTCTTGCTCATTCCCTTGAAGAAAGCGAACTGCTTGAAATGTCGGTCGAGTCAAAGAAACTTCAGAAGAAAATGACACTCGGCGAGGCGCTTCCTGAAGTGATGGTAGGCGCATCCTACGGCTGGGGCAAAATCGTCAACGGTCCGCGAGACAACGGATTGCTTTATGCTATGATAAAGATTCCGCTGACTGATTGGGGCAAAACTTCGCAGAAACTGCACAGATGCCAGTATGAAATAGAAAAGGCGCAAAATGAGCGGGAATTTCTTGAGAAGCAGTTGGTCGTCAAACTCAGCAAGGAATGGAACGATGTACAGTGTGCCTGGGAGGAGGTGCTTGCAGCGAAGGAAACGTTGTCGCTTTCCGAAATTCTCGAAACCCAGAAGAAAGCCGAATATGATGCAGGGCTGTGTACATTGAGTGAATTGCTTCAATGTCAGGCAGAGCTCCAGAATTCCCGGAGTTCTCTGGTTGATAGTCAGTCTTCATATTGCACGGCGCTCGCCATCTGGAGCAAAAGCAGACGCTGACAAGGGACTCCATACGATTTATTCTGAAATAGTAAGAATACATAATGATAATTACAGTGTATCGGGTGCTTTCCCTTATCTGATTGCCGAAATTTATCAAATTCAGAATCCTGGTGCTTGTTCATCCGCCCGGACTTATGAACATTCACATGATCCTTGAAAGCCCTTTTCTGACGCAAATAACCAACTCGGTTGTGTCCATCCGTCAATGAGTTTCTGTGCGGTGAGCATCGGAAACATATAAGGCGAGAACCATTCCGGCAATAAGCACCACCGTACCTATGATGACCATAGGGGTGATGCGTTCGCCGAGAATCACTGCAGCGAACGCCATAGTGAAGAAGCATTGTCCGTAGATGAGGTTTGTTGCACGTACGATGCCGATTTGGGTTATTGACCAGTTCCAGGCAATGAAGCACAACAGAGATGCTATGAGCGAAAGGTATAGCAAATTGCCCCACACCTGCGGACGCAGCAGTACGCTCACGGGAGCAAATGACGACTTTGTCAGCAGGAGGAACCCGCCCATAGAGATAATTCCGTACGCGAAGACCTTTCTGGTAATGAAAAGGATATCGTATTTTGCTGATATGTTCTTCAGAATCAGTGCATACAGCCCCCAACACACCGACGCTCCTATGGCGAGCATATCTCCTTTGGGATTAAGATGCAGTACAAACTGACCGTTGAACACCACTAGGGCCATCCCGAGGAAGGTAATGACGGAACCTAACACCTGCCTGAGCGAAGCCTTTTCCTCCTTATACACCGCTCCTACAATGAGCGATGTCACCAGAGGAGCAGTCCCCACCAGGATGGCCACGTTCGATGCCGTGGAATACTTCAGGGCCGTGTTCTCAGCCAGAAAATACAACGACCCGCCGATTATGCCCATCGCGAACAGCTTGAGTTCATCTTTGAAGCTGTTGGAGAACAGCTTTTTGTGACACAGCAGCAACATTCCGGCATAAGCAAGCGTGAAGCGGGCGAGGAATATTTCCGCTGGGCTGAGTGAATGCTTAAGGAGTATCTTGGTGGAGATGAATGTTTCCGACCACACTATCACCGTAAAGAGTGCAGCTATCCAGGGAAATATCTTTTTTACTGTCATAATATGCCACAAAGTTAGTTAAAAATGCTTATTTTTATCTCGCATTTATCTGATTCTCAAACAATGGCAACAATATTCATCACGGGAGGCTCCACCGGCATAGGCGCCGCATGCGTGCGGAAATTCATTGACCAGGGATGGAACGTTGGATTCATGGACATCAACGACGCGGAGGCCGTCAGGCTCGTACAAAGCCTCAATGCCTCCGACAAGCTGTTGTTCGTCAAGGGAAACACCTGTAGCAGGGCCGACATCCACGAAGCCGTTACGGCCACAGCGAAGCGTTTCGGATCCATCGACAGCGTCTTTGCCAACGCAGGCATCCACCGGAGCAACACCCTTCTCGACATCAGCGATGAAGAACTGGACACAATAATCCAAACAAACATCTACGGTACGGTTAACACCCTTCGCGAGGCGGTGCCGGAGTTAATCAAGGCGGGAAAGGGGTCTGTGGTCATCAATGCGTCCGACCAGTGGTTCGTAGGCAAAGCGCACAGTTTTGCCTACGGCCTCACGAAGGGAGCCCTGGGGCAGATAACCCGGAGCCTGTCCATCGACCTCGGCCCCAAGAACATCAGGGTGAACGCCGTTTGTCCGGGCACCATAGCCACACCCCTCGTTGACAAGATTTTCGAAAAATACTCAAGACAGAACGGATGCAGCATCGACGATTGCTGGCGCGAAGAAAACGCCCTGTTCGCAAGAGGCAGCGCAGGTACTCCCGAAGAGGTAGCGGAGCTGGTGTATTTCCTCGCCTCGGACGCATCAAGCTTCTGCACGGGAGGCC
>JAKSKB010000030.1 GCA_024401975.1 Bacteroidales bacterium | reverse complement strand
ACCTGTGCGAGATCGCTGTCAAGTTCGAACTGAACCTCCTCCCTCCTCGGGCACAACGCTGAAACATTGACCTTCCCAAGTTCCGACTTCTGGTCGCTGAGTATTCTTACAAGTTCATATAAATCCATAAGCTTCATCTATAAGTTCACGCAAATATATGAAATCATTCCGAAAAACTGCACTAAAAACGGAATTTCCATAATAGAAACTGCACTATTTTCGAACTTGTTGAGTGATTAACTGCATAAAATGCAACGATCTTCTTACCAAAATCCGAATGTACCGCGCGCGAGAAGTAGATTCTGATCTTTACGAAGACAAGTTTTCCTGTCAACCCTTTATGAGCCAACGGTTGAGCGAACCGTTGGACGTTTCCAACACGAATTTGTAGAAAGCGGACTCCGGAAAAGCACCGAGATCGAAGGAAAATGATTCATCCTGCGAACGAACCTTCCCCAATTCGACCCATTCGTCCTCCCCGCCTGTCTTGAATTCATTGGAAGAGGCTCCCAGCACGGTGACTTCGACCCCTTTTTCGAGACAGGTCCAGGTCAGCGTGACGGTATTGTCATAAGGAGCAAGTTGCATATCCATAATATCCGAATGCCCATAGAACGAAGTCCCGTCCTGCTCCCGCTCGACTTCAACGGGCACATCGAATCCGAGGAATCTGCAGATGGAAGGGGAGATGTCCGTGATGGCGCTTCTACCGCTTTTCAATCTCTCGTTGACAGGCTTGTTGACGGCAATCCATCCTGATCTCTCTCTTGCGCTCTGACCTCCGTGGGAATGTCCGTCCAGCGCACGCCCGTGGTCGGTGGTGACAATTACCATCCAGTCTTCCCCGAATTTTTCTCTTCTGTATTTCACGGCATCCCACACTCGTGCGACCTGCCTGTCCGCAAGACGCACGTACTCGTCGAATTTCTCTCCGTTGCCGAAAATGTGCCCCGCGTCATCGGTGTACCAGAGATACACCCAACTCAGGTCCGGAGCCTGTTCCCTTATACATCCGGCGGCGCATTCGGACACGTGCTCGTCTATGTCGAATATGCGCAGGTCATTCTCCCTGTCGGGAAAAGCCTCCCTGTCAAGTTCGAATCCGTCAAACACATAGTCGATTCCGACTTCGCGCGTCTCCGGCTTGCCCTCGCCTACGAGTACGGTGCGGTTGTCAGTCCAACTCGAGAAAATGGCGGTCTTCACGTCCCGTTCCTGATCTTCAGCTATCCTGAAAATGGTGGGATAGTTGTAATTGGGAGAAAGATGGTCATTGCCGGGTACGTTGTGCTTGTTCAGCCAAGTGGCGGTAAGAATATCAGTGTATCCGACGGCAGAGATAGTCGGAGTCTCGTCATATCCACCCACGGTACCTCCTACGAGACTGCGTCCGTAAGCTCCTTCAGACGCGATTTCACGTATGGCCGGGAGTTCAAGCCGCTCCACCATATCGGCGGGAACGCCGTCAATGATTATGAACACTGCCTTGCGGGGACCACTTTCCACGCAGGACACAGTCGCCAGAACCGTAAAAAAAACGAAAACAAGTGTCTTGAACCTCATATTGCACCCGAATTGTGTTCCATAGATTCCGCCAATTCAAGAACCGCTTCCGCCACTATTCTGGCGGCCAGTCCCACATTGGCGGTGCAAGGGCGCGTGCGGTAGTATTCCGGAGTCCTTTCAGAAGGGTGCGGAGCATCCGTATGCCCTGCACGCAGTCCCAATATTTCCCGGCATACTATGCTACCTTTCTCTTCACGGAACCGCGCCGCCATTTTCTGAACCAGAGCATAATTGGCAGAACGCGCCTCCAGAGCCGCAGGCCGGTCGGCAGGAGAAAGGAAACCCGCCACCATCGCCATCGCGCTCACGGCTCCACACACCTCCCTTAAACGACCCACACCGCCACCCATGCCGGAACCGATGAGTTTCAACGTCCGGTCATCGACACCTCCAAGCAAGTCAGCGAAAGCGAGGAGAACCGCCTGATTGCAGTTGTACCCCTCCAGAAAAAAACTTTCAGCCCTTGCCTGTCTCTCTTCAACCGAAAAGTCTTCCGGTATTGCGCACATATTGCTTTCTGTCATTTGATTTTCTGTCTTCTGGTCTCTGCACTGTCGTGGCCGAACAACATTCGCGGTCCTTCCGCGGCACGCCAATATTTTGCATCGAAATCGTCTTCGGAAGGATGCACATAGGGTCCTTCGTGGTCTATACGGAATGCCAGGTACGTTATCTTGCACCCTTGTCCGATGAACATCTTTTCGTAGAAAGTCTGCACCTCGAACAACTCCGTCGGAAATTCCGCACAGGGGCTGCACGCATAGAGGTCCGTAGCGGATGCCAGCACTTCCAGGGAATTGGCCTTCGCTACCGACAGGGTGTATTCGTACAGGAAGCGGCTGTCCGTCTTGAGGTGGATGACCCCTCCGGGACGGAGAATGCGGCGGTAACGCTCTAGAAAAAGCGGAGATGAAAGACGAGAATTTTCACTCCGCATCTGAGGGTCCGAGAACGTAAGCCAGATTTCCGAGACCTCACCGGGCGCGAAGAAAGCATCTATGAACTCGACCTTGGTCCGGAGAAAAGCTGCATTGCGCAATTTTTCGGCAGTGGCCTGTCCTGCTCCTTTCCACAGCCTTGCTCCCTTGATATCCACGCCCACGTGGTTGTGCGAAGGATTGCGACGGGCAAGTTCAAGTGTATATTCCCCTTTGCCGCATCCGAGTTCCAGAACTATCGGATGCACGGTATCGAACATCTGCGGACACCAGTTGCCCTTCACGGGGTGATCGGAAAGCGAAAAGAACCCGTCTTTCAACAATTCCGCCGAGGAAGGCTGAAGGAGACAGGTGAAAGTCTCGTTCTCCGCAAATTTCCTTAGTTTACCGTGCCCCATCGGATGCTATTTTTCCTTGCCCCTGTTGTCCCGATGAGCGTTGCCCCGACGGTTGTGACGGTTCTTCCTTTTCCCCGCCGGCTTATCGAAACGGGAAATGCTGTCATCACCGACCGACGTCACGAATTCGGGAGCGGCCGGCTCGGGGTCGCCTTTGAGCGATTCGGGCTTGAGTCCGTTGCGGTTCATCTTGACAATACGCGCAACTTCCTCCGCAGACAAGGCATACAGGTCCGAAAGAGAAGACTTGTCATAGGAAAAATACATAATCCCCTGAAGGATGTCGGTCTTCATCAGATATGCAGGTCCGTCCCCAAATTCGAGAGGCCCCGACAGGCGCGGGATGCGTGCCTGTGCATCCTGATATACGGGCACCTCATAATTGAGGCAACATTTGAGCTTGCCGCACTGTCCCGCAAGTTTCTGCGGATTGAGAGAGAGATCCTGGCAACGCGCCGCAGAAGTCGAGATGGACTGGAAAGAAGTGACGTAATTGGCGCAGCACAGTTCCCTCCCGCATATTCCCAGGCCACCTATCAGTCCGGCTTCTTGCCTTGCACCTATCTGCTTCATTTCTATCCGTATCCTGAATTCGTCGGCGAAAACCTTGATGAGCTGGCGGAAATCGACTCTCCCGTCCGCGATGTAATAGAAAATGGCCTTCGTCCCGTCTCCCTGGAATTCTACGTCCCCTATCTTCATATCAAGGCCCAGTTCGGCAGCTATCCTGCGGGACTTTATCATAGTCTCGTGCTCTCTGGCAATCGCCTCCTGCCATTTTTCGATGTCGCTGTTCTTTGCCTTGCGATAAATGCTCTTGAATGCATAAGTATCAGGGTCTATGCCCTTCGCCCTCATCTGGCGCAGGACAATCGCGCCTTCCAGAGTGACTATCCCTAGATCGTGACCTGTAGCCGCTTCTACGACCACGAAATCCCCCTGCTTTATGCTCTGCCCTGAGGCGTTGACATATATGCCCTTGCGTGTGTTCTTGAAACGGACTTCGAAATAGTCCTTGTATTTCTCTTCCCGAATCCCCTTCAGATAGTCATAGTCGCGGAGTTTGCAACATCCCATACGGTATGTGCATACCGCTTCACCCCCGTCCTTGTCTTCCACCACGGTGCATCCCCTGAAGCAATCCTGCTTTATGGTCTCTTTGTCTTCCATATCAGATATTGGAATAAAGTCTGCACGCCAAATCGGCGAACAGTATTTTCACATTCACGTTACGTTCAATCAGAATATCGGTCTGTCCGAGCATCTCCAGCGCCTTGCGCGGATAGGTTTTCCTCAGTTTCATGGCAAGTTCCGCAGCGCCCGGGTCATCCCCGGCCAGGTCTTCAAGCCCCTGTTGGCAGAGGAACACCTGTCTCATCCTCACGGAAGCAAGATAGCAGAAAGACCTCGCCATATCGCGCGAAGGCAATGCGGCAGCGGATTCCCCCGCTTTCAACATTGCCGTGAAGTCATGCGCGGCTACTGCATTGAACATCGCGTCCACTATGCCGCGAAGCACTCCGCTCTCATCCTCCTTCCGACCCGTATCTCCTCTCTCCGGAACGATGCGTATCCTCTGACAACGCGAAGAAATGGTTGCGAGAACCTTCTCCGGAGCATGCGTCACCAGCAGGAACAGAGTTCCGGGAGACGGCTCTTCCAAAGCTTTCAGAAGACGGTTGGCGGCAGCCGGATTCATTTTCTCCGGAAGATAGATGACAACTGCCTTGTAACCCCCTTCCAGAGAGTTCAATGCCAGCATCCCGAGTATGCCTTTGGCCTCAGCCGCCGCAATCATAGTATTCTTACCCACGACCCCGAGAGCCTCCGACAACTGATTTTCGGTAAAATAAGGATTTTTTATGACAAGTTCCCTCCATTCGGACAAAAACTTCTCCGCGGTCGCCTCTCCCGCAACGGGAAAAACGTAGCGCACGTCCGGATGTATCATTTTGGAAACCCTGCCGGAAGGTATGACGGTCTGTAGAAAAGCCTGACAGAAAGCAATGGCTCCGCCGCCGTCATCTTCGTGGAACATTATGGCGTGAGGAATCCTCCCCGAACTGACCATCCCGTTCAGAGCGCGCTTGACAGCATCATTACCCTTTATTTCATCGAAAGTCATGATTCCCTTTCAGCAAGATAATCCACCATCCGGGCCAGAATCTCTTTCTCTTCGCAGTCCCGCAATCCGTCCAATACCTGCAACGCCTTGCCGGAATATTCCTTCAAAACCCCTTCTGCATATGTCACACCACCGTTCCTGTCCACAAAACGCCTTATCTCCTCTATGCTTTCATCCGCGTCCGGCCCAATCTCACTGACAAGCCGGCGGATATGGAAAGCCTCCGTATCCGGGACACGGGCCAGCGCCCCCAACAGAGGAAGAGTTATCTTTTTTTCCTTGAGGTCAACGCCGACCGGCTTGCCGAGATTGTTCCCGCTGTAGTCCAGAATGTCATCCTTTATCTGAAAAGCCATCCCGAGACACCTCCCGTATTCACGAGCCGCCGACAACTCCGAAGGGCAGGCACCGATGGACAATGCCGCAGTATGGCAGGCAGTCTCGAACAGAGAGGCCGTCTTGCTATAGATGATTTTCAGATAATCTTCCATTGTAGTGTCACAGGACACTGATTTCTGAAGTTGAAGCATTTCGCCTTCGGCGAGATTGCAGAGCGTTCCGGCAAATATGGCTCCCGTCTCGGAAACGGAAGTGTCGCAGGCCATTACGGTCTCCATAACCTTCACCAGCCAGAAGTCTCCGACAAGTATCGATGCCCTCGGACCAAGTATGGAATTGATTGTAGGTGTACCCCGACGCTCCGGACTGCTGTCAACCACGTCATCGTGAAGGAGGGTGGCATTGTGAAGGAGTTCCGTGGCGGCCGCGAACCTGATGGTGTCTTCATTGCATCCGCCTCCGCAGGCTCTGGCCACAACGAGAGCCAGCATAGGTCGCAGCTGCTTCCCTGAATGTTCCATAATGGAACTGTTGGTGCGGGCCAGTAGGTCCACATCCGAAACAAGGACGGAGGACATATAGTCCCTCACCCTTGTCCAATCCTCTCCGAGGAACAATTCAAGTTCTTTCCGCTCCATCCGTCACAGCAATGCCTTCAGTTCCTCCGGAGTCGAAATGAAATGAACCATATTCCTGTCATTCTCCGGGAGCATACGTTCTCCTGTGAAATGGTCAAGCAGTTCCTGCAATCCGTCGTAATAACCCTTGCAGTTGTACACAACCACTTTCCCGTGATATTTTCCCAGTTTGGCCAGCGTGTATGTCTCGAAGAACTCGTCCATCGTACCTATCCCGCCGGGCAATGCAATACATATATCGGGTCCGGCCTCGCGCATCTTTCCCTTGCGTTCGGACATCGTATCGGTCCATACGGTGGATGTCAGACCGGGGGACAGCCTGTCCGACATGAATCGCGGAATGACGCCGACGTTGCCTATGCCACACTTCGACGCCTCCTCTGCCACAACCCCCATCGTACCACTCACGGCACCACCGTAAACGATGGAATATCCGGCTGCTGCCGCAGTCCGTACCACATCACGCGCCGCTTCGTTATAAGCCGGGTCGATATCGGAACTTGAAGAACAGAATATGAGCAGTGCCTTACCCGCCATCCGCAATCTAGAATAAAAATCCTACAAGAATGTTGAATCCCCTGTGGGCGGGAGTCTTCTTCCCGTCCAACGTCCAGGCTCCTTCATACTTGTAATTGAAATCCTCCAGATTCCAATAGTACTTTGCAGCTATCTGGATGCGGTTCCCGATGAGCAGTCCGGCACCGGCACCCACTCCATATTCAAATCTGGATCTCATCTCCTTCATATCCATATTGAAACTGCTTACGGCGAATGACTGGTCATTGTACCGGCCCGCCAGAGCGAGTCCCACGAAAGGCTCCATAAAAAGATAGGGTTTGAGGACAATGAGGTCAAGCCCCCACTGTACCTGCAACGGGAGTTCCAGATAACTGACACGGTAGTTGTTGTCGGTCCCTTCCTCCGTCCATTTGGTTCCTTTCACCGTATAGAGAAGTTCCGGCTGGAAAGCGAAACCATAGCCCAGCGGCAGGTTATACGTGACGCCTCCCGCGAAAGAATACTGTCCTCCCGTCTTGAAATCGGAAAGGGAGAGTGTGGAGTTGTTGACTCCGGCAAGAATCCCGAAATGTCCCTCCGCCGAAAGGGTGGCACACACGAGCAAGGCAATCAAGGCAGATATTATCTTTTTCATAAGGCCTTACTTGAGTGAATCCAGTTTTGAAATTATGGCTTCCTTCGACTGGAGACCCACCATCCTGTCGGCAAGTTGCCCGTCCTTGAAGAAAAGGAGCGTCGGGATATTCCTTATACCCATCTCCGAAGCCACGTCCTCCGCTTCATCCACATTGCATTTGGCTATGATTGCCTTACCGTCATATTCCGCCGCTATATCATCGACGATGGGGGAGAGCATACGGCACGGTCCGCACCAGGTAGCCCAGAAATCCACCATCACCACTCCTGCTGACGAGATAATTTCTCTGTAGTTGTCATTTGTAATTACCTTTTCCATATACCTATCCTTGGTTATACTGATTTCTCAATATTCCATACGAAAGCGCGTATGCCTACTTCCTTGTTCCTGGCATCCAGCTTCCGGACTGCCAAAAGGATTTCATCCACCTTTTCGTCCTCCACTACGGCCATAATGGCCGAGTTCATTTCCGGCCAGGTATGCGTACCGCGATGCGGCGGTCCATCCTTGCCGCCCCGGCCCTGCACCTGCTCGAAGAAAGTGAATCCGCGCAGACCGAGTTCATCCATTATGAATTCCACCCTGGTGGTGAATGCCTGATTGAAAACTATAAATACACTTTTCATCCTTCAATGTTTTTACCGTTGGATTGCCCCGCCTCCCGGCTTCCGTCCTCCGTCTCACCATCCTTGTCCACAGACAACTGCATGAATATGAATTCCTTGCGAATCTTGGTTTCCTTGTCCCTCTCGTTGTCCTTGGACATGATTCCGTAAGCCGTAGGAACAATGATGAGCGTGATGAACGTGGAGACGAGAAGTCCGCCTATCACGACTATTCCGAGAGGATGCCACATTTCCGAACCCTCTCCCTTGCTCATCGCCATAGGGAGCATACCGAGAAGGGTGGTGAACGCAGTCATAAGCACGGGTCTGAGCCTGGATGCGCCTGAAAGGGCAATGGCCTCGTTGGTGGGATATCCCCTGTCCCGCATAAGGTTGATATAGTCCACAAGCACGATACCGTTCTTGACGACTATACCCACCAGCATCACTGAACCGAGAGCGCCTATCATATCCAGAGTAGTCCCCGTTATCCAGAGGGAAAGCACAACCCCGGAAGCCGCAAACGGCACGGACAGCATAATGATGGCAGGTTTGGAGAGTGACTCGAACTGGGATGCCATCACGATGTAGACCAGAAGTATGATGAGAATCATAATGGTTGCTATGTCTCCGAAGGACTCCTGCTGATCCTCATAGTCTCCGGCAAGCACAACCGTCACTCCCGTAGGCAGGGAAACCCCGTCCACCACCTTCTGTATCTCGGCGGCAAGTTCTCCAAGCGAAGTCTCATAAGGAGACACTGAGACTTTAACATATCTCTGGCGGCTCTTGCGCTCTATGGTCTGAGGAGCCCAGTATTCTTCTATGCGGGCTATTTCCGCAAGTTTGACCTTCGCGCCCGTGGGGGTCGGTATGGTCATATTCTCAAGACCGAAGATGGTGTTGCGGTCATCTTCCTTGAGACGTACCACTATATCATATTCATCACCGTCTTCCTTGAGATACCCCGCCGTGGAACCCGTCACCCTGTTCCTCACATAAGTGGAAACCGTCGCGGAGTTGAGGCCGAGATAAGCGAGTTTCTCCTTGTCAACCGTCACCTTGAGTTCGGGCCGGTCCTTGTCACGGCTTATGGTGATGTTTCTCGCACCTTTCACGTTCTGAGCTATCAGCCGCTTGTATTCATCGGCGAGCACTGAAGTCTCGTCGAAGTCATATCCATAGATTTCCACGTCCACGGTGGACTGCTGCCCGCCGCCCATCCCTCCGGACGAAACGCAGAGAGCGTTGATTATCTCGGGATAGAGGGTCATCTCGTTGCGGAGAACCTCTGAGATTTCTTCGATACTGCGTTCACGCTGCGTTTTCTTGTTGCAGACGACAGTCATCGTTATCTTGTAGTTGGACGAAGATGAGAAAAGGGCTCCTATACTGCTGTCGTCATTGGTTCCGGTCGAAGTCGAAATCCTCTCGATTTCAGGAACAAGATATACAAACCTCTCTTCCAGACGTCTAGCAGTCTTCAACGTCTCTTCTATACGGGTGCCGCGCTGCAGTTCGACAGTCACGCTCAAACGTCCGTTGTCGCTTGTCTGCATAAAGTCGGAGCCTATCTTCCCCATAAAGACCGGTGTCAGGGAGAGCAGGAAGAAGCCCACTGATATGGCTATTGTGGCGAACTTGTGCGTCAGACACCAATTGAGGAGACGCGCGTAGGCTCCATCCACCTTGTCAAGAAAGCGGACCACTGTCTTTTCATACCAATCACTTTTCGTCTTGACCTCGACGAGATGCCCGCGTTCGTCCACCTTCATCGGACGCCCCTTCATAATCTTCGAGCAAAGCATAGGGATGAGCGATATGGCCACCAGCGTGGAGGTGGAGACCACGATCGTAACAATCCAGCCCAGCTCTTTGAACATTATGCCGGCAAGCCCCGTAACCATCGTCAGGGGCACGAATACGGCTGCGATGACGAGTGTGGTCGCTATTACGGACACCCACACTTCATTGGTCGCATATATGGAGGCGTCGTGAGGAGAAGAGCCCCTGTCAATGTGTTTGGTGATGTTCTCAAGCACGACTATGGCATCGTCCACAACCATACCTATGGCAACCGTAAGGGCAGAAAGCGAAATGATGTTAAGGGAACTGTCCGCCATCCACAGGTATATGAACGAAACGACAAGCGAGATAGGTATGGTAAGACTGATGATGAGGGTCGCCCTCCATTTCCCGAGGAAGAAGAATACGACCAGCACGACAAACAGCAGGGCGTACAGAATGGATTCCTCAAGAGACTTGACCGCTCCTTCGATATCTTCGGAAGAATCGTAAATGAGCTTTATCTGCACGTCGGAAGGAAGAGTCTTCTCTATCTTTGCAAGTGATTTGCGCACGTCACGGCAGACTTGTACGGTGTTGGAACCTGTTTTCTTGGCCACGATGAGGCGCACCGCCGACTTGCCGTCCACACGCTCATCAAGGGAAAGGTCCTTGATGGTATCGCGGACTGTGGCGATATCACGTATGAACACCTGTTTTCCTCCCTGACTGCTGACCACCAGATTCTCTATCTCGGAACTCGCATTGTATTCGCTCCGGACCTGCATCTGGTACTGGTCCCTGTTGATTTTTACGGTGCCACTGGACAGGTTGAGGTTGTTGCCGCTAACTACGGAAGACACCTGCTCCACGGTAAGGTTGTAGGCATCCAGCTTCTCCTGATCGAGATCGACGTAAACATATCTGTCAGGAGCTCCCGCCACCGTGACGGTACCTATCCCGTTGATGCGGTTGAGTTGCGGAACCACCTCGTCGTTGAGTATCTTCTCAAGTCCCTGATAGGAGGATGATGCCATTACCGAATATTGTATGACAGGCATCATGCTGCTGTTGAGCTTGAACACCATAGGCGAGGAGCAACCGTCAGGCAGATTGCTCCGCATCATATCCAGATAAGACCTTACGTCATTGGCCGCCTCGTCCATATTGGCTCCCCACACCATTTCGAGGGATACTATGGACAGGTTGTCCTTGGAGGACGACGTAAGTTCCTTGAGCCCGTCCACCGACGTCAGGGAATTCTCGACAAGTTTGGTGACGTTGGTCTCTATTTCACTGGCACTTGCTCCCGGATATGTCGTCATAACGGTGATGTACGGCATCTCCATTTCCGGGAACTGGTCGATAGGAAGATTCTGCAGACCGAAAAGGCCTATGACTATCACCGCCACGAAAATGAGCGCCGTGGTGACCGGTTTGTTGATTGCTGTCTTGTAAATGCTCATCTTCTACTTCTCCTCCGCAATTTTGAGCTTCGATCCGTCAACCAACTTGCTTTGGCCTACGGTCACGAGCATATCACCTTCCTTTATGCCGTCACTGATGATTTCAATGGCATCATCGAAACGTTGTCCCGTCTTGACGAATACGCGCTCGGCAACTCCGTCCTTGTCAAGGAATACGTAACGCTCGTTGGAACCGGTCATCTTAAGCACAGCCTGATACGGCACCACCATTGTCCTGGCCTTGCCCATAGGCATACTGGTGTACACGTACATTCCCGGGCGGAGTTTCAGGCTTCCGTTCGGAATCTTGAGCCGTACCTGAAAAGTGTGCGAGTTGGCATCTATCGTGGGATAGACCGTCTCAACCGTGGATGAGAAAACTGTACCGGGATATATGTCGGACTCGATGTTCACTGTCATCCCCTCCTTGACGATGGGGAAATAGGACTCGGGGATATTGACAAGCGCCTTGAGCACAGTTATCTGAGTCAGCACGAGGATGGGCTGCCCGCTGTAAAGTTCCCCGTCCTCATAATTCTTTGCCGATATCACCCCCTGGAACGGAGCCTTGAAGAAAGTGTTGCGCTCCAGGAATTCCATACTCTCCTTCGTCTGGTCATAACTCAGTTTGGTCTGATCATAGGCTTGCTGGGAGATGGCTCCCGTCTCACGCAAAGCGGACAGGCGCTGCAGTTCCACACCGAGATTGGCATAAGTGAGCTTGGTAGTATTGAGCTGGTTCTGGTCCATCCTGACCAGAAGGTCTCCGGCATTGACCGTGGAACCTTCCCTTACGAATATATGCTCTATCTTGCCCGTCAGGGACGGAGCGACATTCATCGTCTGATACCCTTGAAGAGTGGTCGAAAATTCAAGAACCCTGGTGATTTCACTCAGGTGAAGAGGAGTGGTGCACACCAGCTCTGTCCTTTCCTGCTGCTCTTTGTTCCCATTCTTTTCCGGGCCGCACCCGGCTATGACGGCGACCGCCGATAATAAAAGAATCGCTAATCTAGTATTCATATCTCGCATTGTCATTGTTTAAAAGTCCTTCAAGTGATATCTGAGCCTCCATAATGTCGAGGATGGACTGAATGTAATTGCTCTTCGCTGTCAGAAGGCTCGTATTGGCATTGGTGACGTCCATACTGGAAGCCACTCCGAACTCGTATTTCTTCGCTATGTTGTCGAATACCCTCTGTGCCACGTCCACATTCTGGGACTGTGCCCTGAAATCATCAAGCGCGGTACGGAGGTTGTACACGAACTGACGGTGCTGCAGACGGAGGGAAGTCTCGGTCTCGGACAGAGTGTTGAGTTGTTTCTGATAGGACAACTTGGCGTCCTTTATGGCCGAAGTGGTGTTGAGACTGGTGAATATCGGAATCCGGAACGACACCCCTATCATATTGGGAGGAGTCATATCGAATCCCTTGTTCTTCCCCAGATAATTTTTCCCAGTATATTGATGGAAGACACTCAAGGTGGGCCCCTGTGACCATCCCGTCAACGATATCTGCCTCCTAGCCAATTCGGTGCTGGCCTTCAGGAGCTGGTAGGAATAGTTCCTATCAAGAATGAACTCCTCTCCCTGCAACACATCCACCGTAGCCAGATTGAGCATATTCTCCAGCGTCCCCGTGAGTTCGATGGGAGTCTGCGGATCGACGTTAAGCAAAAGGCGCAGAGAGTTGTACGTCACCTCCAGCGCTCTTCTGGTGGATGATATGGAATTCTGCATAGTGGTCACCTGCACGAGCAACTGGTCGGCGTCCGTCTGCTCTGAAATGCCAACCTCCACCGACTTGAGAGACATTGTGTAAAGATTCTGCACGCTCTCCAGCGACTCATTGAGGAGATTGATGGTCTCTTCAAGTACAAGCGCCGAAAAATACAGGGTCTTGGTCTGGTCGCATATCTCCCTCCTGCTCTGCCTCAGGGATATGTCGGACATCTTGAGGGAAAGGTTGCGTATGCCGACTCCCAGTATCTGCCCTCCGCTGAATGCCATCGAAGTGGTCACTCCATAGGAAATGAAGGCGGGCATCGGTATCTGCATCCCTTGCAGTTCAAGATTGTATCCGCAATAGTTGGAATAGTCGGCTGAGGCGCTGACCTGCGGAAGCATCGACGCTATGCTCTGCCACTTTGCCGCTTCGGCCTTGCGGACGTCAAGTCCGGCATTGGCGATTGTCCTGTTGTGATCGAGAGCGAACTGCTGTGCCTGCTCCAGAGAAAGATACAAAGTACCTTCCCCTCCGGCGTGCAAAGCCGTCCCCGTAAGGGCTGTCCCCAAGCACAACACCACGGTTGCAATTTTTCCAAGTCTCTTCTTCATAATTCATTCAGATTCTCTCAAACTCCTTGCGTAATGCGTTTGTCCGCTATTCTTTTTTCCGGACTCCGGATGAATGGCGGCACACTGAACTTTTCGGAATGCGGATATGACCGTGATTACAACACCTGCAACAATGAACGGTATGGAAAGACATTGCCCCATATTCAGGAGCATATCGTTTTCAAATTCCACCTGCGGTTCCTTGATGAATTCGATGATGAATCTCATTCCGAAGCAAGCGACAAGAAATACTCCAAAAAATGTGCCACGATGCATCCTGTCCAATTTCCCGATATAGGCCGCCAGCATTCCCAGGCCGAGCAAGAGATAACTCGACGCCTCATACAATTGCGTAGGATGCTTGGGTTCAGTCTCTCCGTTGAGGGAGAATATGAACCCCCAGGGGAGCGTCGTCACGTCCCCGTATATCTCAGAATTGAACAGATTGCCAAGTCTTATCATACAGCCCGCGAAAGCCACTGTGATGCACAGGCGGTCCATAAGCCACAGGAAATCGATATGATACCGCTTTCCGTAGCGGGCGGAGAACCACCACATCGCAAGCAACAGGGCTATAGCTCCGCCGTGACTTGCCAACCCGCCCTTCCACGGCATGAATATCTCCAGGAATCCTTTCCAACTTCCCAGATAATAGTCAGGCTGATAGAAGAGGCAATGCCCCAGTCTGGCACCCACTATGGTAGCTATGAGCAGGGTATAGAGCAAAAGATCGACTACCTCAACGGACACCTTCTCTCTTCGGCAGAAATATCTGAACAGATACCATCCGAGAATGAACCCGCCCACGAAAAGAAGCGAGTACCATCTCAAACCCCAGCTCCCTATGCTGAATATGCAAGGATCAACGTGCCAGTCAACAAAGAGAAAACCGGCCATCACTCCCTGATTGCTGCAATTCCGGGAAGATTCTTGCCTTCAATCGCCTCAAGCATGGCACCGCCGCCCGTCGAGACGTAACTTACCTTGTCGGCATAACCCATCCTGGTAACGGCGGCCACGCTGTCTCCGCCGCCTACCAGAGTATATGCGCCTTTCTTCGTGGCTTCCGCGAGCAGTTCGGCTATCTTGAGTGTGCCGCCGGCGAATTTCTCCATCTCGAACACACCCACCGGACCGTTCCAGAGCACGGTCTTGGAATTCATTATGATTTCCTCCCACGCGGCCAGAGAAGCAGGGCCGGCATCCATTCCTTCCCATCCTTCAGGTATCTCGTAAGGGCTGACAAGTTTGGTGTCGGCATCGTTAGAGAACTCGTTTGCCGCGAGAGTCTCTACGGAAAGGGCGAGTTTCACCCCTTTCCGGCGGGCCTCTTCGATTATGGCGAGGGCATCCGGCATAAGTTCGTCCTCGTGAAGTGAATCGCCTATGTGGCCACCCTGGGCCTTGATGAACGTGTATCCCATACCTCCTCCGATGATGAGGTTGTCAACCTTGCCGACAAGATTCTTGAGCACAGCAAGTTTGGAAGATACCTTGGAGCCGCCGATAATGGCGGTAAGAGGCCTCTGCGCCTTGTGAAGGACATTGTCGATAGCCTTGATTTCACCTTCCATCAGATAGCCGAACATCTTGTCATCCGGGAAATATGCCGCTATGAGTGCTGTGGAGGCGTGAGCGCGGTGCGCCGTGCCGAATGCGTCGTTGATGTAGCAGTCGGCATAAGAGGCGAGTTTCTTCACAAACTCCTTCTGGCTTGCCTTGACAGCTTTCTTGGCCGCATCCTTCTGCTCGTCGGTGGCATCTTCCGCCAATCCGCGGGGCTTGCCTTCTTCTTCGGCATAGAACCTGAGATTTTCGAGGAGAAGGACCTCGCCGGGCTTGAGTGCCGCAACCTGTGATTCGGCTTTCATACAGTCTTCCGCAAACTGTACAGGTACGCCGAGCCTTTCGGATACCCTACCGACTATATGCTTGAGCGAGAATTTGTCCGACACACCCTTAGGTCTTCCGAGATGGGACATGATTATGAGGGCTCCACCTTTTTCAAGCACTTTTTTCAAGGTCGGGACAGCCGCACGGATACGTGTGTCATCGGTAATCTCGAAATTCTCATTCAGAGGTACGTTGAAATCAACTCTGACTATCGCCTTTTTTCCGGCAAAATCATACTTGTCAATAAACTGTTGCATATCTTTTGAATTTTTAAAGTTTTCCAAATCTTACAAAATTAGCAATTTTCTGCATATATTTGTCAAACTATGGTCGAATATCCTTCAGAAACCTGGCAGGACTACGAACTGATTGACAGTGGCAACGGCGAAAAACTTGAGCGTTTCGGCCGTTACACCCTTGCACGGCCCGAGCCCAAAGCCCTATGGGACAAGACTCTTTCCCGGAAAGAATGGGACAGGCTTGCGCACACCCGCTTCACTCCGGGGGCCGGATTCGGAAAAGCGGGCAAGGAAGACAGCGGGACCTGGATGCGGCTCTCCAAGATGGAGGAGCAGTGGCAGATACGCTACAAAGGGATTCGCAAAGGGCTTGATTTCCGTCTCAGACTCGGTCTTACGTCATTCAAGCACGTAGGAGTATTCCCCGAGCAGGCACCCAACTGGGAGTTTATCTTCAAGGAGACATCGGCGCTGGTGGCAAGAGCCGGTCAGGAGAGGCTTCCTGTCCCGAAAGTCCTCAACCTGTTCGCCTACACCGGAGCGGCGTCACTGGCGGCAAGAGCGGCCGGCGCGGAAGTCACTCACCTGGATTCAGTGCGTCAGGTGGTCTCCTGGGCTAGGGACAACACAGAGCGCAGCGGTATGGACGGGATACGATGGGTAGTGGAAGATGCGATGAAATTCGTCAGAAGGGAGGCCCGGCGCGGAAACCGCTACAGCGGCATCATACTCGACCCGCCGGCATACGGGCACGGGCCCGACGGAGAAAAGTGGAAGTTGGACGAATGCCTGTTCTCTATGCTCCGTTCCGTTTCTGACATACTCGAGGCGGAGAATTCCTTCGTGGTACTGAATCTCTATTCAAACGGATATTCCGCCCTCCTCGGGGAAACTCTGGTCAAGGAAGCGTTCGCCCTGAAAAGCGGTTACGAAATGGAGAGCGGGGAACTTTCCCTGCGTGACCGCTTCGGAAAAGTCCTCCCGCTCAGCATAGTCGTACGCCTCAAACGCTGAAATCCGTCACTCCGAAACTGGAACGGTCCTGTAGAATCTGTCTTTCACCAGGGACGCCATTTCCTTCTGCCCGAATTGCTCAAGCACATCGCACACACTGAACACGATGTTGCCGCAGGACTTGAACCGTTCCTCCCCGTATTCTCCGAATCCCGCGAAGAAATCTGCGGAGCAGATGACGTCATCGATGAAATCACCCGCCAGTTCAATGGCCGTATCCTTCTGACCGAGTTTGAAGTAATCCTCTATCATGCAGCACATATAATAATCGTTCCCATTCAGGTCCATACATACGGTTTCATACGGGTAGTATTCCCTTTTCAAAATTTTGCGGAATCTGTCAAGGACATCCAGAGCCCTTTCGTTTTCCCCCGCTTTCATGAATGCTTCGGCCGAATTGACGGCCAGCCCTCTCACGGGCATCACCCCCAAATGGGTGTAAATGTTCTGGTAGTCGATATAGTAGTCCGTCCGGGCGAGGGAATCGAAACTGAACTCTTCCGTTATCAGACGGTACAGATGGTCGGTATCCACTTTACCATACCCGTGGTAACTGCTGACGGAATTGCGTATGGGCACCAGATGGGAGGAATATCCGTCGGACATCAGATATGACTTTATGCCGATTTCTATGTCACCTCCGCCGCCGAGGAAATGGATAGGTCTGTCCCACTGGTAATTGGAAAGCAGATCAAGGAAAAACAGTTCGGACTTGTAGATGAAATTGCGGTTCTGGGGAATCTCAAGAACTATGCTGTCCGGAATTTCTGCAGCGAATTTTTCGGAAAGAATCCCGGATTTGAGCACGTTCTCCCTGTTGACCGGAACCACTATCTTTCGGGAAACGATGAAATCCATACGGACGCCGTTTTCAAGCGTCAGTTTGATTTCGGGATGCTTGAAAATGGCCATCACGTCGCTTATGGGAACCGGCAGGTTCCTGGTGTCATATATGTATATGATTTCATTCGTACCGTACAGGTACTGCTGCAAAGGCACTGTAATGTCAAGCGGAGCGGAGCGGTTGATGGCATATTTCATCTGCTCTATATGCCAGTCGGTCCCCAGCAGGGAGGTATTGACTATCCGGACGTCCGGGCGTACTTCCTCCACCTCCTGCGCGTACCACAGAGGGAAGGTGTCATTGTCACCGTGCGTGACGAGTATGCCGTTCTCCCCCACCGAAGCGAGATAATTGCGGGCCATCTCCACCGCCGTGTACCTGTTGCTGCGGTCATGGTCGTCCCAGTTTTCACAGGCCATCAACGCAGGTACGCCAAGGCAGGCCAAGGATACGGCAGCGGCAAAGGCGGCGCCGTGTTTCGAACCGAGCGCGTCCCGGATGCCCGTCCAGATGGCCGCGACGGCAAGTCCTATCCAGATACTGAAGGCATAGAAGGAGCCGGCATAGGCATAATCTCTCTCTCGTACCTGATAAGGTGCCTGATTGAGATAGACCACTATGGCAATTCCTGTCATGAAGAAGAGCAGGAATATGAGCCAGCATCCTCTCTTGTCCCTTCCCAACTGGAAGAAGAGACCGAGAAGCCCGAGGATAAGAGGCAGGAAGAAATAATGGTTCTTGCCCTTGTTCTCTCCCAATATGGCCGGTGCATCTGACTGGTCTCCGAGCCGGATTCTGTCCATAAATCCTATGCCGCTTTCCCAGTTTCCCGCAAACAGGTCGTGGGGGGTGGCTCCGTGTATGTCGTTTTGACGGCCGACAAAGTTCCACATAAAATATCTCCAGTACATCCAGCCCAATTGGTAATCGAAGAAATAATGCAGATTGGCCGCCTGTGTCGGTTTGCGGTATTCCGAACCCTTGACCTTGCGCCCCTTGCCGCCGGTGTACTGCTCGTAGAACCTGCGGTACTGTTCGTTGCCGCTGCTCCACATACGCGGGAAAAGCATTTTGCTGTCAGAGTCGTACTTGTATTTCGGAGCGCCTTCAGCCTTGAAGTACTTCCCGTCTACAGGCGTATAGTAGTATGATTTCTCGTAATCGGCAGCCGCGCCGAAAAACTCCCCGTAAATCAGAGGCGCCGAACCGTACTGTTCACGGGAGAGATATCTGACAAGCGTGAACGCGTTGTCCGGCTGGTTCTCGTTGGTGGGAGTCTTGACGTTGGAGCGTATGACGACTATGCTGAACAGGGAGAATCCGACAAGGATGGACGTGGTGCACAGGAGAACGGTATTCCAGAACACCTTCCCCTTCTTGAGAGTAACGAACAGACCCGCGAAGCATCCGGCCAGCAGAAGCGACATGAATGCCACCGCTCCCGAATTGAAAGGCAGGTTGAGGACATTGACGAAGAAGAGATCCACGTAAGCCGCCATTTTCGGAACCCACGGAATGATGCCGAAAAGGATGACCCCGAGAATCACTATACTCACCAGCATTATCCCGACGCATTGCCGGAACGAGTACACCCCGTCTTCACGTTTCTTGTAATAATACAGGAACACAAGTGCCGGGATGGCGAGAAGATTGAGCAGCTGGACTCCTATGGAGAGTCCCATCATAAACGATATTAGGACTATCCACCTGTTAGCGTAGGGTTGATCCGCGCACTCGTACCACTTTGTCATCATCCAGAAGACGAGGGCGGTGAACAGCGACGACATCGCATAGACCTCCCCCTCGACAGCGGAAAACCAGAACGTGTCGGAGAAACAGTAGGCCAGCGCGCCCACCGTCCCGCTGCCCAGGATTGCAATTCCTTCTCCAAGCGTGAATCCTCCGTCCTGACGCCTCTCGAAAAGCCTCTTCACGAAGAACACTATGGTCAGATACAGGAGAAGCACCGTAAGCGCCGAACAGATTGCGCTCAGTGAATTTACGAGCATCGCCGCGTGCATGTTGTCTCCGAATATGGTGAAAATCCGGGCGAACAGTTGGAATACCGGATTTCCGGGAGGATGTCCCACTTCCAACTTGTAGGAAGAAGCTATGAATTCCCCGCAATCCCAGAATGAGGACGTGGGTTCTATGGTGGCAAGGTATGTCAGCGCCGACACCGCAAAGACGGCGAGCGCCGACACCCTGTTCCAGAATCCGAATTTTTTCTTATCCATTTTTTATTTCCGAGGTATAATCATACAAAGATACAAAAGTAAATCTTTATCTTTGCAAAAATTTCTCCCTCATGGTTGACAATGACTGGAAAAAGAGACTCGGCGTAGTATATTCCACAAACCCGGACTTCCTGTATGAGGCGGACGGTGACGACGGCGAACAGACCCTCCCCGCGGAGAAACAGAGACTGATTGTCACAATTGACAGGCGGAAGAGGGCAGGAAAGCAGGTCACCCTCGTGAGC
>JAKSKB010000003.1 GCA_024401975.1 Bacteroidales bacterium | reverse complement strand
TGCTGTGTTACATACTGGATACGCCTCTGATACAGAGACCACCCGGCAGCCATTGTCCACCAGGGATTATTGCGGTTGAAATGACCGCCGAAATAATCCATCAGCATCAGGACCGGTTCCCTGTCGAACGGTTGCATCACGTATGAATGAAGCGTCAGTTGGTTGATTCCCGCACAGAAGGCGGCATCTCCGAAAGGACGGAGGAGTTGGGGAGTTTCGCAGAAACGTCCGTCGGCAGTGTATGCCTCCGCACCTATGACATTCTTTCCGCAAACAGCCGCGGCATCTATGGCAAATTCGTCAAACAGGAACTCCCTCCAATTGAAGTCCGGCTTCCCGTCCGCTCCGGGATAAGCCCAGAACTCGGTCATAGGCACGTCGCAATACCTGTTCCCTGCCAGACAAAATGCAGGAGGATATTCCAGCGAATTGCCATAAATCGGCTCCGCGTGCAAATCCAGACCGACCGCGTGCGTAAGTTCCGCGAATTTCTGATAATAGTTCCTGTCTATCAGAGTGGCTATCGTCTTCTGATAATCGTGGAGGAAGTCGGCGGTGCGCTCCGGACTCTCCACGACACAGCCGCACATTGCGGGAATCCATTTATCCAGCGAATACCCGTTAAGTGCTTCGAATTCATCCTGAAAGCCTTCAGTCCAGTTGGTGTACTTGCATTCCCAACTGTCTATCAGCAGAAATTCGAAAGCCTTTCCCACGTGAGGGCCGGCAGCCTGCACAAGCCAGGTGGGGAAATTCCTGAAATGAAGTTCCACTGCGGAGGAATCCATCTTGTCACATTCCAGTCCGGTTCCTTCCGGGGTTGCCGGCTTGTTGACCTCGGCTGTAGTCGTATATCCCATACGGACAATCCGCCAGTTTCCCTTAGGAGCTTTCCAGACCAGACGCCCGTCCGGCTGCATACAGTCAGTAATATCCACAACAGAGCTGATCCTGACTGGCACCGCACCTCCAACAAACCGGGGCTCAATATCCCTGATTCCAGTATTTGATTTAAGTGAGAAAAGTTCCCTGAAATTCAGGAAATCCGGGCCGTCGGAGCCGGTATCGGGAAATGCAACCACCTTGTAGTCACGGTAGTAGTCCAGCTTCGACTCGGGTTGGGGAAGAATCATATCTATACGGTGGCCTCCCTTAGCGGATGTTTCGCTCCATGTATATGTCTTCATGGATTTCTCCACCGGAATCCACGGGCCTCCGCTTTCGCTCCAGCCATCACAGTTGTGCACGCCTATGGTCATCCCAAGGCTGTCGGCGACATCAAGTGCGTAGCGGAACATCCCCAGCCATTCTGCTGAAGCGAATTTCACGCGGGGAAGATATTGTCCGGTACCACCCGCATTCAGAATCGTGGCGCGCTTGATACCGTTCGAGTGCATGCTGCACAGGTCCTTTCTGATGGCTTCGCGGCTTATGTTGCCGTTCGGCCAATGCCACCAGATATCCAGTCCGTAACGTGTATCGGGATTGTTGAATTCCTCCCTGTCCAGACAATCATCCTTCATGAGCCGGATATCCTTGTCAAACTTGTCCGCATGGGCATACTCGCAATAATTCGCGCCGCAATGTGACGTCTCGAAATCGGAGGCGTCCGCCTTCAAGCCAAATGCCGTCACGACGATTTGTACCAGTAAAGCTGAAATTATGTACTTATGGTTCATAATGATGTCGACTTGTTGTAAATATAAGCAAATTATTTATGTATTTTACAGGTGATGACGCCGGGCGATTCCCGGCACCCTGCCACAAAATCGGAAAGAGGAAGACACAATTGCCAAATCTTCGGAAATGTCTATATTTGTGTGCACGTAAACCGATATAAATGATTCCGATGAAGAACACAATACTTTGCCTGTTGCTGAGTTCAGTATGCATAGTCGCGGAGGCCCGCAATCCCGAATTGAAGTTCAATGCCGACGGGAGATTCAGAATTCTCCAGTTGACCGACCTTCACCTGACCGCAGACAATACGGAAGCCGAAGTTTCGACCCTTGCAAGAATCAGATTCGAAGTCGAAACGGAAAAACCTGACCTTATCGCCGTGACCGGCGACGTAATTTCCAACGGAGGGAAGTGCCGCGACATTTTCGTGCGTTTCCTTGACGCTCTCGAAAGTCTTGAAGTGCCCTTCTGCTTCGTATTCGGCAACCACGACCAGGAGCAGGAGATGACAAAGGCGGAAATCTCGTCTCTGGTTGCCTCCTGCAAACATTCCATTGCAGTCAGGGGCAGATATGGCATCCTTCAAGACATCAGGATTCCCGTCAGGAGTCACGACGGCAAAGAAGACAGCTGGGAACTGTATTTTCTGGATTCGCACACCGGCATACAGGAAGACAGCAGATATGCGGATATGCACATACGCTACGAATGGATGACCTTCGCGCAGGTATCGTGGATACGCGAGCAATTCAGGAAAAGCGAGGTCGAACACGGGAAAATCATTCCTTCAGCTGCGTTCTTCCACATCCCCCTACCTGAATTTCTAGAAGCCTGGCAAACCCGCACGTCGGAACACTTCACCCACAACAACGTCACCGGCATACGCGGAGAATACGGCGGACACAGCCGCATCAATGCCGGAATGTTCGCAGCGATGCTTGAAAGCGGAAGTACCGCAGGCGTTTTCTGCGGACACGACCACGACAACGACTTCATAGTCGATTATATGGGCATAGCACTCGCATACGGACGTTGCGCAGGCGATGGAAACACTTACCATCACCTGCGCAACGGCGCAAGGGTTATCGAGCTTATGGAAGGGCGCAGGACTTTCACCACCTGGATTGTCGAAGATGGCGGCAGCAGAACCGACACCGTGACTTTCGACAACGGGGAACTCCTTTAAGCGTCACTCCCCTATTTTATCTCCAGAATTCTCACATTCTTGAATTGCAGACCCTGACCGTGGCCGCAGAAGCTCACGTGCCCCTTCGGATTGAACATTCCGGGGTGATTCCTGTGGTCAACAGTATATGGGTTGTACTCCCCTCCGTCAGGAGCCACGTTGTGTCCCTGACAGGCCTCGCTTATGTCGGCGTCGGTAATAACCTGACCGTTCACGGTGACGGTGATATGATTGCCCTTCACTATGATTTCCTCTTCACTCCACTGCCCGAGAGGCTTGTGTACCAGACGTTTGGCAGGTACGACTCCGTATATTGACCCATGCACCTGATAATCGTGCAGGTCGGCGTAGATGGGGTCGTCATGGTCGAGAATCTGGAGTTCGCACATCGCGAAATATGCAGCATCCACGTCATACGGGGTACGTATGCCCACACCGTTGTTCACCCCCGGAACAAGGAATCTGAATTCGAAGCGGAATACGAAATCGGAATATTCTTTCAACGTATAAAGATTGCCGCCGAACATGCTGTTCACGTTGATGGTGCCGTTAAGGGGCGCATATCCCTCAATGTCTCCCACCCATTTGGACATATCTTTGCCGTCGAACAGGAGTTCGAAACCCTGCGCAGCCTCCTCGGCAGTAAGGGCGTTGACATAAGGTTTTGAGTCGTCCAGAAGTTTCTTCATCGCATCCACGGCATAGCCGGCATCGGCATCACCCTTCGCCGCAGCGGCGGCATTGACTGCATTGACCTTCGCAATCACTCCCTTGAGAACCTCGTAATCGGTGACAGAAGCGATTTTCGGAGCCATCGACACCAACAGATCGGCCACAGGCTTGGCAATGCCGGCGTCATCTATAAAGCCGGCCACCCTTACGAATGCTTCCGGAGTCTCGAGGCCGGCAATTTTCGCAAGTGCATCCAATCTGATGTCCGCATCGTCACCGGACAGGAAGAGGGCCTTCTCGTAATCGGCCAATCTTTCACCTTTATCCTGATACGTCTCTACCAGCTCCAGATATCGCACAAGGAGAGACTTGTCAGCCGATGCGGCATCGAACAAAGGTTCTGCCGCCTTGAAATTGTCAATGACGGCAAGTGCCGCGACAGCTTCCTTCCTGTACTTGCCATCGAGTTCACCCTTGAGGGCATCGACCGCCTCATCAGCACCCGTAGCTGCAAGGGCGGGGAAGAAATTCTGGGGGTTTGAGGCATTCTTCATCCTCGCGGCAATGGTTTCAAAACGATTCTCTGCAGGAATGAAGTTGAGCGCCGCCTGATAGGCTTCCTGATAGTTCTTCACGTCATTCGTTCCAGCATCGAGGAGGTCGGCCATAGTGTCGGCGTTTCCTTCTGTAGCCACACCTTTCAATGCGCGGCGGGCCGCAGCTGCGACATTTTCGTCCTTCGAGCCCGTGAAGGCATATATGATTTCGAACGCCGGTTTGATGTGTCTGAGGCCGGCAATCTCAATCAAAGAGGCTGCAGAAGAGCCTTTCGCCTTGTTCAAAGCCGCCATAACGGCAGGAGCGATATCACCGTTGAAAGAGAGCAGAGCCTCCCTGACGGCGGCAGGAGCCGCCGAGCCTTTCGTCACGGCATTCACAAGCGCCGAAGCAGCCTTTTCACCTCCTATCTTGGATGCGGCGATTGCAGCGTCGGCCACAAGTCCTTCGTCACGGCTCTTGCCGAGCACAAAGGTCACAAGGTCGAATCGGGATGCGTCCCTTGTCTCTCCAATCCAGTATATGGCGTCACGCTGACCGGAAAGATCCAACTTGAGGAAGTCCTTCTTTGAATATGCAGGTCTTGCAGGGTCTGGCGAAGTGGCCGGCTGGACAACGGCAGGAGCATCCTTATATGCCACAAGCCTCAATTCCTGAAGAAAGAATGCCTTGTTGTAGGCATCCTCACTATTGTCCGCCGCATTGTCGAAACATTTCCTGACGGCTTCAACCGCATAGGAGTTTGCAGGATCCGAAGCATACTGCGCGAGAGCGTGGATGACATACTCGACTTTGGCGTTGGCACCGGAATCTGACGGCTTGAGCATAGAAGTCAGAATTTCCAGCGAACGGGGCGCCGTCGCTACGAGACTGTGCAATTCCGTTTCGAGAGTCGCCTGATTGTCGGCGGGTACAAGCGCGAGAATGTCCTGCACAATGGTCTCCGGGGCACGTTGCCTCGAATCCTGAGCCGACGACAGACTTCCGCAAACCAGAAGCGCGATTGATATTGTGATGAGTGTGAATATCTTTTTCATTTCTGAATGTTTTTACGGGTTGATTAATCCATTGACCATCCGTTGCACATCGGCTGGTTGAGAAGCAGGTTGGCCGCCGCATCGTCTTTAAACGTTTCCGTAGCGGGGTCGAAATGGAGCGTCCGTCCGAGTCTGAGCGCCACGACACCCATATTCACGATTGTGGCGCTGTGATAACCGATTTTCTCGTCAAGAGCGAAATTGCGGCGCAGGCGTACGCACTCCAGAAAATCGGTGTTGCGGGCGGGAGGGTCGGGCAGGCTGTTGATGAGTTCCATCACGTTGGGGATGGTGCACTCGAAGCCCTGGTATACCTTGCCGTTGGGGCCTTCTATGTAAGGAACTTTTCCTTTGCTCTCAAAGCCTTCGCCTTCGAGGATAATCTTGCACCCGTCCTCGTAGGTATATGTGATGCTGCGCCAGGTGCCAACCGCGTCAGGATGCTGCTGCGGGGAGTCCACTTCCACTTTAACCGGGAAGGTGTCGTCCTTTCCGAGTATGTACTGCACGGGGTCTATGTAGTGTTGTCCCATATCGGCCAGTCCTCCTCCGTCGTAGTCCCAGTAGCCCCGGAACGTCTGATGCACGCGGTGGGGATGATAGGGTTTCTTAGGAGCGGGTCCGAGCCACATATCATAGTCGAGACAGGAAGGCACTGCCTGAGGCACCAGATTGGTCTTTCCGACCCAGAAGAACTTCCAGGCGAATCCTGTGGCTCCGGAAATACGGACCGTGAGAGGCCATCCGAGGGCACCGCTGCTCACAAGTTTCTTGAGAGGCTTCACCGTCGTGCCCAGACCATAGAAAGTATCGGTAAAACGGAACCAGGTATTGAGACGGAAAATGTTGCCGTTGCGTTTCACGGCTTCCATCACCCGCTTGCCCTCCCCTATGGTTCTCGTCATAGGCTTCTCGCAGAAGATGTCCTTCCCCGCCTTCGATGCTTCCAGAGCCATAAGTCCGTGCCAGTGCGGAGGAGTGGCTATGTGCACTATGTCGACGCAGGGGTCGTGAACGAGGTCTCTCCAGTCACTGTATGGCTTGAGTGTCTCTCCGAACGATTCCTTCGCAGCCGCAAGAGCAGAATCGAGGTGTTCTTTGTCCACGTCGCAGACAGACACAAGTCTGCACGATGCATCGCTTGCGAAATGCCTGTCGGACCGACCTATGCCGCCGACACCGATAATGCCGCGTGTCAGCTGGTCGCTAGGAGCGATAAAATTGTTGTCTCCTCCCATCTTTCCGAAGACGGAGCGCGGAAGCACGGTGCACAGAGCCACCGCAGTTCCGGATTTCCTGAGAAATTCCCTTCTTTTCATATTGATGATGTCAATTGATTGTCCGATTATCCAACATTTGCTAATTTACTTATATTTTTATCTCAAAACAACCATTAGTTCGTATATTTGTCAACAAACAATCCACATCACGCAAATGGCATACGACATTCAACTCAACCTGCCCGCCCCTTGGAGGAAGGAGACCGAGACATACGACGATGAATCGGGTGCGGAAGTGACTCATCTGGAAGCCCGTCTCGATGACAAGGCACTCATCGACATATATGCCGGCGATATGCCTTCCGATATGACGGCGGAAGATCAGGCGTACTCCAATTATGCCGACATAGTAGGATTCGCGGAGGACGACCCGGAGGATTTCAATCCCATTTCCCAAATCAAGTTCAAGAACAGATCCGCATACGTGTTCCACGCCCTTTGCGAAGATGAGAGTCCGATGATGTTCCTCTCGCAGGAAATCCGCAAGGGGGTGCTGATTATAATGTGTTGCGCAGGCAAGGACGATGATGTCCTGCAGGATACGGTTCTTCTGGTCGAACGCAATCTACGTGTCAAGTGAAAAGCGACGTCCTCATCATAGGGGGCGGCGCATCCGGACTGATGGCCGCGTGTTCCGCAGCGGGTACGGCGGTCCGGGCCGGTGTATCACTTTCAGTGACAGTGCTTGAAAAGATGCCCAGGCCGGGCCGCAAGATAATGATAACAGGCAAAGGACGGTGTAATTTCACCAACGTCAAGGAATGGAGCGACTTTTCCGGCCACATACGCAGCAACTCGGGATTCGTCAGAAGCGCGTTCTGCAATTTCCCGTCCCGCAAGGTATTGGAATTCTTCAAGGAATACGGGATGGAATCCGTCGTGGAGCGCGGTGACAGAGCCTTCCCCGTTTCCTTTCACGCATCGGACGTGGTGGATACTCTGGTGAATGCCTGCAAGTGTTCCGGAGTGAAAATTGAGACGGAATGCACCGTCGAAGAAATACGACGGACGGACAACAGCTTCGAGGTTCTGGTCTCCGATGGAAGGAAATGGATTTGCAAAAGTCTTATAGTGGCCACGGGCGGACTCTCATACCCTTCCACCGGCTCCACAGGTGACGGATTCAGATGGGCCGTCAATCTGGGACATACCGTCAAGCCGCAGTTCCCTTCACTGACAGCGCTTGTACCGAAAGGTTACAAGATTCGGGAAGGAGCCCCCGACGGCAGACACATCGACAGATGCGAACCTCTTTCCGAAACAGGGAAAATGCTGTGCGGCAACCAGTTGAAAAACATAGGAGCACAACTTGTCATCGAGAGCGGCGTGGCTCAGGAGGAGTTCGGTGACATCGACTTCACCGACGGCGGCATTGAAGGCCCGGTAGGTTTCCAGATGAGCCGCAAGGCGGTGAAGGCTCTAATCAACGGGTCCAGAGTATCGCTCCACCTCGATTTCAAGCAGGGTGTGCCGCTTTCCGAATTGACGGAGAGAGTGAAGTCGCTTTGGATGGAAATCGACCGGGACCCGCGCAGTTCCGGTCTCCACGAAAAGGAAAAATGCCGCATAATGCTGGGAAAACTGATGCCGTGGGGGATAATTCCGGCATTCAGAGCCTGTCATCCGGAGATAATGACTCTTGAAAAAAGAGGCCGCAGGGATTCGAAACTGTGGGTGAACCTGCCGGAAATCGCGCGCGCCCTCAAATGCTGGCGCTTCGACATAGACGGATATGTGGGATATGAACGCGCCGTTGTCACCGCCGGGGGTGTGAATACGGCGGAACTGATGCCGAAGACAATGGAGTCGCGGCTCTGCCCCGGACTTTATTTCTGCGGAGAAGTGATGGACGTAGATGCCGACACGGGAGGCTACAACCTCCAGACAGCATTCAGCACCGGGCATCTGGCCGGAGAAAGCGCAGCCAAAAAATCAATGTTATGAACAGGATAGTGTTTCTTGATGCCGATACCTTGGGCACCACGTCCCTCGCGCCCATAGAGGCGCTCGGCGAACTTGTCACCTATGGCAGGACAAACGGTGAAGAGGCTCTCGAAAGGGTGCGGGATGCCGACATACTCATAGTGAATAAAGTCGAAGTAACAGATGAACTGATGAGAGCGGCGTCAAAACTCAAGCTCATCTGCGAAGCCGCCACCGGCGTCAACAACATCGACTTGGAAGCCGCGCAGAGAAGAGGGATTCCGGTGCGCAACGTCGCGGGCTATTCGACCGATTCCGTGGCAGAATTGACCTTCAGACAGTTGCTCGGATTTTTCTGCGACTCGGACAGATTCGACAGCGAAGTCAAGGACGGCAGTTATTCGCGAAGCGGACTTTTCACGGACGTTTCCCTCCCTTTCCGTGAACCTGCCGGAAAGACTCTTGGAATCATAGGAATGGGAACCATAGGCTCTAAAGTGGCTCTCATCGCATCCGCGTTCGGGATGAAGGTCATATACTTTTCCACCTCCGGGACTTCACACTGCAAGGACTACCCTTCCGTATCTCTTGACGAACTGCTCCGCAATTCGGATGCAGTAAGCATACACTGCCCACTGAACGGAAGAACGAAGGGGTTGATAGGAATGGAGGAGCTGAAAATGATGAAAAAGGATGCCATAATCATCAATATGGCGAGAGGTGGAATCATCGATGAGGCCGCGCTTGCGGAAGCCGTTGGGAACGGAACCATCGGAGGCGCCGCAGTAGACGTTTTCACGGAGGAACCGCTTCCGGAAGACCATCCCCTGCTCCACTGTACCAGACCGCAGAGACTGCGGCTCACGCCTCACGTAGCCTGGGCGAGCGCCGAAGCCCTCGAACGGCTTGTGGAGGGAATAGCGGCCAATATCCGGGACTTATAGCTCAATCTTTTCCAGACAGAGGTCCAGCGCATCCTTGATGGCGGTGCGGTCCAGATTGCGTCCTATGAACACCAGTTTTTGCATCCTGTCACCATATACAGGGTCCCAATCCCTCATTATGACGGGATCGGCGGCCATTGCGGCACGCAGTTCATCCTCAGGCATCGTGGCATACCACTTCCCCACATTCTTGAGCGAAATCTGTTTTCCTGCCTGTTCGAAGAGATAGCACGAATCGACGTCATCGGCGAAATAGCAGAGTCCCTTGGCCCTGATGATTCCTGACGGCCACCTTTTTGAAACGAAATAATCGAATTTATTGATATCCATAGGTTCCCTGGTACAGTACACATAGGTACCTATGCCGTACTCGTCGGCCTCCCCCTCTTCTTCGTTCTCCTCCACGGGGTTCTCCACCCCTGCTATCCAGGCCGCAGAGCCGGACACGTCCTCATAATTGAACGCTCCGGTGCCCACGAGTTTGTCCAAATCGACGTCACACCAGTCACAATCAATGATTTCGGCTTTCGGCTGAATTTTGCGGACTATGGTCCTGACGGTCTCAAGTTCTTCGGGGCTGACAAGGGAAGCCTTGTTGAGAAGAATCAGGTTGCAGAACTCAATCTGTTGTATCACAAGGCTTTCGATGTCGTCTTCCTCTATGCCTGCCCTAAGCAGGTCCTTGGCGCAGGCGAATTCGTCCCTCATCCTGAGGGCATCCACGACGGTGGCGATGCAGTCAAGCACCGGCACACCGTCCTTTATGTATTTCGGTCCCATTACAGGGATGGAGCATATAGTCCGCGCTATGGGCTCCGGCTCGCATATCCCGCTGGCCTCCACTACGATATAGTCGAACTTGCCCATCGAGACTATGCCCGAGAGCTGTTCCACCAGATCCATCTTGAGCGTGCAGCAGATACATCCGTTCTGAAGGGCCACAAGACTGTCGTCTTTCTTTCCGACTATACCGTCTTTGGCAATGAGGGACGCATCGATATTGACTTCACCTATGTCATTGACTATGACGGCAAATTTGATTCCCTTCCTGTTGGTAAGTATCCTGTTGACCAGTGTGGTCTTTCCGCTGCCCAGATAACCGGTGAGCAGCAATACCGGGATTTCCTTTATCATATTACTTTCAAACAATTACTGACATATCACCCCCGAACCGAGCAGTTCCGGTGCATTTTCCCCGTCATCGGCATACCACGCCGCGAACTGCCCTGCAGTGATGCTTCTCTGAGGCTTGTCAAACACGACATAAAGGGCTCCGCCGCGTCTGAGCAGCAACGCCTTCTGCAACGGCTGCCTGTAACGGATGCGGACCCTGACGGAAAGCGACTCGCCAGGCGCAAGCGCATTTTCGGGGCATATCCAATGCACTTCGTCGCCTGCAATCTTGAGTACGCGTCGCAGCAGCCCCGGATGTTCCGCCCCCTCGCCTACATATATCACGTTGCGCCCGATATCGGTACTTATTACGAATAGCGGCTCTCTATGCCCTCCTATGGCCAATCCTTTACGCTGTCCTATGGTAACGAATTGCGCGCCTCCGTGCCGGCCGACTATCTTCCCGTAAGGATTATCCTTATAGCGTGTTTTCTTGCGGTGATGGTTGCGCGCCCGGTAAGTCTCTGTCTCGAAGTTCAAGTCATCATAAGCGGGAGGCGCGCTGAGTGAGTCCAGCTGCTCGTCCGTAAGAGTGTGGATGTCCGTGCAGGAGTCCAGCAGTTCCCTGTCGCAGTTGAATTTGGCATTGTCGTCATAATAATTGCGATAGACTTCCACCACATCGCCTTCCACGCTCTTCAGTTTCTGTTGAAGAAAAACCGGAAGATTGACCTTGCCGACGAAACAGATACCCTGCGAATCCTTCCTGTCGGCGGACGGAAGTCCCGCCTCGGCGGCAATTGAGCGCACCTGCGGCTTTGTCAACTCCCCTATCGGGAACATCGCGCAGGCGAGTTGTTCCTGGCTGAGCCGGCACAGGAAGTAACTCTGGTCCTTGTTGCCATCAATGCCGGAAAGCAGTCCATACCTTACGCTCCCGTCAGAGTCCCGCACTTCACTGCGACGGCAGTAATGTCCCGTGGCGACCGTATCGGCTCCGAGTCTGCGCGCGGCATCCAGGAATGCGTCGAACTTTATCTCGCTGTTGCAGAGTACGTCCGGATTCGGAGTGCGTCCCCTTGCGTATTCGTCGAACATATAATCTACGACACGCTTGCGGTACTGTTCGCTCAAATCCACGAAATAGAACGGTATGCCTATCTTCCTCGCCACCATCTCCGCGATGAATTTCTCCTCTTCCCACTCGCATTCACCGTGAAGAGTGCCTTCGACGTCGTGCCAGTTCTGCATATACATCGCAAATACGTCAAAGCCCTGTCTCTTGAGGAGCAGGGCGGCAACGCTGGAGTCAACGCCTCCGGAAAGACCCACACATATCTTCATATCATTGCAAAGATACTTATTTTTCATTACCTTTGATGATACCTGTTGACAGGTTTTGCAACGAACTGATATGAAAAAAATTTTGACAATCCTTCTGGCGGCGGCCTTGCTGCCGGCGCTCTGTCCCGGGGGTGGATGCTCTGCCCAAGTCATTGAAAACGGCGAAAACGTCCTTTCCGTACGTGGTTGCAACATATATATGAACGGAGAGAGAATGAACAGGGAGAAACTTTCCAACCTGGAAGGTTTCAATGCCGACAACTATAAATCCGGACGCTGGATGTTCGCCTCCGGTCTTACGCTGGTATGCGTGGGAGGTGTGTCGGCGACCATCTCCGGAATCCTCATAGGCGGCATCGTATCGACATCTAAAGAAGGTGCCAAAGGCATCATACCGGGTCTGGCCGAAGGCGCGCTGCTGGTGGTCACCCTCGGCTCCACCTTATTGTTCGAAGGGGCAGGTATACCTCTGACCTGCGTGGGGCTAAATAAAATAAAGGCCAGCGCGCGTGACTACAATTCAAAGAAAAAGGGCACCGAACTGGCTCTCACCCCATCTTTCAACTTGATTCCTTCCGCCGGCAACTTGCAGCCCGTGGCCGGAGTCACCCTGGCCCTCAACTTCTAAATCACCCGCCGGAACGAAGTGCATTTACGCGCCGCCACCGGGGCGGTCGCTTTGCGACTTTTTACCACTTGAGCAATCAATCTCCTATGCGGAAACCGTCATAAAAAGCGTAATCAGAAGGAAAGCGCTATCTCGATGAAGTCCTTTGCCTTGAGCGAGGCGCCACCGATAAGCCCACCGTCTATGTCCGGCTGTGCGAAGAGTTCCTTCGCATTGGACGGCTTGCAACTTCCCCCGTAAAGGATGGAAGTGTCTTCCGCCACCACAGCACCGAACTTGTCGGAAAGCACCTTGCGTATGCAAGCGTGAATTTCTTCTGCCTGCTGCGCCGAGGCGGTCTTGCCCGTACCTATAGCCCACACGGGCTCATAAGCGACGACTATGCGCTTCATATCTTCGCCTGTAAAGTTGTAGAGCACGTTCTTTATCTGCTCGGTGCAGACATCGAAGTGACGTCCGGCTTCCCTCTCATCGAGATTTTCTCCCACGCAGAGAATCACGCCGAGACCGGCTTCAAGGGCGAGTCTGACTTTCTCCACCAGTTTGGCATCAGTCTCACCGTAATACTGGCGGCGCTCGGAATGTCCGAGTATGGTCCACTGACAGCCGGCCGATTTGAGCATATCCACCGACACCTCTCCTGTGTATGCACCCGACACGTGGTCGGCGCAGTTCTGGGCCGACAGTTCCACTTTGGAGCCTTTCAGCGCCTCGCTCACACCGAAAAGATGCGTAAAAGGCGGCGCCACGATAAGTCCTGTACCAGCGGGGAGCGCCTTTGCCTCTTCCGCCACCGCTTTAGCCAGTTCGATTCCATCCTGGCAGTTCGTGTTCATTTTCCAGTTGCCTGCAACTATTTTCTTTCTCATAATTTTAAGATATATGTTGTTTGTATTTTTTCGCGAATACAAATTTACTACTTTTGTACGATATAACGAACACTAATTTATGAGAGCTTTGGCTAAAATGTTGATGACTGCCGGCATAATCGCCGGCGCGACAGCCTGCGACGGGCAGAAAAATGAATTCAAATATACCGTAGATGAATTCGCAGACATAAAAGTGATGCGTTTCCGCGTACCGGGCTGGGATGATTTGACGCTCAAGCAGAAGGCTTACGCATATCATCTCGGCGAAGCGGCTAAATGGGGCCGGGACATACACTGGGACCAAAACTGCAAGTACAACATACGCCTGCGTCACACGCTTGAAAACATTCTCGACAACTACACCGGAGAGCGCAGCGGCAAGGATTGGGACAACTTCCTCGTATATGCCAAACGGGTGTTCTTCGCCAACGGCATCCATCACCATTACGCCGAGGACAAATTTTTTCCGGAATGCGGCAAGGAATATATGGAATCCCTTATGGACAGCGTAGGTGACGGAGCCTCGAAATCACTGCTGATACCTTATATGTACGACCCGGACGTCTTTCCGCAGAGACGCAGCACTTCCTCCGAAGGGGATATCGTACTTCAGTCAGGCGTCAATTTCTATGAGGGAGTCACCCGCGCCGAAGTCGAAGAGTATTACAACGGGATAATCGACGTCAACGACCCGCGTCCCGTGGCGTACGGTCTCAACACCAAAGTAGTCAAGTCAGGAGGCAAGGTAGTCGAACTGGCCTGGAAGTCAGGAGGCATCTACGGTGAAGCCATAGACCGCATCTGCGAAGAACTCGCCAAAGCCGCGGAATTCGCCGACACTGAAGCCCGTAAGGAATATCTGGCTCTGCTCATCGAATACTACAAGACTGGAGACCTGAAGATTTGGGACAGTTTCAACGTGGCCTGGGTCAAAGACACCGGTTGCAAAGTGGATTTTATCAACGGATTCATCGAGGACTACAACGATCCTCTCGGAAGAAAGGGTGCGTGGGAAGGATACGTCAACATAAAAGATGAGGAAGCGTCCGGGAGAACGGAAGTGCTTTCCGCTAATGCGCAATGGTTCGAGGACAATTCCCCTGTGGATGCGCGTTTCAAGAAGGCGGAGTGCAAGGGTGTATCGGCCAAGGTGGTCAACGGAGTGTGCCTCGCCGGAGACAGCTACCCCTCCACCCCTATCGGCATCAACCTTCCCAATGCGGACTGGATCCGCAAGGAATACGGTTCCAAATCGGTCACCATCGCCAACATCACTCACGCCTACGACAGGTCTGCGGACGAGGCCCCCAACAGCACTTTGACCGAATTCGCATACAGCCGACAGGAAATCAGTCGCGCGAAGAAATTCGGTTCCATCTCATCGGAAGTCCATACGGATCTTCACGAATGTCTGGGACACGGTTCCGGACAACTTCTTCCGGGCATTTCGAGTACTGCTATGGGTGAATTCTCTTCCACACTGGAAGAAGCCCGGGCCGATTTGTTCGGTCTATACTATGCCGCCGACCCGAAACTCGTCGAACTCGGCATCCTCCCCTCTCCAGAGGCCTACAAAGCCGAATATGACAGTTATATACGTAACGGACTGATGGTACAGTTCACTCGCGTGGAACTCGGACGTCCCAATACCGAAGCGCATATGCAGAACCGCAAGCTCATAGCAGAATGGTGCTATGAACACGGCGCGGCCGACAAGGTCATAGAAAAGAAAAGCCGTGACGGCAAGACCTACTTCGTCATCAACGACTACAGCGCCCTGCGGAAACTTTTCGCGGAACTCCTGGCCGAAGTGCAGCGCATCAAATCGGAAGGAGACTATGAAGCGGGAAAAGCCCTTGTCAGCAAGTATGCCGTCAACATAGATCCGGATATCCACCGCGAGGTACTGAAACGCTACTCAGCCCTCAATCTCAAGCCTTACGGGGGATTCATAAATCCTGACATAGTTCCTGTCGAAAAAGAAGGCCGCATCGTAGATTACCGACTCAGATATGCCGATGACTTTCTGCAGCAGCAACTTGATTACGGACACCGCTACAGAGCCCTCGAATAGCATTTTCCCGGAATGGCGCGCAAAATCGCAAGCGGCGGACCGTCCAATCATACGAGGAGGACAGTGTTCAAGGACTACTCCTACTATCTTACGATGGAAAGGAAGATGTCACCGAACACCGTCTCGTCCTACTGCTCCGATGTCGCGAAATTCCTCGAATTCGCAGACAAGGATATCCGCTCTATAACCCCTGAGGACATAGGATGTTACGTTTCCGCGCGTTCGTCGCAAATTTCCAAACGTTCACAGGCAAGGCTGCTGAGCGCGTTGAAGTCCTTTTTCAACTGGCAGATAATGGAAAAGGAAATCAGCGGGAATCCCTGCGACCTCATCGACTTTCCGAAACTGGGGAGATACCTTCCTGCCGTACTGTCCCGCCGCGAAATCGAGGATATAATGGATTCCGTAAACCTCGGGACGGACACAGGAGTAAGAGACAGAGCCATACTTGAAGTGCTGTACGGTTGCGGCCTGAGGGTGTCGGAAGCATCCGGTCTCAAGATTTCCAACGTCTATATGAAGGAGCGCATAATCCGCATCATAGGCAAGGGAAACAAGGAAAGAATCATACCTATAGGTGAAATCGCCATAGACTGCATCCTCAACTATCTGTCAGTGCGCCCCGAGCCCGCTGACAGCGACTCGGAGGACATACTCTTCCTCAACAGGTCGGGAAAGAAACTCAGCAGGGTATCCATCTTCAATATGGTCAAGAAGCAGGCCCTGGCCGCAGGCATACTGAAGGAAATTTCCCCCCACACTTTCAGACATTCGTTCGCAACCCACCTCATAGAAAACGGAGCGGACCTGAGGGCCGTTCAGGACATGCTCGGCCACGAGAGCATTCTCACCACGGAGATATACACCCATATCGAAGCATCCACCTGGCAGTCTGCCATTCTGGAGCATCATCCGCGCCGTTCGAAATACTAATCGGGGGATGCAATGCGGCAGCGCAAAAGCCTGCGGGCATCCTCGCCGACAAGCACTCCCGCACGCGACAAGGCATCCACGGACCATTCCCCCCTGGGGCTGTTCTCCCGGAAAAGGACTATTCCGCGGGCTTCGGAGTCCGTGATATAGGGATGCCTGCGCAAAGAATCCTCCGGCAAAGTCCAAAGCGGATAAGGCGGGTGCTCCCCAACCGTCACGAGGTCTTTCACGGAATCATATTTCTCCTCGTCGAAATGCCGGATTTCCATAAGTTGTTCCGGATATGAGTATCCGTGCAGTATACGGCGGTACTCCACCATCTTTGCAGCGAAATAGGGGCCGATACCCGGAAGTGCGTCAAAAGCGGATGAATCAGCGGAATTCAGATCCAGAAGCGGAATATCGATATAAGGTCGCAGGCGTTCGAACAAAGTGTCGGAAACGACGTACGAGCGCGAAAAATCATCTGGCCGCCTGAATTTGCCCCCTTTCTTTCTGTACGAATCGATGGAAAGCGCCTGTTTTTCGGAGAATCCCAGACGCATCAACTCGTCCACGGTAGCCGTGTTGGGATTGAAACGGAATGACTCATAGCGTCGCGGGGAAACTTTGCGGTATATCTTATCCGCCGCAGGTGAATGCACGGAACGGCGAACCGCATCTTCTTTGGAAGTTGCGTGCCTTGCTGGATTTCCTGTACGGCTGTCTTTTCCACTTTCTACACTCCCCGGCCCCGATTCTTCCGCCTCGGGCCGCACATATACGAAAACCGTATCGGGATTGTCCCTGTTGGCAACAATCCTCTCACGTGCCGACGCTCCTACGAAAAGCGCCACCTGATAACCGATAATAAGAAATGCCAGCGCTATGGCACCTGTCTTGAACGATGCGGAGAACCTATGCCCCGCTTTCGGATTGTCCTTCCCTTCCATCTCTCTTCTCATCCTTGTGTTTTTTTGCCGGTGCCCCGGCCACGACTATCACTATTTCGCCCTTCGGCTCGTGTTCCCCGAACCACCGGGCCACTTCGGCGAGAGTCCCCCGCCTATGCTCTTCATATACTTTCGATATTTCCCTCGCAACCGAGCATTCACGCTCCGGGCCAAAACAGAGAGCGAACTGTTCCAACGTCTTTACCAGACGGCGGGGAGATTCATAGAATACCATCGTGCGGGTTTCGTACGAGAGTTCGCCGAGCAGCGTCTGCCTCCCCTTTTTTTGAGGCAGGAAGCCTTCAAAACAGAAACGGTTGCAGGGAAGCCCCGAAGACACTATTGCCGGGATGCAGGCCGTGGCGCCGGGCAACGTGCGCACCTCTATACCTTCTGCAGCGCATTCCCTCACAAGGAGAAATCCGGGGTCGGATACTCCGGGAGTACCGGCATCGCTTATGAGAGCCACGTTCATGCCGGACAATATCTTTTCTTTCACCAGACCGACCGTATGGTGCTCGTTGTACTTGTGGTGCGACTGCAACTTGCCACGGATACCGTAATGCTTGAGCAGTACGCCGCTTGAGCGTGTGTCTTCCGCCAGAATCAAATCGGCCTCCTTGAGGACGGTCACAGCCCTGAATGTCATATCCTCAAGATTGCCCACCGGAGTCGGAACTATGTACAATATGCCGGGCATATCACTGGAGTTTACGTCTGACGGCCATCATAAACCTGTACACGGTATCGGAATCAAGATTCCATTCGGTAAAATTTTCCGCTATGTATGTCTCGGCATCACTGAAATTCTCCAGTGAATTGAAGTAGCTGACGGTCTCCTGAAAGAGTATTGGATTGGAGCCGAAAAGCTTCTCGATAAACAGGACCCGGTCATTCAATGAGATGGCGCTCAATATATTGCGAACCGGGGTGCCCGGAATGTCAATTTTCCAGGGACGGTTCACGGACATACTGTCCATTATGGACGGACGGACGTGAGACGACTCCAGGTCGTTGATGCTTTCAAGGGCGTGTGTCGGCCGTTCCTGTGCGCTGCCGTCGAAAAGCGTCTCCGCCGAAGAATCCGGCGTTTCCGGAGATTCCGCCTCTTCCTGAGTATCGGACTCCGGCTCGGGTTCCGGCTCTTCCGGCATGTCGGGTCCGGACTCCGGCTCGGACTCCTGTTCTGGTTCAGTATTGAAAACCGGCTCGGGTTCGGACCGGACGACATCTGTAATCGCGACCGGCTCCGGGCCTATGTCGAACGTCATCTCTTCCGCATCCGAGACTCCCTCCCCTCTTTCCGGTACACTTTCCAGATAAGCCAGCCGTCTTTCGATATCATCGAGACTGTTCCGTATTAGTCCTATCGATTCCCTTATCAGGGATATCTCCTGTCCGATATCACTTCCCATAAAACAAGATTTCGTTATATTTGTACCATACAAAGTTAAATAAAGAATTTGATATGTACTCGGAAAGTTTCAAAAAATCCGGAAGTGTTGAAGTTATTTGCGGTTCGATGTTCTCGGGAAAGACCGAAGAACTTATCAGAAGATTGAAAAGAGCGCAGTTTGCCAACCAGAAAATAGCCGTTTTCAAGCCACTGACAGACAACCGCTACTCGGACGAAGACGTCGTGTCGCACGACCTTCACAGCGTAAAGTCCAGACCTGTCGCATCTCCGGAAGAAATGCTTGACATTCCGGGCGACATTCAGGTGGTGGGCATAGATGAGGCGCAGTTTTTCGACGACAGTCTCGTAAAAGTCTGCCAGACTCTTGCCAATGCAGGCAAAAGAGTTATAATAGCCGGACTGGATACGGACTTCCTCGGCAATCCTTTCGGCCCGATGCCTGACCTTATGGCCATAGCTGAAGACGTGCAGAAGGTTCACGCCATCTGCGTGAAATGCGGCTCACTCGCCAACCACTCCCACCGTCTCTCAAAAGACAGGAATCTTGTCGTACTTGGAGAAAAGGATCTGTATGAGCCTCTTTGCAGGCATTGTTACAATAACGCAAGAAAGGCAGGGGACCAAGAATCTGCTCCTAATCCGGAATCCTGACCACGGCGAGTATATTGTCCGGAGAACACCATAGCCATATCGTACCGGCCTCCATTTTTTTAACGGTGAATTTGCGCCGGTGAAGTTCCTTTATGGATTCTCCAGAAGTCCATTTAACGTCTGCCGTCAGATTCTGGTTCTCTTCGGACGGGATTTGGGACACTTTGAGCACGAAATATTCTGACATATTGTCGGTACCCACCCTGAATTCTCCGCGGGAACGGCTGAAGGACTGCTGCATATACATCGGATCGAATTTGAGCTGGCTTTCGCCGCGCACCGTCAAAGACGGCGTATCACTTCCTGTGTACACGTCCTCGAATTTTGCAGGACAGCAGCCGCAGATGAGCAACGCCAGTGTGAACAATATAATCTTCCAGATGGTTTTCATTTCACTTTCAAGCATTTGACTAATGTTTCATCCGTGCCGTCATTATACCGGACAACCGCTTTCAACTCTGCGGAAGATTGCAGATGAAAATATCCGTCCGGACCAACTGATACGGGAGTGGAATCCAGATACCATTCGACACCGGCAACATCGACGGCATTCATCACCCGCAAGGGGAAAGCCGCTCCGGCAGAATACGAGCCGTCCGGGTTCCTCCCCACATCTGGTACGCGGATAAAAGGATATCCGCCATAGAACAAGGTGGTCACGTCGATTGAAGTCCTGTCCTTACCCCCTTCCCGACTTACGCTGAACTTGTACCGTTCTCCGGACATAAGCCCCTCCACCACACAGGCAAAACAGCCTGACTCATAAGGACTGCACTCTATCTTCTTAAGATTCCCTTCCCCGTCTTCCCACTCCAAAAGCGTCTTTTCCCCATCCTCCACGCTCCCGCGCCATTGGAGAATCACCGCATCCTGAAAGACGTCCGCCCGGTCTATGTTCAACGGAGCGCACACTTCGAATGAGACACTCCCGTCATCATTGCGCTTTATGGATGAAAGTGCCAGGGGCAGCGCCTTTCCTGACCAGGGAAGCAAAGGCGGGTCGCTCGAGTATGAGAAAGATTCACCCGGGCGTATTAGATAAGCGCACTGATGCTTTATGTTCGCGTTGACTTTGTTCTCCGACGGTTTCCATCTTTCCGCCGCCGTAAGACCGCAACCGGAGTCGTTGGACGACTTGTCCACGTGATAGACCATAAGTCCGTTCATCCCTATTCCGGCATCCCAACCCTTGTCATCACGACATTCGAAAAGAAAATATTCACCCTCGACGCCGGTATCGAGACGGTAAACGGCATTATCCTCATTAACTGGCCGGAGAGTGTGTGCTCCGACCGTCAAGGGAAGAATCTTCGCGATACCGAGCATCTCCCGTTCGATTGCATTGTAGTTGGGTGGAAGCGCACCGTACAGGTTGAACATTCCCTCATCCATTATGCTCGTGGTCCTCATCAGCGCGGAACCTTTTCCACCGCTACCCGCTTCGTCGGTATCGTATAAATCAAGCAATCCGAGCTGGTGCGAATACTCGTGGCACAGGAATCCGAGACCCGTGAAAACCGCTTGTCCGTCACTGCCGGCCATGAGTTCGGGACACATCGAGTAGAGGTTGATTGGCACTCCATCAAGGGACAGGTTTATACCTGCCTCGGAAAGAATCCAGCTGTGCGGAGAAAGATGTTCCCTAGAGGCGCATCCGTCCGCAGGCGATCCCCCGGCGTAAAATATGACGATATTGTCGAAAATGGAAAAATCAACGGCCTGATCGGAAGAAAGGCAGGCTTCCTTGACTGCTTCCGCCCGCCTGACTGGTTTACCACTTAAGGTATTGACGCTGTAATAAGCATAGTCGTGTAAAAGAGTAACTTTCGGTGCCACGGTAAAGCGCACGTGAAGGGAATCCCCCAATTGCGCATCGAAATATTCTTCGACGCAACCGGCGGCTCCGCCGCGGGAATATCCCCTCTGCGAAAGAAGAGCCCGCAAATCTTCCGCCTCATACGTGAATGAAAGGTTCTTGAACTCTACCGGAAGCACGAGCACTTTCCTCTCCGTCGGAATCGAAGGAGCATCTTCCGCCGCGAACGCGTGGAAATCTGACACCAGAAACGGTATCAGCAGTATCAGGAAAGGCTTCAGTTTCACGTGTGCAATATAGTAAAAAAACTCACCCACGCAAAAAAACAAAAGGCCGGCAACCTCACGGCCACCGACCTTATGACGTGTACTAAAACCTAAACCTGCAACATAGATGCAGGATAATGCGGAAACGTTGCACGGAAAATAAAAAAAAAGCTGCAAAAATTTGCAGCTTCAATCAAATCCAGAGTAAAAAATTACTTCTTAGCCTCTGCGACGGAAATCTTGCGGAATTCCTTAAGATCTTTCATAAGAGAAAGAGCGGCTTTACGGGCACGTGCACCGGCGGCCTTGTTTCCCTTTGCTACCTGAGCTTCGGCGTTTGCCTGGAACTCTGCAAGTTCTGCATTAATCTGCTCAACGAGTTTCTTCATGATAGTTAATATTAAATGGTTAGTGGTAATAGCCAGGAATACATTTCAAACTAACGCTGTGCAATTTATAAAATTACATTTTTATTTGCAAGCATTTCGTGGTAAAAAAAAGTGATTTTCCATCACTTATCCTTGGTATTAAGGAAATTCATGGCTCTTTCGGCCCCTGCCGTGCAGAAAATTCCTATTCCATCTATCACTTTTTCGCATATGGGAAGCATCGCTTCCTTCTGTCCGTCAGTCAATCTGCCGAGAACGAAATCTATCTGCCCGCCTGTCTTGAAATCATTTCCAATTCCTATGCGTATCCGTGCGAAATCAGTGGTCCGGAGAGTCTCCTGAATGTGCTTCAACCCGTTATGGCCTCCGTCACTTCCTCCCTTCCGCATCCGTATGGTGCCGAACGGGAGATTGAGGTCGTCACATATGACGATGATGCGCTCCAGAGGAATCTTCAGTTTCACAGACCAGTATCTGACGGCATTGCCACTGAGATTCATATAAGTGGAGGGCTTCAGCAGATGAAGTCTTCTCCCCTTCAGATTCACCATCGCCACGTCTCCGTAGCGGGCCGTGCTGAAAACGGCATTGGATGCCTGTCCCCAGGCATCCAACACCATAAATCCCATATTGTGCCGCGTACCGGCATATTCCGACCCGATATTTCCTAACCCCGTTATAAGATAGTCCATACCGTCATCCTTGATATGCCAGCGCGTGAAGCACATTATTCAGCAGAGGAATCGCTGGAAGCATCATCTTCCGTACCGGCAGCAGAAGCCTCGGCAACGGCGTTGCGGGTGGACTTGACGGAGCAGATGATGGTATTCTTGTTCGAAAGAATGGTCACGCCATCATACTGAAGGTCAGCGGCCCTGATGCTTTTGTCCAATCCGAGGTCGGTAATGTCCACAGGAAGATTATCGGGAAGATTCTTCATCAGCGCGCTTATGCGGAGCGAACGTGACAGTTGAACGAATTTGCCGCCCTGCTGGGTACCTACCGCATGTCCGGAAAGGGAGATGGGAACGTTGATGGCAATGGGCTTTTTCTCGTCAACAGCAAGAAAATCGACGTGAAGACATTCATCGCTTACAGGATGGAACTGGAGTTCGTGAAGAACGGCCATATATTTTTTCCCATCGAGAAGGAGGTCGATTATAAAAGCCTTGGGAGTGTCCGTGACGGCTTTGAGCGCCTTTGCCTCGACTGTGAAAAGAATGTTGTCAAGTCCGGGGCCGTAAAGATTGCAGGGAACAAGACCCGCTTTGCGGAATGCCTTGATAGCGGCTTTGTTGGATGCCTGGCGAAGTTCGCCTTTCAATTCGAAATGTTGCATTGTAATAAAATTTAAAATGTGTTACTCATCCCGAAACAGGTCCGGGACCCATTGCACCAAAAAGCCTGTCGCTTTTATAAATGCATTTTGCAAAGGTAAACAAAATCTGCGACAAAACAACCTTTTACTTTACAATAGCCGTAGCCACGTTCCAGTCCAATGTCCTGTAGTAGTCCGTCAAATCCCCCCTCCCGTAATGGGGAAAATACATCGAGAGTCCGCAGTGATGCCTGATTTCGAATTCATTCATAAAAAGCGGGGTCGCCGCCTTGTATCTGACGCAGGCATCAAGAGCATCCTTGAGAGCGGAAAGCCTTTCCGCCGGAATCCCGGCCCGTATGAAAATGTCTTCCAAATCATAATACCAATGCTGTCCAAACCTGAAATAGCGTTGAAGAGAAGAAGGATTCACAGCAGACAACTGATGCCCGTATTCATTCCAAAGGCTTGCGACACAGGACGCCAGACTGTCCAGTTTCCAGCAATCCACAAGAGAAATGGTGGCTGATCTGTCGCTTCCCTCGCGGGAATCATATTGTTCGAAATAGTGCTCGCATACTTTTTGCGGGTCTGGACTTCCGCCCTGAAGCAAATCGGCACCCAGCTTCTTGTAATCGAAACCATCAGCAAGCACTTCGGCCTGTGAGAATCCGATAAGGTGACACACTTTGCGGAACTGATATGCCACTTCCACGCACCCCATAAGACAGCAGTCCATCAGCAGATAGTCCAAATGCATCGGGATTGCCTCTTCGATTTCCCCCATTTCCATCTCGCGCCCGGTCAGTACATTGCCGCTTCTGTAGCAACTGTATCCCATACTTTTGACGTTCGGATACCGCCCGTACTCCGTGAAGACAACATTCGGGCGGTACTGCATGGCATCAGCGGAGGCTGCGGATAGGGAAAATGACGAATTGTACGCTCCTTGTGGAAGCCAGCCTGTCCCGTGGGAAGAATACATCATACCATAACTGACACAGGGATATTTCTTCATTATGAAAGAAAGGGCCTTGCGCATTCCGGATGATGCCGTCAGGGTGTCAGTCGCACCGTCCATCACCAGAACCGTGTCCCTGATGACGCTTCCGAACGCATTCCTATATATCCGCGTGATGCTGGGATTGACAGTCACGGTGTACGATGACGAGCCGGCGTGCTGTCCCACCACAAGGAGTATCCTGTCATCCCTCCTCCCGGGGACGTACCCGGAAACCATATCTTCGATATCATCTTTGAGGTGTGACGACAAATCGTTGTTACCGACCGAATACAATATGAAAACGTGTCGCGGAGGAACTTCCTCCACAGTCCGGCTCCTTTCAATCCAATCACACGAAACGGCTGTGACTGAAAGAATCACAGCCATAACCGGCATAAGCATGCTCCAAATACCCCTCTTCATTCTACCAATCACTCAAAACCTGTTTTGAAACGAAGTCAAAGTTACAAAAAACATCACGAAATGATGAAAAATCCCTAAGAAAAATGTGTATATTTGAAAGCATTGACAATCAACACACCAAGAATACCATGAAAAAACTGCTTTTCATTTTATCTGCATTTGCAGCGGTTGCGGCAAACGCACAGGAGGAAAAAGGACTTCTCGGCCTCGATATCAGAGTGGTCACCTGCAACGTGCGCTATTGCAAGGCCAACGACGGGGAGAACGGATGGGATTTCAGAAGAGAGCGCCTCGCTGACGCGCTCATCTCGCTTGACGCCGATATCATAGGCACCCAGGAAGCCTACGAGATACTGACAGCGTACCTTGAAGAAAGACTTGACAAGTTCAATGCCGTGGGGGTGGGGCGCGAAGACGGGAAAAAGGAAGGTGAGCACTCGGCCATATTCTACAACAAGGAGCGCTTCACCGCACTGGATTGCGGGAACTTCTGGTTAAGCGAGACCCCTGACGTGCCGTCCATAGGCTGGGATGCGGCCTGCATCCGTATCGCCACCTGGGCCTATCTGGAAGAAAAATCGTCAGGCAAGAAGTTCTTCTTCGTCAACACGCATCTGGATCACGTCGGCAATCAGGCCAGGCGCGAAGGGGTACGGCTGCTCTGCCGCAAAGCCGCTGAAATCGGTGGTGGCTGCCCTATGGTCATCACCGGAGACTTCAATTCCGGGAAAGAGAGTGATGACATAGCCTATGTCAAGAATATGGGGCTCATCCACGCCTATGACATAGCGGATGCGAAGAAACTCCAGCCGGCAAGTTTCCACGGCTATTCGGATATGGACAGAATGGCCGAGAGGATTCCTAAACAATTCCAGCCGGCCATAATAGACTACATCTTCATCAGCCAAGGCCATTGTTCATACTATGAGATTATGGATCCGAAGGGGGCCGACGGAGGATTCCTTTCTGACCACTGCCCCGTTTTCGCTGACATCACGCTCTAATATGATTATGAGAAACGTATTGACTGTACTCGCGGCATACCTGATGTTCGCCGCTCCCTGCGTGACAGCCGCGCCGTGGCATCCGTCCGCCTGGCCCTCACTCACAACTTATGATTCCGAACATCTCCAACGCGTGGCCCTGCCCTTGGGCGGCATCGGTACCGGCAGCGTGTCTCTGGGAGGACGCGGGGAACTGCGCGACTGGGAGATAATGAACGTGCCCGGAAAGGGATACAGCACCGTAACGGACGGCAATGACGCTCCGTTTTTTGCCATCTATACGCGCCGGGAGAGCGGAGAAACTGCAACCAGAATGCTGGCGGGACCGCTCTACCCGCAGGAGTATCTCCATTGTGAAGGACGCCCCGTGAATCATCACGGACTGCCGCGATTCCGCAACGCCTCTTTCGAGGCGGCATATCCGTTCGGACAAGTCAGCCTTCGCGATGATGCAATGCCCGTCAAGGTGAGGATAAAGGGATTCAATCCCCTGATTCCGGGCGACACCGATGCGAGCAGCCTGCCCATTGCGGTTCTCAGCTATGAAGTCACGAATGTCAGCGGAGAAACCGTTGAAGTCTCCGTGTGTGGCTCGATTCGCAATTTGATCGGGAAAGACGGACGGGAAGTGGGGTCGAACTGGAAGGGAGATTTCATTCCAACGGGAGAAAAGGACAACTTGAACGAATACAGGGAGAATGCCGGTCCGGGGCTCAGAGGACTCTACTTCTATTCGGAAAAGGTCAACGCCAGACACCCGGCCTGGGGAAATTTCTCTCTTGTAACCGATTCGGATCAGGAGGTGTCCTACAGAACTTTTTCCGTTGACAATGCGTGGGCCAACTCCGTCCTCAACTTCTGGGACGATTTCAGTGATGACGGATTGATTTCCAACCCGGAAGCCAGCATAAGGCACACGGTGGGAGGAGACGACGACCCGATGGGGTCACTTGCCGTGAAATCATCGCTTGCCCCGGGAGAGACACGGGTTTTCAATTTCTATCTTACCTGGAATTTCCCTAACAGAATCGCCTGGGCCTGGGACAATTTCATAGTCGGCAATCACTACAGCACGGTCTTCCCCGACTCGTGGGAGACGGCAGGCCGGATAGTGCCAGCTTTGCCTGAATATGAGGCCCGGACCCTCGCATTCGTGAACGCCCTGCTGTCTTCATCTTATCCGGATGCAGTAAAGGAGGCCGCCCTCTATAATCTGAACGTACTTCGCTCCCAGACAGTGTTCCGCATCACCGACGGGCATCTTATGGGATGGGAAGGAGTTATGGACAGGTTCGGTTCATGCAGCGGTTCATGCACTCACGTATGGAACTATGAGACCGCCACGGCTTTTTTATTCCCTGACCTTGCCAGAACAATGCGTGACGTTGAATTCAATATCGCACTGCACGAGGACGGAGCGATGGCATTCCGCACAGAACTTCCGTTTGACACCGGACAGAACCGCAGTACGGCGGCAGACGGGCAACTGGGATGCATTATGAAACTTTACCGCGAATGGCAACTGTGCGGTGACATATCTTTTCTCGCTTCCTACTGGGAACAGTGCAAACGGGCGCTGTCATACGCCTGGGTCGAAGGGAGTTGGGACTCCAATCAAGACGGAATAATGGAAGGCTCGCAGCACAACACCATGGACGTCAACTATTTCGGCCCTAACGGGCAGATGACTTTCTGGTATATGGGAGCCTTGCGGGCCGCTGAGGAAATGGCGCTTGCCATGAAGGACAAGACGTTTGCGAAGAAGTGTCGCGGCATATTCGAAAAGGCCTCCGCCTATGCGGACAACGTGCTTTTCAACGGAGAATACTACGAACAGAAAATCACCGACCCTGAGACTTTCGAGTTTCTTCCGGAAGATTCGGACAGGATTCCTCCGTTCCAGTTGGGAAAAGCCTGTCTCGTGGACCAGTTGGTAGGACAGTATATGGCTCATATCTGCGGGTTGGGCTACCTTGCCGACAAAGGGCACATACGCACCACGCTGGAAAGCGTAATGAGATACAACTATCACGACAGTCTGTACGGTCACTTCAACAATATGCGGACGTATCTGTTCGAAGACGAGTCGGGGCTGCTTATGGCTTCCTGGCCTAAAGGAAGGCTCGAAGTCCCTTTCCCCTATTTCAACGAATCGATGACGGGCTTCGAGTACGCGGCAGCCACCGGAATGATATACGAAGGAATGAAGTCGGAGGGACTCAAATGCATAAGTTCCATACGCGCCCGATTCGACGGAGCCAAGCGCAATCCTTTCAGCGAGCCCGAATGCGGGCATCATTACGCCCGTTCGATGGCCAGCTGGTCAACCCTGCTCGCATTCAGTTCGTTCCACTATTCCGGTGTAGAAAAATCCCTTTCCATCACATCCGAAGAAGGAACCTGGTTCTGGAGCTGCGGCAGCGCCTGGGGTACAGTCACCAATGATGGGAGAAGTTCTGTCCTGAAAGTAATCGAAGGCCGGCTCGAACTTAATTCCTTCACATCCGGCGAGAGTACGTTCCGCAGAAAGGTTTCCCTTCAGGCGGGACAGTCATCCACATTTGCAACTGACAGAAAATGATTATGAGACATTTCAGCACCATTTTTCTCGTGGCCGGCATCCTATGCTCGACCGTTCTGAATGCCGGTCAGTCCGGAATGTACGTCCTTGCTACGGATTACGCCGCAGCGGACGGCAAAACCGACGTTGCCGACAAACTTCAGGAAATGATTGACACCAATCCCAACCGCACCATCTTCTTCCCTCACGGCGTGTATATGCTGAGCCATTCCCTCGGTACTCCGGCAGACCCGACAAAGGCCGTACATCTCGTACTTGCCAATTTCGCCGTGCTCAAGGCGGCTCCGGACTGGCAGGGAGGGCCGCTGGTACGTCTCGGAGGAAAATTACCGTACAACAGCACCGTAATCAACGGCAGCAACTATGGCATCGAAGGAGGAATCTTTGACGGGAGCGGTGTGGCAGACGGCATCAGCATCGAAAGCGGACGCGAGACGCGCATCAACCACGCTTCCGTCAAGCACGTGTTCAACGGACTCCATATAATGTACGGAGCCAACTCCGGTTCGTCCGATGCGGACATCGTGGATTGCAACATAATCGGCAGCGGGGCTTCGGGCTCGACCGGAATTCTGATTGAAGGATATGACAATACGCTGACCAACATACGTCTCGCCGGATTCTGCACCGGTATCCAAGTCAAGTCCGGAGGAAACAGCCTGATTAACATCCACCCGCTCACGGGTGCGGACTACCCCAACAGCTGCGGTTTCCGCGTAGAAAATCACAACAACCGGTTCGAGCACTGCTACAGCGACCAGTTCGCCATCGGATTCTATCTGACTGAAGGTGTCATCTGCCACTTCGATTGCTGCTGGGCGTGGTGGTACAACAATAACGTGCCTGTAGAAAAGGCCATAGTGTGTGAAGGAGAACTTGAATCATATTTCTATGGAATGCGCACGTCATTCAATGGCGAGCACCCGGCGGCAGCCTTCATTGAAGCAAAAAAAGGAGGACACGGTTACATCGAAGCCAGCTGGTTCCCGGAAAACGCGAAATGGACTCCTGAAGATGCCAGTGATTTCTATGTCCGGCACTGACGGAGGAAGAATGTCGGGGCAGAATCAAAGACCGAAAAAATGATTCACCGGTCCGTGACCGTGACCGATAAGATAATCCGCTCCTGAGATTATGGCCTCCGTGACATATTCCTTAGCCCGGATGGCAGCGCTGTCCAGGTCGAGTCCCTGCGCGAGATAGGAAGCAAAGGCCGAAGACAGGGTGCATCCGGTGCCGTGGGTATTCCGGGATTCGACGCGGCTGGAGCGAAGAGGCAGCACATTGCCGGTCTCTGCGTTGAAGAAGTAGTCCACGGCTTCATCCTCATCAAGGTGTCCGGCTTTCATCAGCACCGATATCTCATTTCCCTTTATGGAAGACAACTTCTCCGACAAGATTTTCCCCACTGCAGGCAAATCTTCGCCAGAGCATATTTTCATTCCTGCAAGCATTTCCGCTTCCGGTATGTTGGGAGTGATGACCCTCGCGAGAGGAGCGAGTTCACCCGCAAGGACTGACACTGCATCTTCATCGATTAGCCTGTCGCCCGAGGTGGCCACCATAACGGGGTCGAGCACTATGTTCCTGATGTCGAATCCGGAAAGTGTCCCGGCCACGGTCCTCACTATTTGAAGACTGCCCAGCATTCCTATCTTGATTGCATCTACCCCAATATCCCCTATCACGGCCTCAATCTGGCCGGATATGATATCCGCGGGTACGTTGTGAACGGCCTTTACCCCAAGTGTATTCTGCACCGTAACCGCCGTTATTGCACTTGAAGCATAGGAACCGGTGGCACTGATGGCCTTGATATCGGCCTGAATACCGGCCCCTCCGCAGGAATCGCTTCCTGCAATCGTCAGTACGACAGGATATTTTTTCATATTTTTCTGAAATGATTGAAACCTCTGTAGTCAACTGATGCGCCACGCCATTTGAGTTCCCTTCCGGATGTAATGCGTCCGATAACCGTATGAGGCACTTCAATCCGCGACTCGCAGAATGCGTCAACCGTAAAAAGCAGTTCATAGTCCTCCCCTCCCGAAAGCGCGAAACGAAGCGGGTCCGATTCGTAGCGTCGGCAGAAAGAAAGAAGTCTTTCAGAAAGCGGCAGGCTGTCCGTATCCACTTCCGCTCCCACTCCGGATTCATCAAGGATATGCCGCAAATCGGAACCCAAGCCATCGGAAATGTCTATCATTGCGTGAACGCCCTCATTTCTTGAAAGAATCAGTCCTTCCGCAAGTCGCGGGCTCGGAAGATAATGGCGCTCAATTAGATACGGCACTTCATCCGTCCTTGGAAGTCCCTTGAGCACCGCATCCAGTCCGGCGGCGGAATCCCCAAGAGTACCCGTAACGCAGACAAGGTCACCGGGAAGCGCCATCCCACGCTCGCGGCTTCTTCCTGAAGGAGCTTTGCCGATTACCGTAACACAGATGCATATCCTGTCGGGAGAAGCCGTCGTATCACCTCCAAGAAGCGGGAAACCGTACTTTTCCGATATCTCGCGAAAACCGCCCATAAATCCGGAAACCCACTCGTCCGATATGTATGCAGGCACACTGAGGGCAAGAAAGCATCCTGTCGGTTCTCCACCCATTGCCGCTATGTCGCTAAAATTGCTCGCCCCGCTCTTCCATCCCAACTGGTACGGAGTAATGTCATCACGAAGGAAATGAACGCCTTCCATAAGCATATCCGTACTTACAAGCGTATCCGCTCCTCCGGACTGCGGGATAATCGCACAGTCGTCCCCGATGCCTCTGATGCCTGCCGGTGCGGGGAAAAGTAAGCGCAAGTCTCTTATAAATTCGAATTCACTTTTCATTTCAGAAATTTCCGAGCTTTTCAAGCATCTGCGATGCGGCTGCCGCAGGAGACTCAGCACTCATTATGGCGCTGACCACAGCTATTCCCGCAGCTCCGGTTCGCATCACGTCCGATGCGGTTGACACATTCATTCCGCCTATTCCCACAACAGGATGCACGGAACTCCTGACAGCAAGACTCAGACCGTCAAGACCGAAAGGAGAAGCCGTGTCGGTCTTTGTGTCGGTCGCAAATACGGGAGAAACGGCGATATAATCGATATCCAGCGAATTCGCTTCCGACACGTCTTTATGGCTTTCCACTGAAAGTCCGATGATTTTTCCGGGGCCGAGCAGTCTGCGCACCATCTCGCAGGGCATATCTGACTGCCCCACGTGTACTCCGGCGGCATCGGTGGCAAGAGCCACGTCCACTCTGTCGTTGATGACAAGAGGAACTCCGTGCGGCAAAAGAAGCGAATTGAGAAGACTGGCCCGTCTGATAAAACTGCGTGTATCGAGATTTTTCTCCCGAAGCTGCACCATCGTGACACCGCCCTTCACCGCTTCCATCACTATGTCCACGACGTCTCTGTCCCCTGCAAGGAGACTGTCGGTGACGAGGTAGAGTCTCAATTTGTCACGTTCCATAATCACTTGCCAACTTCCACGCTCAAGGCAGCGAGCGCATCAATGAACTTCACCGCGAAAGTTCCCGGACCGGGTTCACCCGCAGCGGCGATGGAGCCTGCTTCGGACATCAGTTCCGCAGCGTGTGACGCAGCTTCCAGAAAATTGCCGTTCACTGCGAGAAAAGCCCCTGTCAGGGCAGATGCAGTACATCCCATAGCAGTCACGCGCTTCATAAGGGTACTCCCTCCCCGGATTTCACGTATTTCATTACCGTCAGTGACATAGTCCACAGAGCCGCTCACCGATATAACGGATCCGCTTTTGCGGGCAAACGTAACGGCACCATCAACCACAGAAGCACTGTCAAGTTTGGAATCCATTCCGCGCGGCGCATTACCTGTACCCGAAAGGAAAGCAATCTCAGAAGCGTTGCCCCTGATGACAGAAGGATGAAACCTGCTTATGAGGTCCAGCACGGTTGAAGTGCGCAGACAACTGAGTCCAACCCCAGCAGGATCCAGGACCCATGGTTTGCCCTTCAGTACAGCCTCTTCTACGGCAAGATACATAGCGCGGGCCTGCTCGGTTCCGAGACAGCCCACATTCACTACAAGAGCATCCGCAAGGTCCACTATTTCTCTGACCTCATCCGGCTCCGATGACATGAAAGGCGAAGCTCCCACTGCCAGCAAAGCATTTGCAGTAAAATTCATCGCCACGTAATTGGTGACGTTGTGTATCAGCGGTGACTGCCGTCTGAGTCTGAGGCAGTCTTCGATGCAGACTTCGTGAAGCGCCATAATAAAATCTTCCGGTCAGTACAATCCGGCTTAAACCGGTTTGTCATCAGTATGCACATCTTCACCATTCACCGCACCTGCCGGTTTCTTCCGGCGATGGCGGTGACGGCAGCGTTTCTTTTCGGGATTGAGCTGCGTATCGGCTTTCTTTTCCTGCTGAGGCTGCGGAGGGTTGAGTTGCTCCGGCGCAAGAGGATGCTTTTCGGACGCGAGAAGTTTTTCATACATTGCCAGACACACCCACGCGTCCGTGGCCGCATATTTCTTTTGCGACTCGGACAAAGTCCCGGCTTCCCAGTTGGAGAGTTGCTGCGTCTTGGATATCTTGATTCCAAGTATGATTGCAGCCATTTTCTTCACGCTCTTGTCCCTGATTCCGTATTCCCAGACAATCTTCTGCAAATCGACTATGTTGCGGGGCGTGAATTTGTGATATTTCTGAAGCCCGCGCGCATCATCGAAGCAGGCAGCGCCCACCTTCACTATGTTGTTGTCCTCCAGTATGCGGAATATCAAACGATACAGCCTGACTTTCTTTATCCTGAAAAGGAATGCCTTGTCAGAACCGGACAATTGCAGCAGAGAGATGCCGTAATGCTTCTGGTCGGGAGAAAAACAGGGTCTGGATTCGGTGTCGAATCCGACAACTTTCTGCTTTTTGAGGTATTCCAGAGCTCGGATGAATCCGGGGCCGAAATGGTCAATCACCTGTATTTCACCGGCGAAGGATGTCATCGGCAGTTTATCTATTTCTTCCGGCGTTACTGAAATTTTGTACATACACTGCCCAATATACGAATTTACAGACGTTTCGGAAGTATCGCACAAACTATGTTCATCAATATGTATATTACGAAGACACAAAGGACAACTGCCGCCCAGTATGCCCCACACAACAGGACGGACACAGCTGCAAGCGCCGACAAAGCAAGGAACACAATCCTCTTGAGGGTTTCGGACCGCGGCGCACCTTTTTTGATTTTCATCGAGAACATAGGAAGTTCACACACAAGCATAGCAGAAAGCGCTACGCTCAACGCAGGAATGAAGAATTTCCATTCCGCAAGGGATGACAGCAACGACTGGGGGTGATGCAGCAGACAACAGCAGAGCGAACCGCATATCATCGCGCAGGCAGGCGTCGCAAGCCCCAGAAAAGACTCGCTCTGACGGGAATCCACGTTGAATTTCGCGAGCCGCAAGCCGCTGAACACCGCAATGATTAGAGGAACGGAACAAATCGCTCCCCTACCGAAGAGCCCGGTCATCATCACATACATCATCATTGAGGGCAACACGCCGAAACTCACCATATCGGAAAGTGAATCAAGTTCCTTCCCGAAATCGGAATAAGCGTCAAGCGCTCTTGCGCAAAACCCATCGCAGAAGTCGAAGACAGCCGCAGCCAGCATCAGAATGAATGCAGTATCGATGTTTCCCGAGAACGCTGCAGCCACCCCGAGAATTCCACAGAGCAGATTCATCGAGGTGACGGCGTCAGGCAGATACCGGATAATCCTCATCATTTTATTCCAAGTTTATCCTTCAAAGCCTGCGGGACTGCGTCCTTATGAACCACGATATCCATAGACTGGTTCATCACATAAGCCTCCGAGACATACCATATTCCTTTGAATTTACCGGCTTCGCCCCAAGAATTCTTCACGATATAGTATTTTCCGCCCCACTGGTCTCTGGCCAGGCCGTAAATCTGCATTCCGTGGTCATCAGTGGTGGTCTTGTTGTCAAATCCCTGCTGTCTGGACTCCTGAGTGACTGAAGCTTCGGCCAGAGGCCTGTCAGCCGGCTTTCTTTCCGCTTTGTGCCTTTCCTGTTTCCTGTCACCTTCTTTTCCGGTCCACCTCTCCATATCGGAACCTTCGGTGGTGGCAGCCGCGACATCGACAAGAATGGCCAGGCCACGGTTCCGCGAGAAACCGGGATGACTCACGTCTGCTCCCCAGGCAAGGGTATATCCGCTGATCAGGGCGTTGTCAATGACACTCATATACTCATCGAGAGGTAGATTGTACGCCTCGTCCCAGCGCCAGTTGTCGGAAAGTTCCAGCGCGAAACGTGAATAGAACGGATGATGGGTGAACGAAGTGAGAGTCACGTAATCGTCCACATTGACATTGAGGGCATCGCGATAGGACTGAGGAGTATATGTCTTTCCGTTGACCGTGAAGGTCTCCGGGCATTCACCGAAATACTCATCAAGAACTGCTTGAAATCCCCGTTTCCACGCCGTGGAGAGAGTTTTATTGGGATTTTTCACCACAGCGCCCACATAAGCTTTGAGTATGGCATCGATTTCTCCGTGCACGGGGAGTTCCGTCCCGTAGTTGAATCCAGGCATCGCATTCTGCGGCACCATTCCGTAATCCTTTATGATATGGAGCGCGTCATCAGCTTCACTTCCTGCGGCGAAGCCCAACTGGCCGTCCACGCGGACATACTTGTCGGCCCTGTCCATATAGGAATGACTGACGACGAACATCTCGGACAAGTCAGGATAATCCGCCTCATCCTTTATGCCGTTGATGCGTATGATTTCAGACTCAATGAATCCCAGAGTGGAAAAGCACCAGCAGGTACCGCTGCGGTACTGATTCTTTACCGGTGTCACGGGATTCTGCAGTTCTACGGTGAACTTATATTCCGGCCAGTGAATCTGCTGGTCTTTCGACTGTGCCGAAGCGCAAACTGAAAAGAAGAGCGCCGCAACGGCAATAACAATTTCTTTCATCATATTAAAAAGACAAGAGGGGTTGACTTTTCGGCCAACCCCCTTGCATTTTGTAAAAAATTACTTCGTGATGACCTTGGCCATTTCGAGGACTTTGTTCGAATAGCCCCACTCGTTGTCATACCAGGCGCATACTTTCACAAAAGTAGGATCGAGCTGTATGCCGGCTTTCACGTCGAAGATGGAAGTACGTGCATCGTTGCGGAAATCCGTGGAAACGACAGCCTCGTCGGTGTATCCGAGGATACCCTTGAGTTCGCCTTCGGAAGCCTTCTTCATAGCGGCGCAAATCTCATCGTAGGTAGCGGCTTTCTCAAGTTCGCAGGTGAGGTCAACGAAGCTGACGTCAGAAGTGGGAACGCGGAGACTCATTCCGGTGAGCTTTCCGTTGAGTGCGGGAAGCACCTTGCCCACTGCCTTTGCCGCACCGGTGGATGAAGGGATGATGTTTTCGAGAATACCGCGACCGCCTCTCCAGTCCTTCTTGGAAGGTCCGTCAACGGTCTTCTGCGTTGCAGTGGCCGCATGAACAGTCGTCATAAGCCCCCTCTTGATACCGAACGTGTCGTTAAGCACCTTGGAGATAGGCGCGAGACAGTTGGTGGTGCAGGATGCATTGGAGATGATGTCCTGACCAGCATATGTCTGATGATTGACACCATACACGAACATAGGCGTGTCGTCCTTGGAAGGAGCTGACATTATGACCTTTTTTGCGCCTGCCTCGATGTGCTTGCGAGCCTTCTCATCCGTGAGAAAGAGTCCGGTGGACTCCACTACCACCTCGGCTCCGACCTCGTTCCACTTGAGGTTTGCAGGATCCATTTCAGCAGTGAGACGGATTTTCATTCCGTTAACGATGAGTGTGTTGCCTTCAACCTTGACATCACCCTTGAATGCACCGTGTACGGAATCATACTTGAGCATATAGGCGAGATAGTCAGGATCGAGAAGATCATTGATGCCGACCACCTGAATGTCTTTGGGAAAATTTTCCACCGCTGCGCGGAATACCATACGGCCGATACGACCGAATCCGTTAATACCAAGTTTTACCATTGTTTTTTTTGTTATTGTTGTTAAACTGAATTTTACTCTCCGGTAAATCTCTGCAAAGATACTATTTTTTTTGCATTTTCAGTATCTTTGCAAGTAAAGATTGCAATCTATTTGATGAAAATATTGGTTACTAACGATGACGGCTACCGGGCACAGGGGCTTGAGGCGCTTGTACGCATACTGCAACACTTCGGAGAGGTGACGGTGGTGGCTCCGAAATATCACCAGTCGGGGATGAGCATGGCCGTATCGATGGGATTCAGACGTATAGCGGTGAAAGACCTCGGACTTATTGACGGCGCCAGATGGTTCTACCTCGACGGTACACCAGCCAGCTGCGTCAAATACGGTCTTGACAACGTAATGGCAGACAACCCTCCCGACGTGGTTGTCAGTGGGATTAACCACGGTGCCAATGCCGGTACCGCCGTGTTGTATTCGGGCACTATCGGAGCGGCCCAGGAAGCCGCCGTAAACGGAATCAGAGCCATCGGGATTTCGTTGGATGACATGCGTCCGGAAGCGGATTTCAGTGCCGTGGAAGCATTATTCCCGAGTCTGTTCAAAAAGATAATGACTTTATCATCGGAAAATTACGGGATACTCTACAATGTCAATTTTCCCAACCTGCCGACCGACAGAATCAAAGGAATACGCATCGGCCAGCAGGGAAAGGTACATTGGGAAGACGAATACCAGCCCTATGACCCGGACATATACGCACGCTGTGGCATCACTAAAGAGCAGATGGGCATCCTGTTCACCCCCGAGCTGGAACCGGACGAAGTTGCCTATATGATGGCAGGCGACCTCACGGACAGTCCAGGCAACACTCCCGACGCTGACCACTACCTTATGATGAACGGATACGTCTCCGTCACCGTGCACAACATAGACACTACCGACTACGCAGAGACGCTTCGCCTCCGCAAGCTGGGATTCGACGAGGATTTCTTCTGATTTTGGACCTTGATAATATGAAATACTACATAATCGCGGGAGAGGCCTCGGGAGACCTTCACGGTTCCAATCTGATACACGGTCTGACAACTCTGGACAAAGGGGCGCAGATAAGATTCTGGGGCGGAGAGTTGATGGCACAGGCGGCAGGCGCTTCGGGCACTCTGGTACGCCACTACAAGGACGGAGCCGTGATGGGGTTCACGGATGTTCTTGCAAAAATCGGGATGCTGCTCGGCAACGTTCGTTTCTGCAAGAACGACATCATCGCATGGAAACCGGACGTCGTGATACTGATAGATTATCCGGGATTCAATTTCAAGATAGCGGAATTCGCGCACGGGAAAGGATTCAGGGTATTCTACTACATCGCGCCGAAGACCTGGGCCTCGCGGGAAGGGCGCAATCGCAAGCTTCGCAGATACGTCGACCGGCTTTTCATCATATTCCCTTTCGAGCGATCATACTTCAACGAACACGGAATCCCGTACACCTATGCAGGAAACCCGCTTCTGGACGCAGTGGACAATCACAGGTACTCCCCTGTATGCGAAGGACGCAGCATAGCCATTCTTGCCGGTTCACGCAAGAGCGAGACGGAAAGAATGATGCCCGTATGTATGGAAGTGGCCGACAGGTTCGCCGCCGACAAGTCTCTGAAAGACTACACTTTCATTGTTGCGGCAGCACCTTCGCGCAACGCGGCGGAATACGAAAAGTACATAGGCGGAAGGCCTAATGTCAGACTGGTGTCGGGAAGGACCTACGATGCGCTCCGGTTCGCCGACGCCGCCGTCATCAATTCAGGCACAGCCTCTCTCGAAGCAGTTCTTATCCGTACGCCTCAGATTGTGTGCTGGAGCTGCAGCAAGCTCACTGCATTCGTGGCAAGAAATATTCTGCACGTGCTCGACAAAGTGAAATTCATATCGCTGGGCAATATCATTATCGGCAGGGAGGCTTTTCCTGAACTCATCCAGGAAAACTTCACGGCAGACAAGGTATATGACAGGCTGAAGCGGCTCATCACCGACAAGACATACCGGGCCGGTATGTTGAGCGACTATGAGTGCATAAGAAAAAATCTCGGGGGCACCGGAGCTTCCGCAGCCGTCGCCCGCGAGATGATAGGTATGCTTGAAGGGAAAATGGTCTGAAAATATTCTAGAGCACCCACTTCAATCCGAGACAGGGTCTGCACCAGAAACCTTTGGACGAACCGAAATCCCAGGACAATTCGAGTTCGCCTCCCACATTGAGATTGTCAACGCCGAAGTGCCGTCCCACATTGTACCACAGTTGCGGCTCGGACAGGAATACCACGTGCGATATTTCGCCATTGGTCCAATCATATCCAGTGTCCGCATTCCAAGGAAACACTTCGTGTTCCTGCCACCAGAAATCGGCAAATCCCGAGAAACGCAGGCCCGTGGCACCGAAAAGATCTTGCAACCCCCATACGAGAGTGAACTGCATAGGGACCTTGCTCTTGGCATAAGAACCGTCAGGAGTATCCACCCCATCGTAATTGATATACTTGTAGAGCACTTTTACGTTGAGGGTGTTCTTGAAATCTTTCGAGTGGATGAACCAATCCAAACCGGCAAGCGCGGCGTGGTTGATTCCATATTTGCTGTAAACGCCGCCGTTGTATTCCACGTGCAGGCTGAGAGGCGCAAGCGCCGACTCCTGCCAGAAATTCAGGCAACGGGCAATCTCGAAATAAGTACCCAAGGGAAACGGCACAAATTCCTGTTTGCGTAGGTGGTAATCCAAATCAATGAAGAAGAACGTGTTGCCCCACTTGTCGGTATAGAAGCCTTCCACGGTGCTGGTCAACTGCTTGCGGTCCTCCCCGAAATCGTAGAAAAGTTGCAAGTTAGTCTCGGCACGGGCCGTAAATCCGGATGTGAGAGCAAGGAATAGAAAGAATCCAAATAATTTCTTCATATTGACAATCAAATTGTCAGACCAACCCCTGCTCAAGCATTGCCTGAGCCACTTTCATAAATCCGGCTATATTGGCTCCCTTGACATAATCGACGCTTCCATCCTTGCGGATGCCGAACTTGACGCACTGTTCGTGAATGCTTTCCATTATGAAATGGAGTTTCTCATCCACTTCGCGGGCACTCCAGCTGATATGTGTCGCGTTCTGCGTCATCTCAAGCCCCGACGTCGCTACTCCTCCGGCATTGACAGCCTTTCCGGGAGCGAAAAGGATTCCGTTGTTCTGGAAGAAACGTATTGCGCCAGGCTGGCATCCCATATTGGACACTTCGCAGCAGCACCAGCATCCGTTCTTCTTGAGTTCACGTGCATCTTCTTCAGCAAGTTCATTCTGGAAAGCGCACGGGAGAGCTATGTCACAAGGCACACTCCATGCTTTTCTACCCGCAGTGAACTTGCATTCGGAAGGGAACTTGTCAGCCATATCCTGCACTTTGTTGCGGTTGGAGGCACGCATTACAAGCATATAATCTATCATTTCTCCGTTAATGCCTCCCGGAATCTCACACACTCCGTCCGGACCGGAAATCGCGACCACCTTGGCTCCAAGTTCGGTAGCCTTTTTGCAGGCACCCCAGGCCACATTGCCAAAGCCCGAAATGCAGACTTTTCTGCCCTTGATATCCTGTCCGGCCCGTGCCAGAAGGTGACTGGTGAAATACAGGGCACCGAATCCCGTCGCTTCCGGACGCAGAATCGAACCTCCCCAGGTGGAACCCTTGCCGGTAAGTACGCCAGTATTGTACTCACGCGCCAGTTTCTTGTACATACCATACATATAACCTATTTCGCGTCCACCGCAGCCTACATCCCCGGCTGGAATATCCTGGTCGGGTCCTATGCACTGCCACAACTCCAGCATAAAGGCCTGGCAGAAACGCATTATCTCCGCATCGGACTTCCCTACCGGATCAAAATCCGAGCCGCCTTTCGCACCGCCCATCGGAAGAGTTGTCAGGGCATTCTTGAAGGTCTGCTCGAAACCGAGGAACTTCAGCATGGAAGGAGTTACGGCCTTGTGGAAGCGTATTCCTCCTTTATAAGGCCCTATCGCGCTGTTGAACTGGATGCGGTAGCCGGTATTGTGCCGCACTTCCCCGCTGTCGTCCACCCACGTGACGCGGAAAGTGAAAATCCTGTCAGGCTCCACCATACGCTCCACTATCTTGTTCTTTTCGAATTCGGGGTGACTGTTGTAAGTTTCTTCTACAGACTCAAGCACCTCGCGGACAGCCTGATGATACTCTTTTTCTCCCGGATACTTCGCCTCCAGGTAGGACATGATTTCTTCTGTTTTCATATAACAATACGGATTAAAGACCGAATGCTGCAAAAATAGCACATTTTTATTATTTTTGTCCCCGTTATCGTAAGTTTATTCCAAAAAATTGGATAGGATAATCAAAGATTATTTGGTAGCAGGACACAGGTTCACTTTCGAACTTGTATCCTCCGGCCAGGCCAGGAAAATCCCGGACAATTATGCCCCGTTCGAAGCCCTTGACGACGGTGACAGCCTGTTCCGCATAAGTGCGGGATACATCTGCCCTTTCGAACGTCCTGCAAATGCCGAAGAGGTGTATGCAGACGTATCGGAGCCCGGAGAACCTCTGATAGGTCTCTATTCCACAGAAGACGGATGGTGGATTGAAATGGCTCCGGTAAACACCGTCCCACCAGTCGCAAGCCTGCGCGTAAACAAAGATTTCACCACGGGTACGCTGATATGCTCCACCGAATCGATGTTACGTTTCGCACTCGACAATTCAGCGATGCTTCTTTTCGCATTCAAGACAGCGTGTCTCGATACGCTGGAGATGCATTCATCGGTGACGGTAAAAGACGGGAAAGCGTATATGTTCCTCGCCGCGAGCGGCACCGGCAAGAGCACTCACAGCAGGATGTGGCTTGAAAATGTCCCGGGAAGCACCCTGCTCAACGACGACAATCCCATAGTCCGCATCCTTGACGACGGGACGGTTCGCGTGTTTGGAAGCCCGTGGAGCGGCAAGACCCCGTGCTACCGCAACGAAAGCGCGGAACTTGGAGCGATGGTGCTGATACGCAGAAGCCGCGAGAACAAGATTTCGCCTCTCTCAATACCCGAAGCGTACGGAATCATATATTCCTCCTCATCTGGATTCCGACCGATTGAAGAGATGGCCGACGGACTTCACTCCACAATATCGGCGATTGCCTTGAAAAGCTGTTGCCACGTGCTTGACTGCCGTCCTGACGCCGAAGCCGCAAAAATCTGCTCCGAAGCCTTATGCAAACAGTGATTCCCAACGAAATACTTCTCGCCGAAACGGGCAGGATACTTGCCTCTGGCCAGGACGTAGAACTCCTGGCCAGAGGCAGCAGCATGCATCCTTTCATAATAGGCGACCGCGACAGCGTCATTCTCCGCAAGGTATCGGAGAAAGATATCAGGTCCGGGGACATCCTTCTTGCCGAAGTGAAAAAGGGACGGTATGTCCTTCACAGGGCCATAAGAGTGGACTGTGGAGATGTCACGCTTATGGGGGACGGAAACTTGAGAGGGACGGAACTGTGCGGAAAAGACAAAGTGCTCGGCAAAGTGGTGCACATAGTATCCCCTGACGGGCAGACAAGGACACCAGGCAGGGCGATACTGTGGAGAAGGATGGGATATCTCCCCAGAAGGGTGCTGCTCGCCCTATACCGCAGGATTGTTTTGAAAAACGTTTATTGAAATGAAGATAATAGAAGGATTCAGACTCCGCAAACTGGGGCACGAGAACATCGTAATCGGAGAAAGCGTAAAGCTGGTCAATTTCAACAAGATGGTAGTGCTCAACAGTTCTGCGGCATACCTCTGGGAAAGCGTGATTGGCAAGGAGTTTACCGTAGAAGACCTCACGCGGCTCCTCATCGAACATTATGAAGTAGATTCGGAGACAGCGGCAAAAGACTCCGCGAAATTAGCCGCAGACTGGAAAGAGGCAGGTATCGTTGAAGAATGATGATGATGCATTATCCGTCATACTGCAGTGAAAAGGTTCGGTGACAGTGTAAAAGGTGTGCTTGCCATCTGCAAGCCCCTGAGATGGCGCATCTGCGTGAGCGTCCTCATCGGTCTCGTACGCGTGGCGGCTTCGCTGGGATTCGTATGGGCCTGCAAGCTGCTGGTGGATGCGGCTACGGGGGCGGCGGATTCGCAACCGGTCGCAGGCATTCCACTGTTCGCGGGGACAATGCTTCTTCAACTGCTGTGCGACCTGGCCGCCTCTTACTGGGAGAATCTCACAACAATCAAGGCTCAGAACGCTCTCAGATACAAGACTTTCAGCCACGTGCTCAGAAGTTCGTGGACGGGTAAGGAAGATTATCACAGCGCCGACGTAATGAACAGGATGCAGGAAGACATACGTGTGGTGACGGATCTTGTGTGTTCAAGGATACCGGATACGGTCGTCACGCTGTGCCAGCTTGCCGCCGCATCGGCATATCTGATGTACCTTTCACCGGGATTGATGTGGATACTCGTTTCCCTGACCGCAGCGGCCGTGCTTGGCTCGAAACTGCTTTTCAGGAAACTTCGCGCCCTCACGGCAAAAGTAAGGGAACTTGACAGCGCGAGCAACCGCCATATGCAGGAGAACCTTCAGAACAGAGTGCTCGTACTCACCCTCACCGGGATAGAAAATGTCCTGCACAAACTGAAACTTGTGCAGGACGACATAGAAGAGGCAGTGATTGACAGGCTCGACTACACGACCTTTGCCAGAGCCGTGATGGGACTTGGGTTCAGGGCGGGATACGCTGCTGCATTTCTTTGGGGCATATTCGGAATTGCAGGCGGAACGGTGACATACGGAATGATGATTTCCTTCCTGCAACTTGTCGGACAGATTCAAAGACCCATAGCCGATATGAGCAGGCACATACCGGCTTGCATCCAGGCGCTTGCGTCCGAGGAAAGGATAACGGAACTCACCGGAATGAAGGAAGACATTCCTCTTGAAGGCCCGCTTCTCGAAAGCGCCCCGTCAATAGAGTTCAAGGACGTGACTTTCTCATATCCGGGACAGGTCAGGAAAGTGCTTGACAACTTCTCGCACACGTTCACATCCGGCACTTTCACTGCTGTCACAGGCCCTACCGGAAGCGGGAAAAGCACAATGGCAAGACTCGCGATGGGATTGCTCAAACCGGAAGAAGGCAGCGTTTCACGGATACCCGTATGCAATTTTATGTATGTCCCGCAGGGCAACAGCCTCCTGAGCGGGACAATCCGGGATAATCTGCTCCTCGCAAATCCCAACGCCAGCGAAGAGGCGATATCGCAGGCACTCCACGCAGCCGATGCCGACTTCGTCTTCAATCTTCCTGACGGTCCGGACTGTGTCTGCGGTGAAGGCGGAACAGGTCTGAGCGAAGGACAGGCGCAACGCGTTTCTATCGCCCGAGCTCTGCTGCACCCGGGAAATGTCCTCATCCTGGACGAGGCGACCTCCTCGCTTGACAGTGATACTGAGAACAGGGTGCTGGAGCGTCTCGTGGCCGGATACGGCGGTCGCAAGACCGTCATATTCATATCTCACAGGGAACGCGTGCTGTCCTTCGCCGACTCCATACTGAAAATCCCCGCGTAAACTAAGGCATCCGTGGCGTCAAAGGGATTTGGAGATGGCCCGCACCTGCGCTTCGGTGAGTCCGGTGAATCTCCATTTCGTGAATCGTCTCAGCCGGCAGGTTCGCTGTCAGCGAGCGCTCGTACAGTTCCACCGTCTCACCGCTGTCACCGAAGCTGAGGGACATCTCATCTCGGGGAAAGAAAAAGAGGGGGTTGACTAATAAGGCGCTTCAGCGCCGTGTCGGAGTGAGCGAAATGAACATTGAGCCACGGAGACACCCGCTGGAACGAAGTGCAGGCGGCATGCCCCACCGGGGCAGCTGCGTCAGCAGCGGGGGTAAGACAAAAGGGGTTGACTTTTTGGTCAACCCCCCCGTTACGGATACGGGAGTCACCGCTGACGCGGCCTCACGCATTCCCGCCACGGCAGACGCGGAACGGAAATCCTCCGGCTCGGATGCAACGGCAACACCTTTGACCATCCGCTATTCGACAGTTTTGAAAGCGAACACGGTATGCGTATCGTATTTCTCACCTGGACGGAGAACCGTGCTCGGGAACTCAGGATGGTTCGGGGAATCCGGATAGTGCTGGGATTCGAGGCAGATGGCCGTACGCTTGTTGTACGCTATGCCGTGCTTGCCCTTCTCGCCTGCAAGGAAATTGCCGGAATAAACCTGAAGGCCGGGTTCCTGCGTATAGACGTCAAGGACTATTCCCGTTTCGGGACATACGCACTCCGCAGCCAGATTGAGCAGGTCCCCGGGATGGTTAAGTACCCAGTTGTGATCCCAGCCGCCACCGATACGGATCTGTTCGTTGTCAGCGTCAATCTCGTCTCCGAGAACCTTCGCCTCTCTGAAATCGAACGGCGTACCTTCCACCGGCACAATCTCACCCGTAGGAATCTGGTATCTGTCGGTCGGCGTGCAATTGTCAGCATCGATATACAGAGTGAAATCGAGCACATCGTTGGCGGGATTGCCGCTGAGATTGAAATACGAGTGATTGGTCATATTGATGACCGTGGGAGCGTCCGTCACCGCCTCATAGTGAAGGTCGAGCGAGTTGTCGTCACGAAGCGTGAAAGTCATCGCGACCTCGACCGTACCCGGGAAACCTTCGTCACCGTCGGGGGATACAAGCGTGAACGTTATGTGGCGTTCATCGGCTTCCTTCACGTCGAATATGGTGCTGTCCCAGCCGATCTTCCCGCCGTGAAGACAGTTGACTCCCATATTGTTCTTGAAGAAATTGTATTCCTTGCCATCAAGGACCATACGCCCTCCGGCTATGCGATTGGCATATCTGCCGACTGTCGCCCCGAAATTGGAAGGAATGGTCAGATAATCGTCGATGTTGTCAAAGCCAAGCACCACGTCCCTGAACTCTCCGTTTCTGTCAGGCACCATTATGGAAACGATTCTGGCACCGAAATTGGTCAGGCACACCTCCATTCCGGAAGCGTTTTTGAGGGTATAGAGAGCTGTGGTGCCCTCTTCGTTCACGAAATTACGCGGATCAAGTCCGGACTTTGTCAGTTCCTTGCCGCAGGATGTGGCAATCGTTGCCGCCGCAGCAAGCGACAGTGCAATCTTTGTTGGATTTTTCATATCAGGTTCGTTATGCTTCATTGCGTTTCTCTTTTGCTCTTGTAAGTTTTTCCTTCATCGCGTCCACTGCGGCCGATACGGCATCTTCGAAACTTTTGGAACTGCGTTCGATGACGAAATCTCCACCGGGTGCCAGCACGCGTATCTTCACGCTTTTGTTGTCCGGATCGGAAAGCAGCGAGAGAGTGACCTCCGCAGTATCCGAATCCCCGTAAAACCTGGCAAGCCTTGAAACTTTCTTCCCGACGTAGGCGATGAGCTTCTGGTCGGCGTCGAATTTGAGCGATTTGATTTTAATCTCCATTTTTACCTCCGTTTTTTGCCCTTGGATGGGCGTTGTCATAAACTTTCAGCAGTTTCTCGATGGAATTGTGCGTATATACCTGCGTAGCCGCCAGAGACGAATGCCCCAGGAATTCCTTTATGGAATTGATGTCCGCTCCGTCGGAGAGCAGCTCCGTTGCCAGCGTATGCCTGAGCACGTGAGGCGACTTCCTGCCCGTGATGCCGGGAACGGATTCCAATTCCTTTTTCACGGCCCTGTCCACGAACACGGGATAAAGGGCACGACCTTTGAGAGTCACCAGCAAGGGGCTGTCCGCAGTACGGACGCATCCTACCATCGTGTCAACTGATTGTAAATATAATGATATTTCGTCACAAACGGACGGGACAAGCGGAATTTCTCTCATTTTATCCCCTTTTCCCTTCACGCGGAGGACAGAACGTCCCCTGTCCAGAGAAGAAACGGTCAGCGACAGCAATTCGGCCCGCCTTATCCCTGTATTGTAAAGAAGCGACACTATGAGGCGTCCGAGACGCTGTTCGTACCTCTGTGGCATCCCCATATCGTCACCATCCAGACGGTCTCGCGCTCCCTCGCACTATTCTTTCATCGATTCTTCGCGCGAGGACTCCGGCAGGCGCACGGACATTTTCGGGCGAGGTACGGTCCTGACGGGATTGGACTTGAGGACGCCTTTCTTTACGAGGAAACGGCAGTAGCCGCTGAGCACGGAGAGATGCTGGTTGACCGTGCGAGGGTCCATCCCGCGTTCATCCATCAGCAGGACTTCATAGCCTCTGACGTTCTCGGCCGTAGGAATGTCCCCGAAAAGAGAGACATAGTTCTCGAGCACGCTTCTGTAAAGCGTACAGGTCCTGGAGGAATAACGCCTGACATCCCTGACGTATGTGATGAAAGCATCTGTCATTTCCGCTCCGAAAGTACCGTATTTTTGATATATTTGCAAGCGGATATGGCAAAAACAAGCATAGGAGACCCGCTTCGCAGGAAAAACGTCGCACTGACTCCGGAGGAGACGGTACGCCAGTGGTTCATCTCGGTCTTGAGAGACACCATGAAGGTGCCTGAACATATGATGCGCAGCGAAGTGGGCTTCAATTGGGGAAAATCGTCCAAACGCTACAGGGCGGATATAGTCATCTTCGGACGTGACGCCTCCCCTGTTGCCCTCGTGGAATGCAAGCGGCCGGAAATCGAACTCGATGCCGAGGTACTCGGTCAGGCCCTCCGTTACGATATGGCCCTGTCCGTAAAATGGGTGTTCATCACCAACGGCAAGAATACGATTGTAGCGAAAAAGTCGGCGGACGGGCTTGTGTTCTCCCCTTCCCTGCCGTCTTATGAAGATATGTTGAAATGACAATCACGGAAGGATATCTGGAAAATCCGATATTCGGCATAGTGTCGGAGCAGGCTCAGCGGCTGGGAGTGCGCGCATTCGTAATAGGCGGGTATGTCCGTGACTGTTTCCTCGGGAGACAGTCCAACGACATAGACATAGTGGTGGAAGGCAGCGGAACTGAACTTGCCGAAGCGGTGGGAAAGCGGGTGAGGTCCAAAGTGTCCGTATTCAGGAACTTCGGCACTGCGATGCTCCGCTACAGAGGCGATGAAATAGAATTCGTCGGGGCGAGGAAGGAATCATACAGACGCGAATCCAGAAACCCCATCGTGGAGAACGGATCGCTCGAAGACGACCAGATGCGCCGCGATTTCACCATAAATGCGATGGCCTTCAGCCTGCAGAAGGATTCATACGGGGAACTGGTTGACCCTTTCGGTGGCATAAGAGACCTCGCCGCAGGCATCATACGAACCCCTCTCGACCCGGACACAACCTATTCCGACGACCCGCTCAGGATGTTCCGAGCCATACGTTTCGCCACAAAATTGAGCACACCGGAGATGAATTTCACCATAGTACCCGAGTCTGTTGAATCAATCAGACGTATGGGAGACAGGATATCCATACTTTCAAAAGAGCGCATTGCCGATGAGCTCAACAAGATGATGGCAACTCCGCGGCCGTCGATGGCGTTCCGCCTGTTGGATGACACAAGGCTTCTGGAACGCATACTTCCGGAAATATCGGGACTCAAGGGCGTCGAGTCCATCGACGGCCGCGGTCATAAGGAGAATTTCTCGCACACGCTGGCAGTCCTTGACAACGTAAGCGCCTCCGACGGGGATGAACCCCGTCTGTGGCTCAGATGGGCCGCGCTTCTGCACGATATAGGCAAACCTGCATCCAAACGTTTCGACGCGCAGTCCGGATGGACTTTCCACGGGCATGAACTGATAGGCGCCCGTATGGTTCCCAAAATCTTCACGAGGCTTTCGCTTCCTCTTGACGAAAGGATGAAATACGTTCAGAAGCTCGTCAAACTTCACCTGCGCCCCATAGCCCTTGTAGATGACGGGGTGACGGATTCGGCAGTCAGGAGACTGCTGTTCGATGCCGGTGACGACGTGGATGATCTGATGACCCTGTGCGACGCCGACGTGACCTCAAAGAATCCCGCGAAAGTCGCCCGCATACGCAACAATTTCGATCTTGTCCGCAGGAAACTAGCAGAGGTGGAGGAAAAGGACAGGATACGCAATTTCAAGAATCCCATTTCCGGAGAATATCTTATGGAACTCTACGGAATTCCTCCGTGCAGGGAGATAGGCATACTGAAAGAGTACGTCAAAGAATCCATACTTGACGGAGTAATCGGGAACAATTTCGATGAAGCCGATGCCATTGTGCGCAGGAAAGCAGCCGAAATGGGACTCAAAGCGGGCAGAGACTAGGCAATCCCCAGCGCGACTTCCAGCATATCGTTCAGTTTCAACTGCCTGTCAGTTGCGGAAAGTCTTTCGCCGGTGGCGATATTGTCGGTAACCGAAAGGATGCCGAGGGCCTTTTTGCCGGCAGCGGCGGCATTCATATAAAGGGCTGAAACCTCCATCTCCACGGCGAGAACTCCGAAGCGGGAAAGAGTCTTCTGGGTACTGGATTCGTCGTAGAAGACATCGGATGAAAGGACATTGCCCACCTTGTAGGACACACCGAGGCGTTCCGCCTCTTCGACGGCGGAACGGAGAAGTCCGAAATCAGCTATGGGAGCAAACGTGCAAGGGAAACCGTATTGGATGCCGTAATTGGAATCCGTGCAGGCGCCTTCTGCCATCACAAGACTTCCAAGTTGCACCTCGGAATCGAAAGTGCCGCAAGTCCCGACACGGATAATCCGCTCCACGTCATAGAAATTGAAGAGTTCGTATGAATAGATGCCTATGGACGGGATACCCATACCGTGTCCCTGAATGGACACCCTTTTACCTTTCCAAGTGCCGGTGTAGCCGTACATTGCCCGTACATCATTGTACAGAACCGGATTCTCCAGATAAGTTTCCGCGAAGAACTTCGCTCTCAAAGGGTCACCGGCCATTATGACGGTAGGGGCTATTTCTCCGTAGGAAGCCCTGATATGCGGAGTAGGTGTCTGTTCCTTGCTCATTTTTCTGATTTTTTTATTGATGTCATTACAAATTTAGCAAAAATCGGCAAAAATGAATTATTTTAGCCGAAATATTCATACACTGATGAACAAGGTCAGACAAAGCATAGACACGCAATGCGTACAAGCGGGTTACCAGCCGCAAAACGGGGGACCGCGCCAGATACCGGTTATCCAGAGCACCACTTTCAAATATGACACCTCCGAGCATATGGGTCGGCTTTTCGACCTTGAGGAAAGCGGTTATTTCTATACACGCCTCCAAAACCCCACGAATGATATGGTCGCGGCACGTATCTGTGCACTCGAAGGAGGGGTGGCGGCAATGCTGACGTCCTCCGGACAAGCCGCCAATTTCTTCGCCTGCTTCAACATCTGCGAAGCCGGAGACCATATGATAAGTATGTCCTCCATTTATGGTGGCACCTACAATCTCTTCGGCTGCACTTTCAGAAAAATGGGCATAGACGTCACTTTTATCGACTATGATGCCTCGGATGAGGAAATCGAAGCGGCTTTCAAGCCGAACACCAAACTCCTGTTCGGAGAGACGCTTTCCAATCCTGGAGTAAGGGTCCTCGACCTTGAAAGATTCGCACGCATTGCACATTCGCACGGAGTGCCGTTCATAGTTGACAACACCTTCCCCACCCCTGTGCACTGCCGTCCCTTCGAATGGGGCGCGGATATCGTCACACACTCCACTACAAAATATATGGACGGGCACGGCACCACGGTAGGAGGAGCGATTGTTGACAGCGGCAATTTCGACTGGGAGAAGCACGCCGACAAATTCCCCGGGCTGTGCACTCCGGATTCTTCCTATCACGGACTGATATACACCCGCAAATTCGGCAGACTTGCCTACATCACCAAGGCGACCAGTCAGTTGATGAGAGATTTAGGCGCCATACAGAGTCCTCAGAACGCATTCTATCTGGGGTTGGGGCTGCAATCGCTCCACGTACGGATGAAACGCCACAGCGAAAGCGCACTCAAGGTGGCCGGTTTCCTTAAGACCCTTCCCGACGTGGAATGGATTCATTTTCCCGAGTTGGAAGACGACCCGGAACACAGCCGCCAGCTCAAATATCTCCCGGAAGGAAGTTGCGGAGTCATAGCCTTCGCGCTCAAGGGAGGCAAAGAATTCGGGGCACGGTTCATAGACAATCTCAAACTGATATCCATAGAGACTCACGTCGCGGACTGCCATACCTGCGTCCTGCATCCCGCTTCGCATACGCACCGCCAGCTCACCGACCGGCAACTTGAGGAAGCCGGCATCTCTCCGGGACTGATGCGTTTGAGCATCGGGCTTGAAGATCCGGACGACATCATCAAGGACATAGAATCAGCCATCACTGAAGCGCACAGATGACAGCCCACGTTCTCACCACAGACAAGCCCTTCCATTTCGAGGCCGGAGGAGTTCTTGACTCGATAGACATCGCATACCACACTTCCGGATGCGAATACTCCCCGGGAAAGAAAGTCATTTGGATATGTCATGGACTTACGGCCAATTCAGACGTGGAAGACTGGTGGCCTGAACTTACGGGCCCGGGCAAGACGATAGATACGGAAAAATATTTCGTGGTATGCGTCAACCTGCTCGGCTCGGCATATGGTTCCTCTTCACCGCGAAGCGTCAATCCCCTCACAGGAAAGCCCTATTTCTTCGACTTCCCTGCCGTCACCATAAGGGATATGGCAAGAACCTGCATCGAAGTGCGCAAGCATCTTGGAATAGAGACCGTGGACCTGCTCATAGGCAGTTCCATAGGTGGTTTTCAGGCAATGGAGTGGTCTATAATGGAACCTGAAGTGTGCAGAAACATACTTTTTCTCGCGACTGCGCCGCGCATATCCCCCTGGCTTGGAGCAATGGTGGAAGCACAGCGCATGGCTCTGGAGGCGGACAGCACCTTCCGCAGATGCAAGGACTTGACAGGAGGGGTCGAAGGGCTTAAATGTGCAAGAGCGCAGGCCCTGATATCATATAGATGCTTCAAGGGGTACGGCATCACCCAGAAAGAGGACGACCCCGACTGCCTCTTCGCAAAAAAGGTCGCCTCCTACGAACGTTATCAGGGCCTTAAACTCGTGAGAAGAAATTTCGATGCATCTTCATATTACTCTCTGTGCAACTCTTTCGACAGCCACAATGTCGGACGCGGCAGAAATGGGGTGGAAAATGCTCTGTCACACATCAAGGCACGCGTCATAACGGCAGCCGTGGATACCGACATCATATTTCCTCCTCTTGAAATGGAGGAATGGTACCGATACATCCCCGGAGCGGTCAGGCACGTGATTCATTCCGATTACGGACACGACGGATTTCTTCTTGAGAGCAACCAGATAAAGCGATTGATTGACCACCTTCTTGACTGACACGCCATGAATACATTCCTCGCACTTGTCGCAATCATCATTTTCTGCTGCGTCCTGCTCAACAACGCATCCCACAAGGTGGGCATCCCCGTACTGCTTGCCTTCATCCTGCTTGGAATCTTTGTCGGGAACGTGGATTTCATAAATATTGCGCTCGAGGATTTCAAAGCGGCCGAAAAGATGTGCTCGATTGCCCTCATATTCATAATGTTCTACGGCGGTTTCGGGACCAGATGGAAGACAGCCAGACCTGTGGCTGCCCAGGCTGCGATTCTGGCTACCGCCGGGGTAGCGGTCACGGCAGGCGTCACCGGACTCTTCTGCCATTTCGTTCTTCATTGGAACTGGCTTGAAAGTATGCTTATGGGCGCGGTCATAAGTTCGACTGACGCGGCATCGGTTTTCTCCATACTCCGTTCTAAAAATCTTGGCCTTAAAAACGGAACTTCCCCGCTCCTGGAAATGGAGAGCGGCTCCAACGACCCGATGTCCTATATGCTCACAGCGCTGATGCTTTCCCTTATGGGAGGCTCGGCAAGCGGAGCAGGCATCGCAATGATGCTCTTGAAACAGATAGTGCTGGGAGCAGGCATCGGATACCTCATTGCACGCGGCGCCATACTTGTAATGAGACGGATTTCCTTCGCCACTGCAGGGTTCGATTCGCTTTTCGTCCTGGCCATCGCGCTTTTTTCCTACGCCGTGCCCGGTCTGCTGGGCGGGAACGGATACTTGAGCGCATACATAGTCGGCATCATTCTGGGCAACACCGACTTTCGCGGCAGAAAATCTCTCGTACATTTCTTTGACGGCATCACAGGGCTGATGCAAGTGCTGATATTCTTTGCCCTCGGTCTTCTGGCCCAACCGGAGGCGCTGCTCAAGGCAGCCCTGCCTGCAGCCGCAATTTTCCTGTGCCTGCTGTTCATTTCGAGGCCCGCATCGGTTTTCAGTGTACTGCCGTTCTTCAAGAGATTCGATTTGCACCAGCAGAGTTTCATTTCATTCTATGTGAGAGGGCCGGATTTCCAGAGAGGAGGGGGTAGGCGGGGTGCTTATTGAGGGTTATTGAGGTATTTTTCCCCCTCGCTTTTTTAGACGTTCAAAGTCACCCTAAGTCACCCCCTAAGTCACCCTAAGTCACCCCCTAAGTAACTTTAAAGTTCCATTTATAGTTCCAACAGTCACCTTAAGTCGCCAAAAATCGCCTTTAAAGTCTCTTTAAAGTCATC
>JAKSKB010000029.1 GCA_024401975.1 Bacteroidales bacterium | reverse complement strand
CGTATAATGGAAGTTTTGCCGGATCCTACCCGTCCCACTATGTAGACGAAGTCGGAAGGGTATACCTCCATTTCCAAACCGAAAATGACTGTTTCTTCTCCGTTCATTATGTCAGCGTCACGGAAAACTATGAGAGGTTCAGAGTTGTTCATAATATGTTGTAAACAAGTTTGACTTTACACACAAAGATAGTTGAAAATTGAGTATTTTTGTATAAATATGACCGGAACTGTAAATATGGAATCAAAAAAAGTTTTTCTGACCCTCCTGATGCTTGTGGCGATGACCTTGTCGGCATTGGCATTCGATTATGATTCTGGGCTCAGGCTTGACCGGCGCGGTGTGTACGCTGAAGCCTCCGAAGCCTTAGATGAATTGGAGAGGGAATCTCCGGATGTGTTCAATTCCGGATACGGCGTGCTTTGCAGGATAATGATGGGAACTCCCGGGGCGGGAGGGGCGATTGCTTCCTACACCGCTAAATACGGAAGGACCGTACTGTCCGACGAAATGGATTTCCGTTATGGACTGAGCCTGTTCGACGAGGGGCATTACCAGTCCTCGAAAATTTATCTTTCAAGGGCGGATTCGAGAAAACTCTCCCCGCAGGAGCAGGAGGAAAAACTCTTCAAGACATCCTACTGTGATTTCAGTCTGGGCAATCACGGGGCTGCACGCGCAGGTTTCGAAAAAGTGGCGTCCCGTCAGGGCTCCGATTTCGCCGGTCCGTCCAGATACGCTCTCGGATACATTGCGTATTGCGACAATGATTTCAAAGCGGCTTACGAATGGTTTACGAAATCATCAAAAGACGCGCGTTTTGAACTGACCTCGAAGACGTATATGCTCGAATGCCGCTTTATGCTCAAGGACTACGCATACGTTACGGCCAACGGCGATGCTCTTTTCACCGTCGCTTCCCAGGAAAGGAAAGGACATCTTGCACGCATCATTTCCGAATCATATTTCATACTTGGGGATACGGACAATGCAAAGCGATACTACGATTTTGCGCCAGTGGAGAAAGAACAGGAAAGCCGCTCCGGTCTGTTCTATGCCGGTTCGCTCCAGTATTCGCTGGGCAATTACAGCGAAGCCCTGGAATATTTCTCGCAGATGGGGGACCGCAGCGACTCCCTGGGTCAGATAGCGGCTTACCAGATGGGATGGTCCTACATACAGACCAAGGACAAGGTATCTGCGATGGCGGCATTTGCGGAGGCTGCCACCGTTGACTTTGACAAGGTGATAAGAGAGGACGCTTCATTCAATCACGCGAAACTTTCATTCGACCTCAATCACGACCCTGCGGCTTTCAGCAGGTATCTGGCAGATTATCCTGATAATGGAAAGAAGGATGGCATTTACAATTACATAGCCCTGGCCTGTCTGATGAACAGGGACTACACCGGTGCCGTAGCCGCCTATGACAAGATAGAGGTCCTGGACGGGAGGATGAAAGCCAATTATGCCAAGGCCAATTACCTGCGTGCCGTGCAGTTGATTGGCAACTCGTCATATTCCGATGCTGCCACCCATCTCAAAGTGGCCGCATACTACCTCCCGCGCACCGACAATCTGGGAAAACTGTCACGCTACTGGCTCGCTGAATCATATTTCCGCGTTGACAATTTCAACGGGGCTGCGGAGATCTATACGGATCTCTACAACAATTCCGCCCTCGATACAAGACAGGAAGGAAAGCTCCTGCCGTACAATACAGCTTACTGCCATTTCAGCATCCAGGACTATGACAAGGCTGCGGTCTGGTTAGACAAGTATCTGGCTTCGGGAGACAGCTCGGCCCGTACGGATGCCGCCATCAGGAGGGGCGACTGTGATTTTATGAAAAAGAACTACAAGGGAGCAGTGAAGAAATATGCCGCGGCCGCCAGCCCGGACAATCCCGACAATATCTATCCTTATTACAGACTTGGAGTGGCGATGGGACTGAACGGAGACAGACAGGGGAAGATAAACTCCCTTCAACCGGTGCTCGACGCTTCTCCGTCGGCCCCTTATTATTCGGAGGCGATGTTCGAACTCGGGCGGGCTTACGTCGATGCCGGCAGAACCGATTCGGCGCTTGAATGTTTCAGCCGTATGGAAAAAAATTCTCCCGACAGCGTGTACGTGGCGCGGGCCCTCATAGAGACGGCGATGATAAAGAGAAATGCCTCCGATGCTGACGGGGCGCTCGAATGCTATGCGAAAGTGGCCCGCGATTACAAGAATACGGGGTATGTGGAAGATGCGCTTCTCGCAGCCGAGGCTATTTTTCAGCAGAAGAACGAGCCCGAAAGATTTATAGATTTCACGCGTGAAGTGGGGAAACCGGTCGCCAAGACGCCCGAAGAGGTGGAAGCCGTTTATTTCAATTCGGCCGAGCAGACCTATATGACGGAAAATTATGCGAAGGCGCTGACTGCCATAATGAAATATGTGGATGCCTATCCTTCCGGTTCCCGGCTTGCGAAAGCCAGATATTATGCCGGAGACTGTCTGGACAAACTGGGAGAGAAGGAGAAAGCGCTGGAGCAGTTCAGGATGGTCTCTGAAATGAAGTCCGACCCCTCTTGTGCGGAGGATGCGTTGCTCAAGGTGGCCGAGTTGTCCTACCGTATCGAAAGATACGGCGATGCGTTGGCCGTGTTCTCAAGACTGTCGGCATCCGCGTCTTCCGCGGAGCGCAAACTCCTCGGTGATTCCGGAATGATGCGTTCCGCCTACCGCTCGCACAACTTCGATGTGACCCTGTCTTCCGCACAAACCGTGCTCGGAACCCCAGGTATCCCCGAAAGCGTGATGCGGGAAGCGGAATATTTCAAAGCCAAGTCACTGATGATTTCCGGCAAGCGGGACGAGGCGCTCGTCATTTTCAGAAAATTGTCGGGGATGCCAGACACCGAAGAAGGCGCTGAAGCCAGTTATATAATCATACAGGACACTTACGACCGCGGGGATTTCAATGCAGTGCCAGCTTTGGTGTATGAATTTGCTGAAAATGCTCCGGGACAGTCGTACTGGCTTGCAAGGTCATTCGTGACACTCGGTGACTCCTTTGCCGAAAACGGGAACTTCAAGCAGGCGGAGGCTACCTTCAAGAGCGTCCTTTCCGGCTACCGTCCCACGTCCGGCACAAGCGATGAAGTTACGGATGCAATCAATATGCGTCTTGAAAAGTTGAAAGAAATAGAGTAAGAATTATGAGGAATTTATATTGTGTGCTGCTTGCGTTTGTGTCTGTCGCATCAGGAGCAGCTTACGCTCAGGATTTGAATCCGCACGTCACCGTGACCAACGAATATGAGGGCAGGGTGTCGGACTCTCCGAAGGAAGGGATTCCGATGTACGTGCCTGACTCCCTTCAGGTTTTTGACTACTCGGTGGATTATTCAGTATTCGAGAATCCGTATCGCGGATCCTACGAGTTCCATCCCTATCTCGTGGCGATGCGTCTGGAACCGGCGAGGCGTGACGGAGGCAAGTTCTATCTCAATGCGGGAGCCGGCTATCTCTTCCATCCGGAATTGGATATGGTGGTGAGTCCACTTAAACCGGGGAAGTTCGCTTTCAGCGTATATGACAGTTTCAAGGGTTTTTCCGGCAGGTACCATCGACAGCAACTGAAGGGGGATATGGTCCGTCCCGAAGGTCCGGCCGATTTCGGACACAATTTCGACAACAGGCTTGGAATCGGCGTTGACTTGAAATTGAAGAAGCTCTCTTTCGGAGCCGATGTCGCCTACGACTACCTCAATGCAGAGGATCCGTGGGTGTTTCACAACCGTCACGGGGTGGAGGCCGCATTGAGGGTGAAGTCAAACGATATGGACTCGAGCCGTGTCTTCTATGATTTCAAATTGTCCTTCGACGGTTCCAAGGACTACTTCAACCGCACATCCGAACTTGCCGTCCGGGAATATGACACTGATTTTTCCGCTTTGTTCGGAATGAGGATAGGGAAACACTCGCGCTGGGCTGTCGATGCAAACGTGAGATACATCGATGCCAACGGCTGTTTTGCGGGCAGTTGGTTCGGATTGGATGCGGCGCCGCAATTCCTCCTCGATTACAAACGTGCTCACGTCAAACTGGGCGTGAGACTGGGCGTTGTCGGTGCGGGAGACCACCCCAATCAGGGAGTGTATCCCGACGTCAGTGCGGACTTTTTCATAATCCCCGGCAGTCTTGACGTGTATGCCGAGGTCGGTGGAGGCAACAAGGCGGATTCATACTTCTCCCTGCTCAAACTCAACCCGTATATGCCTGACGATTTCTGCGCATCATGTTCCGGTTTCCTTCCTGACAACAGCGTTGAGCGTGTGCGGCTCAAGGGAGGATTCCGCGGCAATATAAGCCCGTTCTTCCAGTATGATTTGTACGCCGGCTATTCATCGTTCTCCAATGCTCTTGCCGATGCGCTCTACGTCGGTAAAGACGGGATGATAATGCAATATTTCAAGCGTTGCAACTACAACAGGTTCGATGCTGTTCTGAAAGCGTCTTGGAAATCCGAGAGGATTGAGATTGACGGGGAGTTCAGATACACTGACGTGAATGTGCTCAGGAAGGAGGACAATATCGTGGCACCAGCCGCGTTCCACGGAGAATTGACGGGCACCTACAATATCAATGACAGGATATTCTTCGGTCTTGACGTCAAGTCACAGTCCGAACGCAAGGGCCGCTCCGAGACTTGGGAGGAAAAAGTTGTGGTCACCAATCTTCCGTGGTATTTTGATTTGGGAGTACACGGAGAGTTCAGGATTGACCGCAGGTTTTCCGTATGGGTGAAAGCGACAAACCTCCTGTGCCAGCCGGTAGGAGTTTATCTGACCAAAGTGGAGAGGGGACCGGCTGTCATAGCCGGCATCTGTCTCAACCTTTGATGGGAACCCCGACTTCGGAGGTTTTTATATATGGAATTCCAAATAATTTTAAGTATATTTGTCTGTTTGTAATGAGGTGTGCCAGACATCACCCGAAAAGATAGTTCAGATGGTAGAAAGAGATGAGATGACAAGAGCGGAAGAACAGTATTCCGCGTCCAGCATTCAGGTGCTGGAAGGTTTGGAAGCGGTCAGAAAAAGACCTTCGATGTATATCGGAGACATATCCGAAAGAGGACTCCATCACCTTGTGTATGAAGTGGTGGACAACAGTATAGACGAGGCCATGGCCGGGTTCTGTGACACTATTGACGTGACTGTCAACGAAGACAATTCCGTACGTGTCAGTGACAACGGGCGTGGTATCCCCACCGGAATGCACGAAAAGGAGCATCGCTCCGCGCTTGAAGTTGTGCTTACCGTACTGCATGCAGGCGGCAAGTTCAGCAAGAACAGTTACAAGGTTTCCGGAGGTCTTCACGGCGTGGGCGTTTCTTGCGTCAATGCCCTTTCCGACCTGCTTGTCGCCGAGATACACAGGGAAGGGAAGGTGTTTGTCCAGAAGTACTCCAAAGGCAAGCCCATAACCGAAGTGGAAGTCACCGGCACCTGCGAAGATACCGGTACCATCATCACCTTCCATCCTGATTCCACCATATTCACACAGACCATAGTTTACAATTATGACCGTCTTGCGGCCCGTCTGCGCGAGTTGTCATATCTCAACAAAGGTATAAAAATCACCTTGACTGACAAGCGGGAGATGGTCGATGAGTTCGTGACGGACGAAAATGGGGAGCACAAACCCACGGGACGGCAGGTGCTCCGTTCGGATACTTTCTACTCCGAGACGGGACTCCGTCAGTTCATAGAATATCTGGATGCAGGTGCGCAGACCTTGATACCCAACCCTATCTGTGTCAATTCGGACAAAATAATCCCAATCGACATAGCGCTCCAATACAACAACGGCTATAGCGAGAAGATATATTCATATGTCAACAACATCAACACCATAGAGGGCGGCACACACCTTCAGGGCTTCAAGATGGGACTCAGCCGCACCTTGAAGAACTATGCCGAGAAGAACAAACTCCTCGAGAAGTACAAGGGTGACCTTGCGCCTGAAGATTTCCGTGAAGGACTCACTGCCGTCGTGTCGGTGAAAGTGGCCGAGCCCCAGTTCGAAGGACAGACGAAGACAAAACTCGGAAACACAGAAGTTACTTCCGCCGTGTCTCAGGCTACGGCCGCTGCCGTTGAGGCCTATCTTGAAGAGCATCCCAAGGAGGCGAAGCTCATCGTCGAAAAGATAGTCCTTGCAGCCACCGCCAGAAATGCTGCGCGCAAGGCACGCGAGATGGTTCAGCGGAAGAGTCCGATGTCAGGAGGCGGAATGCCGGGAAAACTGGCCGACTGCTCCGAAAGAAATCCCGAGTTCTGCGAACTTTTCCTTGTCGAGGGAGATTCGGCCGGCGGTACGGCCAAGCAGGGGCGTGACCGTCGCACGCAGGCTATACTTCCGTTGAGGGGAAAAATTCTCAACGTGGAAAAGGCATCCGGTGACAGGGCATTTGATTCGGAGGAAATACGCAACATCTATACGGCACTGGGAGTCACTGTGGCGCAGGAGAACGAGTCCGGCGAGAAACATATGGATCTTTCCAGACTCCGCTATCACAAGGTTATAATAATGACCGATGCCGATGTGGACGGAAGTCATATCGCGTGCCTGATACTCACGTTCTTCTTCAGATATATGTTCGACCTTATAAAGAACGGCTACGTCTATCTGGCGACACCTCCGCTGTATCTGGTCAAGAAAGGCAAGGAAGAAGTGTACTGCTGGACAGAGGACCAGCGAGAAGAAGCCGCTCTGCGTCTTGGAAAGGGATCAGACAAGGGATATACCGTACAGCGTTACAAAGGTCTCGGAGAAATGTCTGACGAGCAGCTTTGGGACACTACGATGAATCCCGAAAAGAGACGTCTCAGAAAAATCACCATAGAGAATGCGGCTCAGGCGGAAAGGACTTTCTCCATGCTTATGGGCGATGACGTGCCGCCACGCCGTCAGTTCATCGAAGAGAACGCCCATTACGCGAATATCGATGCCTGAGTTCCCCTGATACGGTTGAAATATGAAGAACAGAGGCCTCCCGAAAAAATTCAAGTCATATATCCCGTTCATCGTCTGTGTGGTGGCGCTTACTTTCGCAATGCCGCACCGACCCCGTTTCGGGTATGAATATGAGAAGGGCTCGGTTTGGAAATACGAAACTCTGATATCGGAGTGCGATTTTCCCATTTACAAGACCGAAGCGCAGATGATGGAGGAACGCCTTGCATTGCAAAAGCGGGTGGTTCCGTACTTCAGGTATTCCGATGCAGTGGTGCTCAACAATTTGAGGGCTATAGACAACATCGATTTCGGACTTTTCTCCTTCATAAGGGAAGACGTGTCGAAATATGCCAGAAACATATACTCCATAGGCATAATTCCGGACGATTTGACTTCAAGCGTCGCTACGGACAAGTTCTCCGAAGAAGTCCTCTATGTCATCCAGGACAAGTTGACAAGGAAATATCCTCTGTCTGAAAAATTCAAGCCGGGGGATGCGCGCACCGGTCTGCTTGAAGATATTTCGGCAAAATATCCCGGCATACCGGCCGATTCAATTCTGACGGCCGCCGGCGTTTACGCTCATATAGTGCCCAATCTGCTCTATGACAAGCGGACGACGGATTTGGCCAGAAACGAGTCGCTCAATTCCATTTCTCCTACGCAAAGCTATGTGGAAGCCGGTGTGACGCTCGTTTCGAAAGGGGAAATGATAACTTCCGAAATCAAACAGGTCCTCGATTCTTACGCGGCTGAGTACTCTTCTCAATTCGGTGGAGAAATTAGCGTTTTACCCCTGTGGATTTCCGGATTTCTGCTTGCGGTGCTCCTCTCGCTGATATTTATGTTCGTATTGTTCTTTACAAGCAAGGGGACTTTCTCGAGGAGCAAGGAACTCCATTACGTGACCTTCATATTTTTGATATCTTCCGTTTCGATACTGCTTCTGGAGAGGTTCAATCTCCAGAGGTTCGCGATAATGCTGCCGCTGCCGGTAGTGGCGAGGTATTTGGAGGCATTCTTCAAGGACAAGGTTATCGTGGCCGTATATGTGGTTTCGCTGCTTCCTCTGCTGCTTCTTGAACATTACGGAGCAGGATATTTCCTGATGTTCCTTCTTGCCGGACTGGTGGCGGTTATTCTTTCCCAGCGTCTCAAGCGAGGAGTGGAGCAGTTCCTTGTAGCGCTCGCCGTTTTCGGAGTCCTTCTGTTCTGCTACAAGGTGCTTGATTTCAGGATGAGCATAGGTATGAATCTGTGGCACGACGTGGCCAAGATGCTTATAGGCTCTTTCCTCTCGATGGCCCTTTATCCTATGATATTTCTTTTCGAGAGGGTTTTCGGACTCGTTTCGGATTCACGTCTGGAAGAACTCTCGAATACGGGCAACAAACTTTTGCGGGAGTTGGAAATCAAGGCTCCGGGGACATTCCAGCACTCTCTTCAGGTGATGAGTATGTGTACTGCCGCTGCACGTGCGATAGGGGCTGATGAATATCTTATCAGGGCGGCGGCTATGTATCACGACATAGGCAAGATGAACAATCCGTTGTGTTTTATAGAAAATACCACAGCTCTTTCAGGAGACGGCCCCGACTACCACGACGGACTTGACCCGAAGCAGAGTGCACACGACATAATACGTCACGTGGCTGACGGGATGGATATGGCCGCGAAGTATCATCTTCCCCGCACGATACGGGAGTTCATACTGTCGCATCACGGGACTACGGTCACTTCTTATTTCTACAACAAGTTTCTCAATGAAGGAGGAAGTCCGGATGAATGTGCCGCATTCACGTATCAGGGACGCAAGCCGATTACGAGAGAGCAGGCGATTCTTATGATTTGTGATACTGTGGAGGCCGCATCGCGTACGCTCAAGGGAGGTTCCCCCGAGATATATTCCGATTTCGTCGAAAGAATGGTGGCGTCGAAGGTTAACGAGGAGCAGTTCTCGGATTCGGAATTGACGATAGGGGAACTGCATGCGGTCAAGGAAGCGCTCAAGTCCTACCTTTCCCAGCTTTATCACGAGCGGGTCGTCTATCCCCAGCAGAAAGTGAGTACAAAAAATAATTCAATAGCAACAAATAATGGAAATACTGAAAAATCAGGTAGATAAGCTCAATCTTGAGCTTACCTTGAACATCGCGGCTGAAGATTATGCCGAGCAGCGCAAGAAGAAACTTGCCGAGTGCAAGAGGAAAGCGGAATTCAAGGGATTCAGAAAAGGTATGGTTCCGATGTCCCTCGTAGAGAAATTTTATGGCGAGCAGTGTCTTGTCGAGTCTGTCAATGACCTTGTGGGTGAGGCTCTTTACAAGTACATACACGACAACGGAATCAATACGCTTGGGGAACCTCTCCCCAGCGAGCAGCAGCCCGAGCAGGAATGGGTTGCTGGAAACGGGTTTACGTTCATTTTTGACCTTGCCACTCCCGAGAAGGTGGATGTCTCCGCTGCGAAGGAGGATACTGTGTCTAATTACAAGATAAACGTTACGGCTGAGGCGAAAAAGGAGATGGCCGGTAACCTCAAGAAATATTATGAGGAAAAGAAAGAGGAGAAGTCCGATGAGGACATAGACAAGGAAGTCACGGAAAGACTTGAATTCGAATACAGTCAGGAAGCGGCGGCACGGCTGAACAAGGACATAAGGGATATGTTCATCAAGAAGGCGGCCATAGAACTCCCGGAAAAATACCTGAAGAGGTGGCTCTTCTCCCTCAACAAGGGGAAATACACGATGGAACAGATTGAAAAGGAATTCCCTTCCTTCGTCGAGGATTTCCGCTGGCAGCTCATACGCGACAATTTCGTGGAGAAATATTCCATCGAGGTGTCCGAACAGGATGTCAAGGACGCAGCAATGGGCTTCGTGACCTATCAGTACGCGATGTACGGTCTTTCCAACGTTCCCGCTGATCTTCTCGAAAAGGCGGCAGAGAACCTGCTCTCCAATGCCGAACAGGTTTCAAGACTCCGTGAGCAGGTGGAAGAGACCAAGGTCCTGGACAAACTCAAGTCGGAGATAACTGTCAAGGACAAGAAAATTTCAGTGGAAAAGTTCCGCGAGCTTAAATAAACGCGCAGGAGTCCGATTCCGGCGGCGGGGGCAGTTATTGATGTCTCGCTGTTCGGGGTATGAATGCAATGCTGGGGTGAAACAGACAGCGGTTATAGGAGCCGGAGCTGCGGGGTGTTTATGCGCCATACAAATCAGACGCAGTCTCCCTAATCTGGCAGTGACCGTCTATGAAGCCGGTCCCAAGCCGCTTGCCAAAGTGGCGGTCACAGGAGGAGGCAGATGCAATTTCACCAATACTTTTGATGGGATCAAATCCCTCGGACAGGTCTATCCAAGGGGCGTCGTGCTTATGAAACGGGTATTCAGGACCTTTGACAACCACGCCGTAATGCATTGGTTCGAAACGGAAGGGGTGTCTTATGTGATTCAGGAGGACGGATGCGTGTTTCCCGAAAGTCAGGATGCAATGCAGGTGGTGCGCACGCTTGCCGGCATTATGCGCAAGGAGGGCGTTCAGTTGCGCTGCAACTGCCCGGTGGCTTCCGTTGAAACGGTTGACGGCGGATTCCGTCTCGATGTTCCTGGCGGACCGGTATTCGCCGACAGGGTTGTCGTGACCACCGGGGGAGGTGCGCTGAAACTGCTCGAACCGCTGGGGCTTGCCATCGAGAAGCCGGTGCCGTCCCTGTTTTCTTTCAGGATTGCGGACAAATCCCTTTGCAGTCTTATGGGTACGGTGGCGCCTGCAGCATCGGTGCTTCTTGCAGGTACATCGTATCGTGGCGAAGGTCCTCTGCTTGTCACCGACTGGGGACTCAGCGGTCCCGCAATCCTGCGTCTGAGTTCATACGCCGCTAGGCATTTGGCGGATGCGGGTTACCGGGGCAGGGTATTGGTAAACTGGTGCGGACTGAGCGAGGTCGGAATCAGGCAGTTCCTCTCTGATGCAGTCTGTGCGAATGCGCGGAAACAGGTCGGCAACGTGCCTCCTGATGGCTTGAATGCGCGGTTGTTCCGCTATCTGGTCGCAAGGAGCGGCCTGCGTCCGAACATCCTGTGGTCTGAGTTGGGAAGCAAAGGCATCAACCGTCTTGTCAGTACTCTGACGGCTGATGGATACGAACTGGCCGGTCGATGCCGTTTCAAGACGGAATTCGTCACCTGCGGCGGCGTATCATTGTCGGAAATAAATCTTTCCACTCTTGAAAGCCGCAGGTATCCTGGGCTTTATTTTGCCGGAGAAGTGCTTGACGTAGACGCGGTTACGGGAGGCTTTAATCTGCAAGCGGCCTGGAGTACGGCAATGGCTGTCGCACGTTCGATGCCGGATCTGTAACCCGCTTGCTATTCAGGCTGCATAGTGGTGTAGACGTGAGTCACGTCTTCGTCTTCTTCGAGAAGGTCGATGAGCTTTTCAAGTGTAGCGCGCTGTTCGGCAGTGACTTCCTTGAGTTCGACGTTGGGGATACGCTCGAATCCTCCGGATTTGAGTTCGTACCCGTTTTCCTCAAGATATTTCTGTAAGGCTCCGTAGGATTCGTAGGCTCCGTAGATGACCACGTCCTTTGTCTCGTTGTCATCTTCATCCACTTCAATCTCCTCGAAAACCTCTTCTGCACCGTAATCAATCAGTTCGAGTTCGAGACTTTCGATGTCGAATCCTTCAGGTTCACCGATTCTGAATACGCACTTGTGGTCGAACATGAAGCTTACCGAACCGCTGGTTCCGAGCGTGCCTCCGCATTTGGTAAAATAACTTCTGACATTGGCCACGGTGCGCGTGTTGTTGTCAGTGGCGGTTTCCACGAGGTAAGCTATGCCGAACGGACCGTAACCTTCATAGACAAGTTCCTTGAAATCTCCTACACTCTTGTCCGTAGCTTTCTTGATTGCTCTTTCGACGTTCTCCTTCGGCATACTCTCCGATCTTGCTTCCGCCATAAGGGCGCGCAGACGCGGATTGCCCGTGACATCCGCACCGCCCTGCTTGACGGCGATGGTGATTTCCTTGCCGAGTTTCGTGAACACGCGGGCCATATGGCCCCATCTCTTCATTTTCCTTTCCTTGCGGAATTCAAAAGCTCTTCCCATAACTATTCTGCTTCTGCTCTTGTTATGTATTTGTCGATTTCATACCCCTCAATGGAGTCTGAATACTTGTCTTTGATGATTCTGTAATATTTGAGGGCTTCGTCCTTCCTTTCGAGTTCCTCACAAGTGATGCCGGCTCTGAGATAGTACGTTGCGGCATAGACGTTGTCAGCCTTGGCAGCGGCCTTGAGGAAATGCTTCAAGGCCTCTTCATAGTTCTCAAGCCCGGTGTATGCATCGCCAATGCAACTTTCGGCACGTGCGGCGAGTACATTATCCTTGCCTTTGTATTTTTTTAGCATGGCGATGGCTTCGTCATATTGTTCGAGCCGGAGATTGCATACGCCGGCGTAGAAGTATATGTCTTTCCCGCCCCTGGCTCCGTACTGGTCGATGATGTCGTTGAATCCCAAGGTGTTGCCGTCACCGTTGAGGGCGAGATCGAATTCTCCCTCCGCAAAGGAATTCTCGGCGGGGAACATCTGCGCCATGGCCTCGGCGGCTTTAGGTTTCGCGATGAATTCGGAATAGCCTATGACGGCAAGTATGATGACAGCCGCCACGCCTGCGGCAGTCCAGATTGATTTCTTGTTGTCATTGTAGATTCTCTCCGCTTTGGTGACGGTGGATTCGATGTTTTCCTGACGCAGAGCGTCCTGGTCGATTTTTTTGTTTGCCATAATTATGTTTTAATTTTATTCTCCACGAGATATCTTGCGAAGATACTAAAATTATCGTCAATTTCATAATCTCCTTCAACCGGATTGAAACTTCTTGTTTAAATTTCGCGATAATGCTTATATTTGTTGTGTATGCCTGTGCTGAAAAAGATAACCGTACGCAATTTCCGTAATATAGAACTTCAGGAACTGGAGTTCTCTCCCAACGTGAACTGCATCACGGGCAACAACGGGGAAGGGAAGACCAATCTCATCGACGCCGTGTATTATCTCTCGATGACAAAAAGCGCGTTTGCCTCTTCGGACAGATTCAATTTCCGGCATTCGCAAGATGAATTCTCCATAGCGGGGACATATCTTATGAACAACGGGCTCGAATCCCGCTTCTCCGTAAGCGTCGTGTCCGGAGCCGAGAAGAAAATCAAGCGTGATGACAAGGTTTACGAAAGGATTTCCCGGCATATAGGCATTCTTCCCGTCGTGATGGTATCGCCTGCCGACAGTTCTATGGTGTCCGAGTCGGGGGAAGACAGGAGACGCTTTGTCAATTCAGTGCTCTCACAGACTGACGCGGAATATCTTTCGGCCGTTCAACATTACGGGCGGCTGCTTCTGCAACGCAACAGACTTTTGAAGGACGGATGTCCCGATGACAGGCTTATGTCTGTGTTTGATGAAGGTCTTGCTGCCGCCGCATCGCCCATATTCAGAAAAAGAGAGGAGTTTGTCACGGGACTTCTCCCTCTCGTGCAGAGGTATTACGAAATGATTTCCGACGGACACGAGACTGTCTCCGTCGAATATCGTTCCGACTTGCAAAAAGATACGCTCGACTCACTTCTGGCATCGTCCCGGAGCCGTGACGTCGCGATGAGATATACGACGGTCGGGATACAAAGGGATGATTTCGTCTTTCTGATGGACGGCTATCCCATCCGGAAATGCGGCTCGCAGGGCCAGCAGAAGTCTTTTCTGGTGGCGTTGAAATTCGCGCAGTACGACATTATGCGCAAATCCTGCGGCTTCGCTCCGATGCTTCTTCTGGACGACCTCTTCGACAAACTCGACACGGGACGCGTCTCCAATCTGCTGAAAATGGTGGCGGGCAACGAATTCGGTCAGATATTCTTGAGCGATTCCAACAGGGAGCGTGTTCGCGATGCCGTTGAGGGGGTGACACGGGACAGTGTGTATTTCGAGGCTGTGGGAGGGGCCTTTGAGAAATGGGGATAAAAATGGAAGGATTGAGCCGCAAGAACGCGTTGGATATGTCTGAAGTTGTGCATATGTACATAAGGTCGATGAAATTGTCTCAAGGCCTCAATATGCAACGCGTTTTCTGTGCGTGGGATGAAGTGTCCGGGGCGGCGGGGCATACGATAAGGAAGTTCTATCGCGCCGGGAAACTGTACGTGACCCTGGATTCCTCTCTGGCGAGGGCCCGACTGGCTTCGCGGAAGGAATCACTTGTGATTGAAATCAATGGGTGGCTGAAAAATGACACGCTTTTTGTAAAGGATGACACCAAGGTGTCCTTCGTCGAGGAGGTGATACTGAAATGAAGATAGTCATCGATAAAGTCATACCGTTCGTGGAAGGCGTGCTGGAGCCTTTCGCGGAAGTGGTGTATCTCGATACCGGAGATATAGTCAGGGAGGCTGTCGCTGATGCCGATGCCCTTATAATAAGAACCCGTACCCGCTGTGACGCATCTTTGCTGGAAGGTTCACGGGTGGCTGTCATCGCCACGGCGTCGATAGGCACGCACCATATAGATTTCGAATATTGCAGTGCGCACGGCATTCACGTGTGCAATGCGTCGGGGTGCAATTCGGGAGCAGTGATGAACTACGTCTTCTCGGCTCTGTACGGTACAGCTTCCCGTCACTCCATCAATCTTTCGGGATATACTATGGGCATCATAGGTGCCGGCAATGTCGGAAGCAGGGTCGAACAGATGGCTCTGTACCTCGGTTTCAAAGTGCTCAAATATGACTCTCTCAGGGCTGAGAGCGAGGGACCTGACGGCTTCTGGCCCCTTGAAGAACTCCTCCTGCAATCCAATATAGTGACGATGCATGTCCCCATCAATGACACGACCCGCCGTATGGCGGATTCGGAATTCTTTGCCAGAATGCGTCCGGGGGCATTCTTCATCAATACTGCCGGAGGGGATCTTGTGGACGAAGAGGCACTTGTCGATGCCATTCCCAAACTCGGCCCGGTCATCATCGATACCTGGAGCAACGAGCCGAACGTCAACAAGGAACTGTTGTCGAAAGTCGACATAGCGACTCCGCACATAGCCAACTACTCCTATCAGGGCAAGCAGATAAGCGCCTCCACCGTCATTCGCGCGATTGCCAGATATTTCGGCTTCGAACCTCTCTATGAATTCTTTCCGCCTGCCGCCATAATGGACCTGGAGGCCATCAAACTGGATCTCAAGGACAAGTCACAGGGCGAGATAGCATCTGTCATACAGTACAACTATCCCATTTTTACGGATGATTTCATGTTCAGGATTTCACCTGACGATTTCGTGAAGATAAGGGAAAATTACAATTACAGACGTGAATTCTACGTTGATTATTAATCGTGATATGAAAAGAGACATTGACAGTCAGATTGAAAGGTTCCGTAAAGGATTTCCGTGGCTTCGCATCGTGTCCGCAGCCACCCCAGGCAACGGCATAAAACTTCTTCCGGAGTCGGAAGCCGCCTCTGCCGCAACTTATCCGGACAAAGCCGCCGTGTCCGGGCGCTGCAAGTTCGTGCCTGCATCAGGAGCCGCCACCAGGATGTTCAAGGATATCTTCGCCGGTCTGGAAAAGCCGAATGCGCAGGTTGCCACTCTTTCCGAAAATATTGGCAAATTCGCATTTTATGATCCTGAAATATTTGACGGAAGCTGTCCGGTGGCGGAAATGGTGCTTACCGACAGGGGACTCGGGTACGGCAGCAAACCAAAGGGAGTCATCAAGTTCCACCGATATCCGGACGGCGAATGCCGCACTGCATTCGCCGAACATCTTGTCGAGGGACAGGATTATATGAGGGATGCGGACGGAAGCGTCAGACTTGTGGTGACGATATCTCCTGAACATCGGGAACTCTTTGAGAATGAATTGAACTCCGTCCGGGAACTGTACGAGAAGAGATACGGAGTACGCTATGACGTCACTTTCACCTGTCAGGACCCTCAGACCGACACCATTGCCGTGGATGCGGATAACAGGCCCTTTCTCAAAGACGACGGCGAACCGCTTTTCAGACCGGCTGGACACGGAGCCCTCATTCACAACCTGAATGCTGTCGATTCAGAACTTGTGTCCATCAAGAACATCGACAACGTGACCACCGAAAAAAATCTTCCGATGACCTCCTTGTACAAGAAGGCCCTTATGGGTGAATGTCTGAAACTGCGCGACAGGATTTTCTCATATCTCAACCGACTCGATGTTGCGGGAGACGATTGCGATGCCCTTTGCGACGAGATAGAAAAGTTCTTTGCCGATGAACTGTGCGTGCGCATTCCGGACGGATGTGACCGGAGGAAAATTCTGCGCGCCAAACTTGACAGGCCGGTGCGCGTATGCGGAATGGTACGCAATCAGGGGGAACCTGGCGGAGGACCTTTCATAGTGTACGGATCTGACGGATGCACCTCGCTTCAAATTCTGGAGGGAGCCCAGATAAATCCCGACGATCCATCCGCAGTGCAGGCCCTCAAGTCGTCCACGCATTTCAATCCTGTGGACATAGTGTGCTGTCTGCACGATTACAAGGGGCGCAAATTCGACCTTCTCCGTTTCGTGGATTCCGAGACGGGTTTCATCAGCAGCAAGAGTTATCAGGGAAGGGGCCTCAAAGCCCTCGAACTCCCGGGACTCTGGAACGGTGCTATGAGCGACTGGAACACCCTGTTTGTGGAAGTGCCTGTCGAAACGTTCAATCCGGTCAAGGTGGTACTTGACTTGCTCAGACCAGCACATCAGTTATGAAACGGTATATAGAAGCAAATAAAGAGCGATTTTTCGAGGAACTCTTCTCCCTGTTACGCATACCCTCGGTAAGCGCCAAATCGGCCAACAAGCCTGATATGCTCCGTTGCGCGCAACGTTTGCGCGAACTGCTGACGGAATCGGGGGCGGACGGAGCGGAAGTGTGTCCTACGGCGGGCAATCCCGTGGTGTTCGGATGGAAGACGGTGGATCCGTCGCTGAGCACCATACTCATATATGGGCATTATGACGTGCAGCCGGCAGAGCCTCTGGAAAAATGGAACAGCGACCCTTTCGAGCCGGTGATACACGACGGAGCGATATGGGGCAGGGGGGCAAATGATGACAAAGGGCAGCTCTTCATGCACCTGAAGGCCTTCGAATATCTTGTGGCGACAAGGAAACTCCGTCACAACGTCAAATTCATCTTCGAAGGCGAGGAGGAGATTGGCAGCCCTTCGCTTCCGCAATGGATATCGGACAACAGGGACAGGCTTTCAGCAGATATCTGCCTTGTATCCGACACGACGATGATATCTGACAAGGTGCCGTCTATCAACTGCGGAATGCGCGGACTTGCCTATTTCGACGTGACCGTCACCGGACCTGACAAGGACTTGCATTCAGGGCATTACGGAGGTGCGGTGGCCAATCCGATAAATGTCCTCTGTGAGATGATATCCTCTCTGACGGATGATTGCGGGCGGATAACCGTACCGGGATTCTATGACAGGGTGGTCGAACTTTCCGATGAAGACAGGGCGCAATTGGCACGCGCTCCCTTTGACCTTGACGAATACAAAGACTTCCTCGGAATTCGGGAAGTGAGGGGCGAGAGGGGATACAGCACGATTGAGAGGACAGGGATAAGGCCCTGTCTCGACGTATGCGGAATATGGGGAGGATATATGGGTGAAGGAGCCAAGACGGTGCTTCCTTCGACTGCCCACGCCAAAATATCGATGCGTCTGGTGCCTGACCAGAAGAGCGGAGAAATATCCGAGCTTTTCGAAAGACATTTCCTGTCGATGGCTCCCGATTGCGTGCGGGTGGATGTGCGCCGCTCCGAAGGTGGGAACGGTTTTCTTATCCCCATAACTTCCGAAGCATACCTTGCGGCTTCGAGGGCAATGGCGGACGTGTATGGGGTGGAACCTGTCCCTTCAAGAGGCGGAGGCAGCATCGCCGTTCTGGCGGAGGTGCAGAAAATACTTGGCATCGATCCTCTTCTGATGGGCTTCGGTCTTGAACGCGATACGATTCATTCTCCCAACGAGAGTTATCTGCTCAGCCAGTTCTTCGCCGGGATGGAAAGTATCGCCCTTTTCTATGGATACTATAAATAACTCAATTTTTTAATGATTATGAAAAAACTTATGCTTGCAGCGAGCCTTATGCTCGCAGTCGCTTCCCCTTGGGGAAAGGCTGACAATGACGACAACCGTCAGAAAAAGACTTTTACCGTTGAGAATTTTGACAGCATCACGCTTGACGGTGCCTATGAAATCGATTATGAGATGACGGAAGGAGATCCTTACGTTGTAATCATAGCTCCTCCCAAGGTTTTGGGCAGACTGGAGCCGCAAGTGAAGAACGGTGAGATGAAAATCAAGCGGGTGGACAGTGAAAAGAAAGTGATAGGTGTGAACGTCAATCTCAACACCAATGTCACCGTGAAAGCGTTCTCCAAGACTCTTAAGAGCGTATCCCTGTCGGGAACCGGTGATTTCGAGTGTGAGAACGGATTCGAAACCGAAACATTCGTTGCCAAGGTGTCCGGTGCGGGGAGTATCGATATCAAGCGACTCTGTGCCGATGACGTGAAGGTGACGGTGTCCGGAATCGGTGACGTGGATCTTGAGAATATGGATTGCGGGAAGGTTGACGTGACAATATCCGGTGCCGGTGATGCGGAACTGAGCGGCAACGTCACGGACGTCGTTGTCAAGATTTCAGGAACCGGTAACGCCGATTTTACGGAATTGACCTACGAGAGTCTCGAATCCAAGATTTCCGGCATAGGGAAAATCAAGAAATCCGAGGTCAACTAGCGCCGCATCCTGCGAAGTTGCGCCGCGAGTTCTCCGGTGACGGCTGATTTCATCATTTTCCGGGTACCTTCGAATTGTTTCAGAAGTCTGTTGACTTCCTGAAGCGAAGTACCCGAACCATCTGCGATACGCTTGCGCCTGGAACCGTTTATGGCTTCCGGGTGCTGCTTTTCATAGGGGGTCATCGAAAGGATGATGGCCTCCGTCTGCTTGAATGCGTCATCCGGGATATCCACGTCTTTCAATGCTTTCCCCACGCCGGGCAGCATTGAGGCCAGATCCTTGACGTTTCCCATTTTTTTGACCTGCTGTATCTGTTTGTAGAAATCATCGAGCGTGAATTGGTCTTTGGCGAGTTTCTTTTTGAGCTCGCGGGCTTCTTTTTCGTCGAACTGCTCCTGCGCCTTTTCCACAAGCGACACAACGTCGCCCATCCCCAAAATGCGGTCGGCAATGCGTTTGGGGTGGAACACGTCAAGAGTCTCGACTTTCTCGCCAATCGAGATGAATTTTATGGGTTTGCCTGTCACGGCCTTGATGGAAAGCGCGGCTCCTCCTCGCGTGTCACCGTCCATTTTGGTGAGAACCACTCCATCGAAGTCCAGAGTGTCGTTGAAAGCCTTTGCCGTCGCGACTGCATCCTGTCCCGTCATCGCATCCACCACGAACAGTGTCTCGGACGGCTTGCACAGTTGTTTCATCGCGGATATCTCGTTCATCAGTTCTTCGTCAACGGCCAGACGTCCGGCAGTATCGACGATTACAATGCTGAATCCTTCCCGCTTTGCGCGTTCTATGGCATTCCCGGCTACTTTGAGAGGGTCTTTCTCGCTTTCTTCGAAATAGACAGGGACTGATATTTTTTCTGCGAGGGTGCACAACTGTTCCACTGCCGCCGGCCGGAAGGTGTCACAGGCCGCCAACATCACTTTCATTCCCTTTTTGCTCCTCAGGTAGTTGGCCAGTTTGGCCGAAAGCGTAGTTTTTCCCGAACCGTTGAGTCCGGCTACGAGCACCACGGCGGGGGAGCCTTTGACATTGATGTCCTGACTGTCGCTTCCCATAAAGTCGGCGAGTTCGTCGTGGACTATCTTTACCATCATCTGCTGGGGCTTCACGGCGGTCAGCACGTTTTCTCCTATCGCCTTCGTCTTGACGCGGTCGCAGAAGTCCTTCGCCACTTTGTAGCTTACGTCGGCGTCAAGAAGAGCCCGTCGTATGTCCTTCAGGGTCTCCGCTATGTTGATGTCAGTGATTTTTCCTTCTCCTTTCAGTATCTTGAAGGAGCGTTCCAGTCTTTCTGCAAGATTTTCAAACATTGTGCGTGGATTTACGGTAGCAAATTTAGAGTCTGTTTCGAAATATTCCAACTTTATTCCGATATGGCGCATCACTTGTTTTATAGGGGTAGCTGTAATTGACAATCAGTCAGGTGGTTGACCTGTTGACCAACCCCTTCTTGTCTTTCCCCACCGCTCTTGTCTTCTGCAATCGATCAGGCGCGGGAGCGGAGCGGCAAGGAGCGGCTTCCCGAGCGGAAGCGAGGAGAGAACTGCCGCAGCGACGGGCGCTCCGCACCGCGCAACTCTTGCAAATGCGGGAAACATTTCGTAAATTTGCGGCGATATGTTCGCTTTTGGA
>JAKSKB010000028.1 GCA_024401975.1 Bacteroidales bacterium | reverse complement strand
TAGAAATTGTATCCGGGATTGGCCGGAGTGGCATACCCGAGGCCAATGGTTCTGAATCCCAGAGTAGCATCGTTGCAGTACGCGATATCGGTAAGCGCATCCATATAGAAATACGAGCGCAGGTCAATCCAATCGTCGAGGATATCGTAAAGGTGCTCATCGATATTGCCCTGGTCCGTCCAGTCTATCGCATCATAAGCCTTCATATCCAAAGGCTCGGTTGAAAGGAACCTGTCGCAGGAAGACAGCGCCAGCGCGGCAAGACCAATAATTATATATGATTCAAACTTTTTCATGTTCCGATGTGTTAAATTGGATTAGAATGAAATGTTCAGACCAAACGAATGGGTGCGAAGCGCCGGGTAAGAATATCCGGACTCCGCCTCGGGATCGAGGGAGAATGGAAGGTTGCTCTTCGTGAACAGGTTCTCCGCCGAGAAATAAATCCTCAGCCTCTTCATCACCTCGTTCCTGAACCTGAACGAATATCCGAGCTGGACGTTCTTCAGACGGAGATAGGATGCGTTATGTACCCATATTGTCGAAGGCGCGACCGAGGGGTCGTTCGAACTTGTCCCGGGCAGATACGCCAACGGCATATCCGCGCTGTTGATCCAGTTCGATACAGGATGCGTTTCCGTGGTCAGCGCGTTGCCGTAGAACGACGGCTCGTACATCCTGCTCACCATCGCGGCTCCCTGCCACAACATCGAGAAGTCCAGCCCCTTCCACTCGAATCCGAGATGAAAACCGTAATTACCGGAGGGGATGGAGGAATTCCGCGTGAAAATCATATCGTCGGAGGTAAGCTCCCCGTCGCCGTCAACGTCATCATAGATGAAATCTCCAGGCCTGTAGGGAATGCCGAAAGGGTTGGACGTCTGGTCGGTGAACGTCTTGCCGCTCCACTGCCATACGTGATGGCTCCCAACCTGGCAACCACCATCGACAAGCCCCTTCTCACCGGGCAGAAGCAGGCGGTTGCGGTTGTATGATACATTGCCTCCGACCGAAACGTGCCAGTCGCGGCCGAACTGTCTGTCGAAGGACAGTGCGAGGTCGACTCCGCTGTTGTGCACACCGCCGAGATTCGCGGCGGAAACCTGCTCCGGTGAAGTCTCCAGAGGGCCGCTGACTCCCTGAATCACATTGGTGGTCGTACGATCATAAAAATCAAGCTGAGCGGAGAAGCCGCAGGCCAGGGCAAGGTCGACGCCCGCTCCCCAGAACCCCGTCCTCTCACAGCAAAGGTCTCCCAGATCATATACCACCCGACGCACACCCTTGTAATAGCTGACCCCGTAAGGATAATCGGGAGACGCCATAGGATAGAACACCTCCGCAGCATACTCCCCGCTGAGCGGATAGTAAAGGTCGGGCAGCGCATCCTGGTTGCCGGCGACGCCCCAGGAAGCCCGAATCTTGAGGGTCCTGACTTCGCCGTTGCCCTCGCCCATCCAGCGCTCGGCGGCCATATTCCACGCCGCCGACACCGTCGGATAAACTCCCCACCTGTTGCGTGGGCTGAAGCGGGACGAACCGTCTGCCCTCAGGCCCGCATCCAGGAAATATCTGCCCTTGTAGCTGTAGTTGATGCCGGCAAGGGCGGACACCATATTGAGATTCCTTGTGAACCCGTCAGCCTCGGCCGTGGACGGGTCGCCGGCATCGATGTCGGTCATCTCGTTGTACGGCAGGTTGGAACGGTAATTGGTCGTACTGGTCAGCTTGTACTTCTCGAGTCTCCATCCGGCATAGGCGCCCAGATGGTGGCCGCCGAAGTCCTGGGAATAGGCCAGCCTCGCGTCGGCGTCAATCCTCGAACGGACCGCCTTGCCAAGAGTGAGCGAAGCCGGATCGGACTCCGCCAGCGCGTTGTACACGATATGCTTCTGGAGATAATTGTTCTTGATGGCCTCGTTCACGTAACTTACGTTGACCTTCGCGGTAAGGCAGTCTATGAAGTTCCAATCGAATCCGACAGTACCGTTGAAATGGGAAGTGTGGTTCTCCGACTTGATGCCGTTGTCGAGCCAGGCCATAGGATTGACCCCGTTCACCGTGTTGTAACCGCCGTCAGTAGTACGGCTGGCCATCATCACAGGCATCGTATTGAGGGCCTCTATGACAGATTCAACCTTTTCGGACCGCGTTGAGGCAGGCTCCGTATATCTGTTGTTGGTATAGGCGAGGTTCGTGTGAACCTTGAGGCGCTTCGTGACATTGATGCCCAGATTGGTGCGGAAGTTGAACTGGTTTCTCCCGGCTCCGGGCAGTACACCGTCCTGATAAAGATACCCGGCGGAAGTCATAAAGTCCACAAGGTCCGTACCTCCGGCTACGTTCACCGAATGACGCGTCAGGAGCCCCCTCTTGTATGCGAGGGAATTCCAGTCCGTCGTTTCCACTCCGCCCGACTTTATCAGGGAAAGCGCCTCCGCATCATAGCAAGGTTCGATACCCGAACGCTCCAGAGCCGCATTGTAAAGGACGGCGGACTCATAGGCATCTGTCCTTCCGACGAGCATCGTCGGATTCTGGATGCCGGCATAGCCGTTGTAGCTGACCCTTATATCCGAACCCGTGCCGCGCTTTGTGGTGACGAGAATTACGCCGCCGGCGGCTTTGGAACCATACAGGGCGGCTGCGGAACCGTCTTTTATAACGGTCACGCTCTCGACGTCGGACGGGTCGACCGTATTGAGCGACCAGGTCTCCACGCCGTCAACAAGAACATAAGGAGCGGTACCGTTCAGGGAACTGGCTCCGTGAATGAGAATTGTCCCTCCGTCCTGGCCGGGAGCGCCGTCGGCTCCGATAACGACAAGCCCGGGCACAAGCCCCTGCAGCCCCTGCACAATGTTCGTTATCGGGCGGCCCTCAAAGGCCTTGCCGTCAATCCTGACAACGGAGGCGGAGGTCTCAATCGGCCCCGGCTCCGGTTTCTCCTGCGCCATAACCGTAACAGCACAGAAAACAGGTAAAACAAACAACAGTCTCTTCATATCTTTTGAAAATTTATCGGCTTAGAACACGCAAATATACCAAATTTAGACTACGTTTGGGCCTTTCGGACAGAACAATTATGGGAATGATACTGGAAATCCTTATGGATTCACTGCTTGGCGCAATCCTCATCACCGGGCTCGTCATCATAATGATGATAATGATAGAGTCGCTCAACATCGAGTCGAAAGGCCGGTTCTTCGAAGGGCTGGGCCGCAGCAAAGTGGGCGGAGTGGAACCTCGCGATAAGCGAGTCGGGGAAGGCAAAATGGAAGCCGGGCGGGAGTGAAATCGCCGAGGCTGACTCTTTTCATCCTTCCAACCCCCCGTAGACTATCGTCTGCTGCCCCCGAGGGGGCATGCGCGCCTGCCCGGCGCGGTCGCTTTGCGACTTTTTGAGATACCCACAAAGTCATCATCGGCGACTATTTCCAGTGGGGTACATACCAGGGTTATTGCGGCAATTCCACGGATGCCAACAAGGGGTTTCTCATCTATACAGCGTTCAGTTGGTCGTCCTATGACGGTACAGATCAGTCTTCTGCATTCGATTTCATTAAGTCCGCAATTTTTGAAAGTTTACACGCTCCGTATTACTTCGAAAGAATTTCCGACCATGTGGAGGTTTCCAACTATACAAAGTATACTAAGACAAAGGATATTACGTCTATGCCCCGGACCCGGCCGAAGATGCAGGGAAATTCAATGAATACGGTAAAGGCGATTCGTATGTCAAGACAGATGCCTTGTTGTTCTTCCCCGCTGCCGGCAAATGTGCGGCCCGCTTGAGTTTCGCCTGTGGCATGCCCGATGCGTCGAGCAACGTAGACTCTCGTTGTTGCGGCTTCTCTGTCCGTCCCGTTGCTTCTTGTCTTCTGCAATCAGTCGGGCGCGGGAGCGAAGCGGCAAGGAGCGGCTTCCCTAGCGGAAGCGAGGACTGACTGCCGCCGCGACGGGCGCTCCGCACCGCGCCCTGAATCTTGCCGTGGCCCGTATAAAAAACACGGGCGAAGATATGGGAGTTGAATTGAATTATATATATATTTGCCCGGACAGGTTCAACTGAATATCGAATGTGACGATGTCTCTGGAAAAGAAACTTTTTTGTGCTATACTGATTCTCCTAATCTTTCCGCCGATGATTTCGCAGGCGGAGACAGTCGATGAACTCACGGCAAGAAAATATGCGATGCAGGTGTTGTCCGGTCTTTCTCCGCAGAATGGAGTCCGGGTAAGAAGCGCGGCTTCCGCAGCGGAACCGGCATTGACGAAGGTGGACTATCCTTTCACTGCGTTTATGCGGGGAGGCACGATGAAATATTCGGTCACTACCCTGCCGGAACCTTTCTATGTGTTCAACTCTTCCTGCGGAGGTTTCATAATCATAGCGGGCGACGACAGCGTGGAGCCCATAATCGGATACAGCGGCGAAGGCTCCTTTGTGACCGCAAATATGCCTGACAATATCAGGTGGTGGCTCGGGATGTGGGCCGAGCAAATCAGATTGAATTTCGCCCGCAACAGAAAAGCGTCTGTAGCAGTCAAGGAACGCTGGGATGCTCTCGAATCCGGGGAAGGGATGAAGACGGTCGGAGGGTTCAAAAAAATCAGAACGGCGCTATGGGGACAGGGGACTCCGTATAATATGTATTGTCCGGTTGTTGGCGGCGGCAAGGCCGTGACAGGATGCGTCGCCACTGCCACAGCCATCGTGATGAGATATTTCAAATATCCCGAGAAGGGTGTGGGGACGCTGCCCGATTATAAATCCGAATCAAAAGATGGAAACGTGGATATCCCTGCCCACGAACTTACGACCGTATATGATTGGGGAAATATGCCTCTTGAATATAAGGGTACGGAAACTTCCACGCAAAAAGAGGCTGTCGCCCGCCTTATGTACGATCTCGGTGTGATGCTTCAGATGAGCTACGGTTATTCAGGAAGCGGGGCTTACTCCTCATTTATCGCACCGGGTCTGAAGCGGTATATGGGGTATGACAAGAGCAGCAACATATACAACTACAGAGATTATACACTGGACGCCTGGTTGGCTCTGCTCAAAAAAAACATCGATGAGGTCGGGCCCTTATGTTACGGTGGTTCCGGTGACAGAGGAGGTCACGAATTCGTCGTGGACGGGTACGATGTCGCCGGCAATTTCAGCATCAACTGGGGATGGGAAGGTATTGACAACGGGTATTTTGCGATTAATGAATTTCAGGATTTTACGGAGAATCAGGACGTCACCGTATTCAAGCCCGAGTCGGGCGGAAAGGACAGCAGGTACCTCACCATCTATCCCTACTCCGGGAGTGTGGGGCTTGAGTGTGACACTGACACTTTTATGCCAGGTGAGCCTTTCAAGGTTCGCTGCTATTTACTTGCCAATCTTTTGGATGAACCATTCAACGGGTATGTCGGTTTTGGAAGAATATCCAGAGAAGGCAAGGTCGTGGAAGTGAAAGTTGTGGAAGATTACGAGGGAGAGGAGGACGAGCAGGAAATTGACCCCTGGAATGGAATAGGAGTGTCAGATGAAATATCTTTCTCTTCCATAGCGATAGGCGATTATATGACGATGGTCACAAGGGCGGTGGATTCGGACGAGTGGATACCCGCTGCGTATGACCATTATGATTCGAATCTTGTAGGTGCAATCCCCTTGGCCGATGCCACTTCCATAGAAGAGGAGTCTTCAATAAAATATACCGTATCCTCCGGTATCCTTCTGGTGTCCACCAAGAAGGACGTGATATGGACATTCAGAACGGCTTTGGGCGAAGATGCGTCTTCAGCGGCGGAATGGTCAGTGGTCGAAGGGCGGGGCATACTCACCATCGCCACGTCCGGACTGGATGCCGGTGGCTATGTCCTCGAACTCGTCAAAGGTATAGACAGCAAGACAATCGAATTTAAAGTAGGGACGGAAAAATGAAAAAGACGTTTTTATTTCTGATATCCTTTGCAGCCCTTGTCGTATCTTGCGAGCCCGCTCCGCAACTCTCGTTTGAGGAGACTCTGGATATTTCGTCCGACGGAGGTGACGTGACGGTTGACGTTACCTCAAATTATCCCTGGACCGCGGAGCCGTCGGTTCCCTGGGTTCAGATAACTTCTTCCGGAGGCGGAATACTCGGGATTTCCATTTCTGCGAATGAGACCTATGATTCCAGAATGGCAGAAATCAAAATCAGTTGCAAGAACATAGCCAAGACTCTGACTATTACGCAGAACCAGAAGGATGTCATCATCACTGACGGCGATTCGCTGACTGTCGGATATGATGCTCAGGATATTGTCATTCAAGTTCAGGGCAATGTATCATATCAGTGCGAGGTGGGAGGTGACGCTTCTTCCTGGCTTCATCTGGCCGTGACCAAAGGGATGGTGTCCAGCCGAATTAACTTGCACGCCGATGAGAACGTGGGGAAGTCCCCCCGTTTGGCAAAAGTTGTCCTTCAAAATGCGGAGCAGACTGCCAATGCTGCTTTCACGGTGAAACAGGAGGGCACCCCCAGTATACTGAAGGTGACACACAGTGCCAAGTCTTTTGTTGCCCCTACCTTGAACTGTTCCGTGGCGCAGGTTTACTGGGGTGACGGGGAGGGGGAAAAATACAAAGCGAATTTGAGTCATTCGTATGCTGAACAAGGCACATACTGTGTGACCGTCACGGCAAATGACCTTTCAGTTTTTGTCATTTCCTCCCTTGTCGGAGTGGAGTCCGTCGATATCTCCGGAATCTGAACCCGTCGGAGGCGGGAAGCCAAAAAATCCCCCTTATTCGACGGGTTCGATGACTATGTTTCTGAATTCGAGCGGTCCTCCTTCACTCTGGAGAGCTATGTATCCTTCCGTGGCGGGAAGCGTGGCCCGGTTTTCCAGACTCCCGTTGACGTAAACGAGCATCTTCGTACCCTTGCAGGTGATTTCCACGCGATTCCACTGACCGTCAGGTAATTCCACACTTGCTCCGGGGTGGTTTCTTGTCTTGACGGGGAACTTGACTTCCGGATTGTAGGGGATTTCTTTCAGACGGGCTCCGCCCAGGCACACGAGGTCTCCGGCACAACCGGCCTTGAGCTGGCACTCGATGGCAAGCGGCCATACCTTGTCCGAGTCATCAACCCTCTGGAAGATACCGCTGTTGGTCCCTTCCCCTATCCATCTGTATTCGAGACTGAGTTTGTAGTCCGCATATTTTTTCGCGGTGCGCAGATAACCGAAAGGCTGTCCTTCAATAGCTATGACCCCATCTTTCACGCTGAAAAGGTTTTCCGGTATGACCGTAGTGTCGGCAACCCGCACCCAACCGTCGAGGTTCTCTCCGTTGAACAGGCTGATGCGGCGGCCTTCTTCCGAGAAGACGTTGTAGATTACGGTTTCCCTGCCGGCCCTTGTGCTTTGGGAAGGGAACCAGATGTCCTCTTTGGAAAGTCCGCATTTTTCCACCATATCGAGGCAATACTCCAGTTTGCCGGTATCGGCATCGGCATTGTTGGTGCCGAAAGTGAATTTCACTCCCTTCTCCTTTGCCCGGAGTATGATGCGTTCGCCCGGAATTCTGTACCTTGCATTGATTTCAAGGGCTATTCCCTTCGCTTTCAGCACGTCCAGCACCTTGTCCGTCCTCTCGTCGGTCCACAGCCTGTCATAGTCTTCTGCAAGAAAATCCGGAAGGAATGTCGCGTTGGCGTAGATGTCCGCAGGCTCGTTGGAGAGTATCTTCACCGTCTGGTCCACAATCAGGTCCATATATTCCTGTCTGCCCAGACCGTCCGGGATGACTTCTTCCGGGTGGTAGAGTCTGGTTATCCGTCCCTTGTGGTCCACGATTGTCATAGCGTCCGTGAACAGGTAGTCGAACGTGCCGAGCGCCTCTTTCGAGAACACCGCCGTCCATCTGCGGCCTTCACCCTGCACTCCGCGCAGGAAAGGAAGGTCCCTGACGCTGTCGAAATACTCGTACACCTCACTGTCGGAGCCAAGCATCTGACCTACTCCTCCCTCTCCGGCATTGGGGGCTATGCCGTAGTTGATGCCATAGGAAAGGGACATCGAGCGGGCCATATCTTCGGTCAGGCCGCCTTTGAGGTGGAGGTGATAGTCAATGACGGGGAAATCCTCCTGTTGCAGGCGTATTATCCTGTCCGTGCTCTCATCGACAGGTTCCGAGACCTTCACGTCTGCCAATGCAGTCCGGCACCGCGCGGTGCCGCACACTTCCACCTTTCTGAACTTCACCGTGCCTTCCAGCCCGGCGAAGCGTATGGCTCCGCTGCCGAGGAGCATACCTTCAGCGTTGCGGAACGGTCTGTCCGGCTCCGTATAGTTCACCACCTGCGTGCCGTTGATGCAGACTGAAACGTTTTTCCCAAAGACCGCTATCTCGAAACGGCACCACTGTCCGTCGCGGGCAAGAGAACGGTAGAGATTGCGCACGTGGGCGAGGGAACCGCTTTTGAGCGTCCCGTCGATGGCTCCGTTGCGGAAGATGACTTCATATCCAGGCCCGGTGTCCGAGCAGTGGAAGCGGACTGTGGCGGCATCTCCTTCTTCCGTCAGGAATTCTCCGCGAAGCCGGAAATCCGTATATGTCCCTTTCAGGGTCAGGGCTTCTCCGTTTTCCGAAACGGAAAAGTCTTTCGTGCAGGACAGCAGGCCGAAGCAGCAAAGCGCAGCTGTAAGGAGGGAAAGACGGAAGTGTCTCATTGTCAAGGAACTATTTGCTTATACCGAGTTGTCTGAGGAGGGCTTCAGGCTGAGGGTCGTGGCCGCGGAAGGTGCGGTACAGGGTAGCCTCGTCTTCACTGCTTCCCTTCGCGAGAATGTTGTTGCGGAATGAGGATGCGACCTCAGCGTTGAATATGCCTTTCTCTTCAAACAGGGAGAACGCATCCGCAGCCAGCACTTCCGCCCACTTGTAGGAGTAGTATCCGGCACTGTAGCCGCCCGTGAAGATATGGCCGAAAGTGGTGGACATGCAGGTTCCGTCTGGTTCGGGGAGAACACGCGTAGGGGCATAGACTTTCTTTTCGAATGCCAGGGTGCCCTCCTCCGGAAGTTCCTTCAGAGTGTACCAGGACATATCCAGGATGCCGAATTGGAGCTGACGCACCTGAGCATATGCCGCCTGGTAGTTCTGTGCTTTCTTGATTCTGTCGATGAGTTCCTCCGGTATAGGCTCCGAAGTCTGATAGTGCTTTGCAAACGGGGTGAGGAATTCTTTCTCGTAACCCCAGTTCTCCATTATCTGGCTGGGAAGCTCCACAAAATCGTGGTCAACCGAAGTGCCGGTCATCGATTCGTAACTTCCTTTGCCGAGCATTCCGTGGAGGGAGTGCCCGAATTCGTGGAGGAAAGTTGTCAACTCGTCGTGTGTCAGAAGCGAAGGTGAGTTCTCCGTCGGTTTGGAGAAATTGGTCACTATGCTGACGAGCGGGCGAACTTCCGCTCCGTCAGTCACGCTGGCTCCCCTGAATTCGGTCATCCAGGCACCGCCGCGTTTGGAGGCTCGGGGGAAGAAATCAGCATAGAACAGGGCGAGATGTTGTCCGTCGGCATCTTTCACGTCAAACACGTGCACGTCCTTGTGGTAGCCGGGAATATCGGTCCTCTCCTCGAAAGTGATACCGTACAGTCTGGTGGCGAGCCCAAGGACGGCGTCTATGCAGTCTTCGAGCCTGAAATACGGCTTAAGTTCTTCATCCTTGAGCTCATATCTTGCGCTTTTAAGCTCGCGTGACCAATAACTGAAATCCCAGGGCATCAGTTCCCCTTCGAAACCGTGCGCACCGGCATATGCCTGTACTTCAGCCACTTCGGCTTTTGCGGCCGGGAGGGAAGGTCCGAGTAGTTCACCGATAAATTTGCCCACGTTGTCGGCGGAACCTACCATACGGTTCTCCACCATATAGTCAGCCCAAGTGTCGTATCCGAGCAGGTTGGCAATCTTGATGCGGAGCCCGACAATTTGCCGGCAGAGTTCAGTGTTGTCGTATTCGCCATCCGTCGCCTTCGTATTGTAAGCCATATACATCTTCTCCCTTAGGTCTCTGCGGGAACTGTACTGCATGAAGGGACGGTAACTCGGTGCCGTAAGGTCAATGGTCCAACCTTCCTGCCCGTTGTCTCTGGCAGTCTGTGCGGCTGCTTCGCGGACGAAATCGGGCAGCCCTTCGAGATCTTTCTCGTCGGTGAGATTCATCTTGAAGGCGTTGGTGGCCGCAAGGGCGTTCTTTCCGAACTTGAGCTGTGTGAGGGAAAGTTCTTCCTGGAGTTTGCCGTAGGTCTCCTTGTCCTCTGCGGAGAGGAGTGCGCCGTTCCGGACGAATCCCCTGTAGGTCTTGTCAAGCAGTCTTTCCTGCTCCCTCGTGAGGTTGAGTTCTTCTTTCTTTTCATATACTGCCTTCACTTTGAGGAAAAGAGCCTCATTGAGCGACACATACATCTCGAAGTCGTTGAGCATAGGGGTGATTTCCACTGCGATTTCCTCCATTTCGTCGGTGGTGGCGGTCTCGGGGAGGTTGAAGAATATTGCGCTCACCCTGCCGAGGGTCTTTCCGGAGTGCTCGAGAGCCTCTATCGTATTGGTAAAATCGGGCTCTGCCGTATCGGCCACGATGGCGTCGATTTCCGCCTTGCCCTCTTCGATGCCTTTCTCGAAGGCCGGGATGTAGTGGCAGTTCTTGATTTTGTCGAATTCGGGAGCCCCGTACGGGAGCTTGGATTCTGTAAGAAGCGGGTTGTTCATAGTACAGGATGTGATTAGTGTCAGCGCCGCCAGTCCGGCAATGGATAGTGTTTTCATATTTGTAAATTATTGTTTGTCAGTTCGTTTTCTCGTAGGGCTATGCCTGCAGTCTCAAGCATTCTTCCTTCGAAGAACCCTTGCTGAGACGGCATTTCTCCATATCTCTGAAGCCGTTCAGGAAATCGTGCACGTCCATACGTTTTTTACCCGACAGCTGGACTTCCTTGATACTGATGGACGCATCGGCGGTCTTCACTTCCAGGAAAGTGCTTCCGTCCGTGATGATTGCACCGGGTTCGGCGTTCTCCGTCCGATGTTCTCCCGGACAGGCCTTGAATATCTTCAGCTGGACAGGCGCTCCCCCTTCGCGGCAGATTTCCGTGTATGCCGCGGGATAAGGACTGAGACCGCGTATGAGATTGCATATATGGGACGTGCTGTCGTCCCAGTCTATGTGGCACAGTTCGCGCGTAAGTTTCGGTGCAGGTTTAAGAATCTCGGATCCTTGTATGAAACTGCGCTGTACGCGAGTTTCCACGTTCCTCTGGATGATGGCTTCCACGGTATCTGTGACAAGCTCCGCACCTTTGTCCATAAGAGCGTCGTGAAGGTCTCCGGCAGTGTCTTCCGGCCCTATGCGGTGCTCCTGACGGAAGATTATGCCTCCCGTGTCAACGCCCTTGTCAATCATAAAAGTGGTGACCCCGCTCAATGTCTCGCCGTTGATGACGGCCCAGTTGATGGGGGCGGAGCCCCTGTATTGTGGCAGAAGGGCGGCGTGCAGGTTGAAGGTCCCCAATCCGGGCATCGACCACACTTCTTCCGGCAGCATACGGAACGCCACGACCACGAAGAGGTCGGCCTTCCAGGCCTTCAGACTTTCCAGAAATTCCGAATCTTTCAGCCTGACGGGCTGGAGGACAGGTATTTCGTGTTCCACGGCGTATCTCTTGACCGCGCTTTCGTTGACCTTGAGACCGCGTCCGCTCGGTTTGTCTGCGACAGTGACCACTCCCACAATCTTGTAACCTTTTTTTATCAGATTGTCAAGCGGTGCCACCGCAAATTCCGGAGTGCCCATATAGACTATCCTGGTCTTTCGGAAAACCCTGACAATCCGGCTGAGGATCTTTCTCCATTCAGTCTTGAATCCGTCCATATTCAGTGAAGAGTCGTGAAGTGTCCTGTTGGTAAGAAAAATGCCTATGGGAGTGAGCACTATGGTGGATATGAACGCTCCTGCGGCAGGGGATATGGCTCCGTCGTTGGACAGTTTGGAACCGCTGATGTCCACCACCCAGTAGAGGACGAAGAACAGGACGGATATGACGGCCGGAGTCCCGAGGCCTCCCTTGTGTATGAGCGCCCCCAGCGGCGCGCCTATGAAAAACAGTATGAAGCAGGCGAGCGCACCGGCAAATTTTTTCAATATTTCGAATTCCGTCCGTCTTATGTAATAGTGGCATTCCGAGTTTTCGCGACCTATCCTTTCCAGATCGGAGATGGCATCGTCGGCCTTTTTCCGTGCTCTTTCCACGGAGGTTGCGTCGTTCCAGGCTTCTTTCCACTTGTCTTTCGGGAACTCGGCCGGACGTATTCCCCGGTTGAGGTACGAAGTGTCGATCTGCTTGTGTTTCAGCAGATGGCCGTTGGAGAGGAAGGAAGACATCTGGACGGAGTGAACCTCACCTGATTTAAGGGTGAGGGAATCGTTTTCGTGGCGCAGTTGTCCGAGTCTCATCGATTTTATCTGGTCGCCGTATCTGGCGCCATCCGATTTCTGGAACGCGTAATTTTTCAGGGATATCACCAGCGCCTGCCTGTCGAAGTCCATCTGGCTGAGATTGAATGACGTGTCCCGATAGTTATAGGTATTGTCCTCGCTGTAACTGACCCCGTTGTACATCGTGAACGTCAGGTAGTCCTTGGCTTCGGACATCACCATCGTTGCCGAGTCAGCCAGGGTCAAGGCCGTGTTCCGGCTGGAGGAACTGTGGTCATAGACCATTATGCCGCGCATCACTCCGGTCTGCTCGTCTGTATGATCCACTCTCAACGTGAATCCTTCGATACCGTTGTAGAAGGTGCCGTCAGGTATCTTTATCTCCTCTTTCGTCTTGCCTATGTCATCGCGCAGGGTGTAAATCTGATTGTACGAATAAGGAACCAGATCGTTGGACGTGAAGAATGCCGCGACGCTGATGATGAAGGAAGCCACTATCAACGGCAGCATCACGCGCGTGACGCTCACTCCGGAGGCCTTGATGGCCATCAGCTCGTTGTTCTCCGCCAGCTGTCCCATCGTCATCATACCCGCGAGCAGGGTGGAAAGAGGCAGTGACAGCGGCAGAATGGTACAGGCTCCCCAAAACAGGAACTCAAGTATGACGCTTACGGCCAGTCCCTTGCCGACAAGTTCATCGATATAGAGCCATAGGAACTGCATCATCAGCACGAATATGACGATGAACAGAATCGCGAAGAACGGTCCTATGAAAGAAAGCAATATGAACTTGTCCAGTTTTTTCATGCTACTTGACGGCGGAAGCGACCAAAGCGTCGAGGGCGGCGGCCAATCCTCCCGTTTCCTTGCCTCCGGCAGAAGCGAAGCCCGGCTGTCCGCCTCCGCCTCCCTTTATGAATGCGGCCGCCGCACGGATGTCTGCGCCGGCGTTCTTCCCTTTGGCCACGAGGTCGGCCGTGTACATCAGTATGAGATTGGGCTTGCCCTCTGACTCGAACGCCCCGATGAACGCCGTGCTTTCCGCACTCTTCTGGATGAGTGTGGCGACGGAACGGATGAAGGTCGGGTCGAGGTTGTTGTCAGTGTATCGTATGAGCCGTATTTCTCCGGCTTTCTCCGCTTTGCCGGTCAACTCTTCGGCAAGTCGCTTCGCTTTTCCTGCTGCTGCTTCTTCCACCTGCTTCTTGTAGGCGGCATTGGCTTCCAGAAGCCGTGTCAGGGCACTCGTGACGTCCTGGGGATTGCCGAGAAGAGTCTTCAACTGCCTCTGCGTGTTTTCAAGTTCTTTGACATATTGAAGCGCCGCCGTGCCCGTGACGGCTTCGATGCGTCGCACGCCTGCGGCTATGGCACTTTCCGAAAGTATTTTGAAAAGCCCTATCGTTCCGGTGGCGCTTGTGTGGCATCCGCCGCACAGCTCCACGCTCGGACCGAATTTGACTACCCGGACGCTGTCACCGTATTTCTCGCCGAACAGGGCGATGGCTCCCATCGCTTCAGCTTCGCTCATTGTGGCGTGGCGGCTCTCTTCCAGAGGGAAGTTGCTGCGAATCAACTCGTTGACGCGAGCTTCCACAGCTTCCAACTGCTCATCGGAGAGTTTTTCGAAGTGTGAAAAATCGAAACGGAATGAATTGTCACTCACGAACGAGCCCTTCTGCTCGACATGTGTGCCGAGAATTTCGCGCAGGGCCGTATCCAGCAGGTGTGTGCAAGTGTGGTTGTCGGCTATCCTTTGTCTGCGCAGGGCATCGACTTCCAGGTCGAAGCATCCGCTGCAGTCCTCCGGCAGTCTCTCCGCAATATGGAGAGTCAGACCGTTTTCCTTTATGGTGTCGAGAATGCGTATCCTATCCCCGTTCCCGCAGGTTATGAAGCCGGTGTCACCGACCTCTCCTCCCATTTCTCCGTAGAAAGGAGTGCGGTCGAAGACGATTTGCAGCATCTCCTTGTTTTTCTGCACAACCTTGCGCTGCTTGATGATCCTGGCGCCTTTTACGAAGATGTTGTCGTAGCCTGTGAATTCACTTTCTCCCGTATTGTATTCCACCCAGTCACCGAATTCGTTGGCCGTGGCGTTGCGCGCGCGCTCCTTTTGTTTCAGGAGTTCGGCGTTGAATCCTTCCATATCGACCGTGAAACCGTATTCGGCTGCGATTAGTCTGGTAAGATCTATGGGGAAACCATACGTGTCATACAATGTGAACGCGTCCACTCCCTTTATCATCTTGTCACCCTTGTCCCGCCCGGCCGCAATGAAGTCTTCAAGGAATCTGATGCCGCGGTCCAGAGTGCGCAGGAACGCGGATTCCTCTTCACGGATAACGGACTCCACCAAGGTGCTCTGGGCTTTCAGTTCCGGATAGGCCTCACCCATATCGCTGATGAGCTGTGGCACGAGGCGGCAGAGGAACGGCTCGTTGAACCCGAGGAAAGTGTAGCCGTAGCGGACGGCACGCCTCAATATTCTGCGGATGACGTATCCGGCCTTTACGTTGGAAGGCAACTGCCCGTCCGTGATGGAGAAACTTATCGTCCTTATATGGTCTGCGATGACGCGCATAGCGACTTCGGTCTTCTCCGATTCGTGGTAACGGTGTCCGGAGAGCTCCTCTATCTTCGCTATCATTCCCGTGAACACGTCCGTGTCATAGTTGGAATTCTTTCCCTGAAGCACTGCGCAGAGACGTTCGAAGCCCATCCCGGTGTCGATGTTCTTTGCAGGGAGACTCTCCAGATGGCCGTCGGCCATCCTCTGGTACTCCATGAACACGAGATTCCATATCTCTATGACGTGAGGATCCGATTTGTTGACAAGCTCGCGACCGCTCAGCCCGCTCGCCCTCTTCTCTTCTTCGGAACGTATGTCGATATGGATTTCCGAGCAGGGTCCGCACGGTCCGGTGTCGCCCATCTCCCAGAAGTTGTCGTGCCTGTCACCCAGTATGATGTGGTCTTCCGGAAGATGCTTCAGCCAGGCCTGCTTCGCTTCCAGGTCCATTTCGGTGCCGTCCTCTTCGGAACCTTCGAATACGGTGGCGTAGAGGATGTCCTTGTCAATCTTGAACTCTTCCGTGAGCAGCTCCCAAGCCCAGTCTATCGCCTCAGCCTTGAAATAGTCTCCGAAACTCCAGTTGCCGAGCATCTCGAACATCGTGTGATGGTAGGTGTCGTGCCCCACTTCTTCGAGGTCGTTGTGCTTCCCGCTGACGCGCAGGCATTTCTGTGAATCGGCGGCTCTGAAGAACGAGGGTTTGGTATTGCCGAGAAAAATGTCCTTGAACTGGTTCATCCCGGCGTTGGTGAACATCAGGGTGGGGTCATTCTTTATGACCATTGGCGCCGAAGGCACTATGGTATGTTGCTTGGACGCAAAAAAATCCAGGAATCTGCGTCTGATTTCTTTGGAAGTCATATCGTCAGTATTGTATACAAAACGCAAATTTAGCATAAATTTTGCGAAAAAGGAGTATATTTGTACGATTATGGACGAGTTTGCGAAGCATATTCCTATTCGCGTTCACAATGCCGGCCGGGTATTGTTCTTTGCGCTTGCGGCGGGCTTGACCGGCTTTTATTTCTGGCTTCTGGTTTCAGTTGTCAGGCCGGTGCTCCCTAAAACAGCCTTCCTGCAGCGACGCAACGATGCGTGGAAAACGGAGATTGCGCTCTTCAACCGCGAAATGGACAGGTGCGAGGTGGCGCTCACCACGCTCGAATTGCGCAATGAGGATGTTTACCGATCCATATTCGGGCTCAACGAGATTCCTCTGGATGCGGTGGGAGTGCAGTTCGACAATCCCGAGAGGTACGAGATTCTTTCCAGCCACGGTGTGGACGGGAGGCTCGCCGACGCGTATAGGAGATTGGATATGCTCAGCGGTCGTGCCTATCTGCAGGTCAAGTCATATGACGAGGTGGCCGCCCTGTCCAGACACGCAGGCAACATCGCCTCCTGCATTCCGGCCATCGCGCCGATTAATCCCGCTCCCGGGACATACAAGATATCCAGTTCTTTCGGACGGCGTGTAGACCCCGTGTCCGGGGGGGCAGGAAGGCATATGGGAGTGGATTTCGCCACTCGAAACGGCAATCCCGTCTATGCCACGGGTGACGGCGTGGTGGAGTCGGTCGCAGTACATTATTACGGGTACGGCAATATAGTGGTGATAAACCACGGGTACGGATACAAAACCAGATATGCGCACCTTAGCATCATCACGGTGTCTCCGGGGATGGAAGTCAAGCGTGGCACCTGCATAGGAGCGGTGGGCAATACGGGCAAATCCACAGGCAACCACCTGCACTACGAAGTGCTCTACAAGGGGCATAACATCAATCCGTATGATTTCTACGATCTGAATGTCTCTCCCAGTGAGTACGCGGCTATGGTGCAGCCGGACGACAGGACGAAAGCGATGTACCGCCCCGCTTTTCAGGTGAAGTCAAAAAAGAAAAAGTGAGAAGCGTGATGGAAAAATCCGGCAAGAAAAGATTTGTGAGATATCTGGTTTTCCTTCTGGCGGTTCCTCCGGTGCTTGCCGTCCTGTGCCATCTGGCGTTTTTCCTTATAGTGAGCACGAGTTCACAGATGAGTATGCTTCGTGAGAACAGGATGTATGCCAGAACTTATCCGGAGATGGTCGCGCGCGTCCGTCTTCTCGAAGACGTGATAGCGGGGCTGGAAATAAAGGACGCCGCCGTGTATATGGAGATATTCCACAACGCCCCGCCCGAAATAGATCCGGTGAACTCTCTGGACATATTGCCTTCCGGAGACGGTATCCAGGACAGGCATTACGTGGAATATACGGCGAAAAAAGCCGTCAGGCTCTTCGCTCAGGCGGAAAAGGTGGAGGCGGCTTTCGCCAAGACTTTTGAAGTGTACAGGTCTGATGACGAACATCTTCCCCCGCTCAGCCTGCCTTTGGAAGATGTTTCATACGCCCAGATAGGCGCTTCTGTCGGCAGCCGCGTCAATCCTTTCTTCAAACTTCCGATGAACCATACGGGGCTTGACATAATCGCGCCGCAGGGAACTCCCGTGCTGGCGACGGCGGATGGAGTGGTAAGCGGAGTAGTGAAGTCCCGCAAAGGTCAAGGCAACGTCGTGTCCATAAGCCACAAGGGAGGGTACGAGACACGATACTGCCACCTTGGCAGCATTTCCGTGAAAAAAGGCGTACGTGTGCTGCGGGGGCAGGAGATAGGACGTGTGGGGCTCACGGGGAACGCGTATGCGACGCACCTCCACTACGAAGTGTTGAAAGACGGGGTCTGTCGGGATCCGGTCAATTATTTCTTCGCTTCGTTGTCACCCGATCAGTTCGCCAACGTCAGGTATATGTCGAATCATACGCGGCAGTCGATGGATTGATGGAACAAACACAACAGGATATGGAAAAATTATATTACCAGCTGGGTGAGGTTGCAGAGATGCTCTCGGAGAGCGCGTCCCTCGTACGTTATTGGTCGAATGCGTTTTCAAAGTACGTCAAGCCGGTGCGTAACGCGAAAGGTAACCGTCAGTACAGGATGGAGGATGTAGAAGTGCTGAAGCAGATACATTTCCTTGTCAAGGAGAAGGGACTTACCCTGGAGGGAGCGGCCCGGCAGTTGTCTGCGGGGAAGGCGGCCGTGAGTAAGCAGGTGCGAGTGCTGGATTCGCTGAAAGCCATCCGCGCCCAACTTGTAGAAGTTAAAAAATCTTTGTAAATTTGCCGATTACAGAAAAGAACATAAAATTGTAAGATAATGGCGACAAAAAAAACCAGAATAGTCACTACTCCGATTGATGAAAGGGAGACTTTCGTGTCTCTGGGCAGGAGTTTTGCCGACTCTGAGCTATCTGTCGAGGAAAAGCTCAACACATTGTACGCGCTTCAGAAAGCCGACACCGACATTGACAGAATCATACATCTCCGCGGCGAACTTCCTTCCGAAGTGCAGGCCCTTGAAGATGATCTTGCGGCAGTAAAGGCGAAGCAGGAGCACGTCAACGCCCTCATAGCGGAGTACAACGCCTCCATTGAGAACAACGCCAACGACATCGTGGAATTCGATGCCCACATTGCCAAGTACAAAAGCCAGCTGGACAACATAACCAACAGCCGTGAATATGATTCCATCAACAAGGAACTTGAGAATGAAGGGCTCCTCCGGCAGATAGCTGACAAGCACATAGGCGAAGCCAGGATGGCGATAGCGGAGAAGAACAATCTTCTGGAAGAACTTGCGGCGAAGGAAAATGTCCTCATTGCGGACCTTGCGGCGAAGCAGGAGGAACTGGAAGGCATAATAGAGTCCACGGCGAGTGAAGAAGAAACGCTCAAGGCCCATCGTGACGCCTGTGCGACAAAGATTGACCCGAGGACAATGAGTGCCTACGAACATATCAGGGCCAGTGTACGCAACCATCTCGCCGTTGTCCCCATCTACAACGGGGATTCCTGCGGAGGATGCTTCAACACCATCACCCCCAACAGACTCATTGACATACGTTCGGGAAAGAAACTTGTGATATGCGAGTATTGCGGGCGTATAATAGTCCATACGCCGGGTGATGACAAGGTCGAGGGGACGGAAACAGAATAAACACATAAGGAAATGCCTGACTCGAAACCGAAAACAAGAAAGAAGGATCAGGCAGCCAATCTTGATACGATAGGGCTTGAGATGGGTAACAAACCGCCTCAGGCTCTTGACGTCGAAGAGGCTGTCCTTGGAGCGATGCTCATCGAGCCTGTTTCCGTGGATCAGGCCATTGAGGATTTGAAGGAGTCCTGCTTCTACGACAAGCGGAACGCGATGATTTTCAAGGCTATGACCGAGCTTGTGCTTGAGCATACGCCGGTGGACATCATAACGGTAAGCGGGAAGCTCAAGGAGCACGGCAATCTGGATGCGGTCGGAGGTCCCGCGTTCCTGGCGAAACTTTCACAGGAAGTGGGCGCGGCGGCTCATATGGAGTATTATATCAGGATACTCAAGCAGAATGCGATTCGTCGCGAACTCATAACCGTCTCCCATCAGATTCTCAAGGATTCCTACGATGATTCGATGAAGGTGGATGACCTCATCGATTCCGCGCAGACAGGTGTGCTCGAAGCCATTCAGAGCAACATCAAGAAGGATATGCAGGACATCGGCTCCGTTATCAATTCCGCGATGAAGGAAATAGAGAAGATGCAGGACCAGACGGGGCTGAGCGGCGTTCCTTCAGGATTCGCCACTCTCGATACGGTGACGATGGGATGGCAGGCATCGGATCTCATCATACTTGCGGCACGTCCTTCTGTCGGAAAGACGGCCTTTGCCCTCAATCTCATACGCAACGCCGCCGTGGACCATCATTTCCCTGTGGCTTTCTTCTCGCTCGAAATGTCCGCAATCCAACTCGTGAAGCGTATGATGACCAGCGAATCGGGTCTTCCGGCGGAAAAAATAAAGGGGGGCAGCAAATTGGCCCCGTACGAGTGGGAGCAGCTCGAACAGACTCTCAAGGGGCTCAGCAAGGCTCCGATATACATAGATGACACGCCCAGTCTTCCCGTGATGGAGTTCCGCACCAAACTCAAGACCCTCGTAAAGAACAAGGGGGTGCGTCTCGTAGTGGTCGATTACCTGCAGTTGATGCAAGGGCCTTCCGAACTTCGTGGGATGAGGGAACAGGAAGTGGCGGCCATTTCCCGTACGCTGAAGGCTACGGCCAAGGAACTGAACGTCCCCATCATAGCTCTGTCGCAATTGTCCCGTGCGGCGGTTCAGCGTGTGGCCGGTAACGGCAAACCGCAGCTCAGCGACCTGCGCGAGTCCGGTTCCATCGAGCAGGATGCGGATATGGTGATCTTCATACACCGTCCCGATTATCTGGGACTCTCCGAATCTCCTGCGGACAGGTAAGTGACCCAGATCATCATAGCGAAACACAGGAACGGTGAAGTGGGCGAGATTCCGATGCTTTTCAAGTCGGAACAGATACGTTTCGTCGAAGTCGGGGATTCTCTGGTCGGTCAGGCCCGTCAGGTGGAATCCGCGATGAACAGCGATGCGGATGAATTCTACAATCCGGGCGGGGGGGAATTTTAGGAAATGGACAGACAGACGGACATATCCCACACGGGGAAGATAGTGGAGATTACTCCGGAACTCACGACGGTGGAGAT
>JAKSKB010000027.1 GCA_024401975.1 Bacteroidales bacterium | reverse complement strand
TTATCAGTCAACCCCTTTTGTCTTACCCCCGCTGCTGACGCAGCCGCCCCGGTGGGGCATGCCGCCTGCACTTCGTTCCAGCGGGTGTCTCCGTGGCTCAATGTTCATTTCGCTCACTCCGACACGGCGCTGAGGCGCCTTATTAGATTCAACCCCTTTTTATCCTTCCAACCCCCTGCAGACTATCGTCTGCTGCCCCCGAGGGGGCATGCGCGCCTGCCCGGCACGGTCGCTTTGCTACTTTCGGGTCAGCCGCGGCGCCTTGTCAGAAAGGTCTCTTCTTTCACACTTTCAGGAAAATCTTCTTCTTATAGCAGAGGAAAAGTATGCCCCAGCAGATGAGCAGGAATGCCAGATTGGAAATAACTGGCGCCCACTGCCCGGGAACCAGCGAGATGACCCCGCCGAAGAAAAAATCAACCGTCGAATCTATGTCAAGCGCAGAGGGAAGGAAATAACAGAGCAACGAATTCATCCCCACGACCTTGAGAGGAAGCGTCCATGATTTGTACCCCTTTATGTCTATAAGCCAATAGAATATGGCAAACAGAGCCAGTGACCAGGCGCCCGCGACCAAAGTGAACGAACTCGTCCAGAGTTTTTTGTTGAGTGGGAACCAGTTCGCCCACACAAGTCCCGCTCCAAGCAGAACGACTGCCGCTCCAAGCATATACAAGGTCTTCCTTCCGCCGCTTAAATCGTCCTTCCTGATAAAATCCCCCGTGAACATTCCAAGCATCGCGGTCACAGTGGCAGGCAAAGTGGAGAGGATACCCTCGGGGTCAAAATTGCCATAGTGAAGATGTCCCGGGCAGAGGATTCTGTCAATCCATCCCGCAAGACAACCATCTTTTGAAAGGGAATCGACGACACCTGTGGCATCCGGCGCCGGAATCGTACACAACAGGCGGTATCCGACGAGTATTGCCACGGACATGCCCGCACGAGGCAGAGGTTTGAAATTGACGAACAGTATGGCGGCGAGCATCCAGGCAAGTCCTATATGCCCCAGAACACTGTAGAATCTCAAATGGGCGAAATCCAACCTGAGCAGCCCGTTGTACACCATACCCAGCAGAATGAGGGCACAGGTCCTTTCAACCATCTTCAGGTATATCCTTGTGGAAGACAGCCCTTTTTCCCTGCTCCTTGCATAGGAGAACGGAAAACTCACTCCGGCGAGAAAAAGGAAAAGCGGGAAGATTGTATCGTACTGTGTGAAACCGTTCCACTCCGCGTGATGCATCTGCATTTCGAGGAAACATCCGTCCCCTCCGGGGAAAAGTTTACATAAGGCAACGATGAAACCGGACAACCCGGTAATGAAAAGCATATTGAATCCCCTAAGTGCATCGATGGATTCAAGTCTCCTGTACTCGTTCAGCATATCTGTCAGCAATTATCCGTTACAGGGGAATGTCACCAGCTCATACTTGCGTGAACCAAGGCCAATCTTTTCGGCGTGTTCCAGACAACTCTTCCACTCGATGTCCGGATTGGAGTTCTTGAAGTGGTCGTGATAATCGATGAAGCCGGCGGAATGGATGTTCCGGTACAGCTGCCCGCCCGGCAGAGGCTCCGCCGCAAGGCAGGCATCGGCGCAGGCCTGGTCCAGAGCGACAGGATCGGAAGAGACGAACATTGCCAGAGCCGGAAGAGTAGGGAGGTCGTTCTCGCCGTGGCAGTCACAATTTGGGGACACGTCGACCACAAGGGATATATGGAAGGATGGCCTCCCGTCCAGGACGGCTTTGGAGTATTCGGCAATCTTGCGGCAAAGCAAGGTATTGGCATTATAATCCATAAAATAGATTGCATCTGAATTACAGGCACCGAGACACCTCCCGCAACCGACGCAATTGTTGTGATCAACCGCCATTTTCTTCTTCTCCGCATCGAAAACGAGACCTCCGTTGGCACACTCCTTCTGACATTTGCGGCATCCGATACAAAGCTCTTCTCTTATCAGCGCCTTTCCGCTGCTATGCTGATCCTTTTTGCCTGCCCTTGAACCGCACCCCATCCCGATATTCTTGAGGGCCCCTCCGAATCCGGTCTCCTCATGTCCCTTGAAGTGTGTCAGGCTTATGATGATGTCCGCATCCATCACTGCGCGGCCTATGTATGCCTCCTTCACATACTCCCCGCCCTCGACCGGTACCGCGATGTCGTCAGTGCCCTTAAGACCGTCGCCTATGATAATCGGGCAGCCGACGGTCAGTGGCGTAAACCCGTTCTCCCACGCGCAGTAGAGATGCTCCAGAGCATTTTTTCTGGAACCGGGATACATCGTGTTACAATCCGTGAGAAATGGCTTTCCGCCTCTTTCCGACACCATATCGGCTACGACTCTGGCATAATTGGGCCGCAGAAAACTCAAATTGCCTTTCTCGCCGAAATGAATCTTGATTGCGACAAACTTGCCGTTGAAATCAATGTCGTTGAAACCCGAAGCATCAAGAAGTTTGCGGAGCTTGGTCGGGATGCCGTCACCATACGCCTTGGTATGAAAATCGGTAAAAAACACTTTGGGAACTGTCATAGTCATATCATTCTGCCCTTAAAGATACCACTATTCCTGTAAGAAAGTCCGACTTGCCGATAAAAATCGCAAATTTTCAGATTCCGCATAACGCCCTTTTCATTATTTTTGCAGATGACAGGCTCGCAGTTAACCCGAAAACCTGATTTTTGAAATGAAACTTCACCGATTGCTCATTCTGGCATCCTGCCTGCTTCTCACGACGGCGCTTGCCGCGCAGGACTACCCTCTTGTGTCTGCCTTCAACGACAATTACGTCATTACAGGCATAACGACCAGGGACGGAAAGACCATACATCCGGACGTGAGATTCCAAGCCAGTCTGCTTGTGCGCCCGTTCCGCCTTTCGGAAAAATGGCGCTTAGCTTTCGCATTCACGATGCGCTCGGTCTGGGATGCCTATGACAAATCCGCTCCTTTCAGGGACAACACCTATCAACCGGGACTCTACTTTATACGTAAAAGTGACTCGGACTCGCGTCTGACGCTCGCATTCGAGCACCGTTCGAACGGGCGCCCGTACTTCGGCAATCCTTTGGCGGCGGAGGGGCTGGAAGACTACTCAAGGGGGATGAACTATATCCTGACACAGTGGGAGAAGCAATGGGGAAAATCAGTTCTTCTGCTTCAGGGCCGTATTGGAGTGGGATGCGGAGTGGGAGATTACCGCAGGCACGAGACCTGGTGGTCTCTTGATCTCTTCAAATATTATCTCGGATTCGCAAGCGTCGGGTACAGGTATGAAGGCGACAGGGCGTATGCCGGCATCGACATCACCCCCGTATGGAACAAGTCGGTAGCAAATGTCACCTGCACAGGAGGATACAGTTTCGGAGAAAAGTTCCCATCACTGTTCGTTCAGTTTCATTACGGATTCGACTCGGCCATGTGCGACTGCGTAGCCGACGGTATTCCGCCGGCGAGCATCCGCATCGGCGTACAACTTCAAGGTAATATGCGAGGACTGCTGTAGCCCCCGCCGGAAACCTGATTTCTACGGAAAAAGACGCGCTATTGCATCGAGCCGCCGATCATATCGAGAATCTCCGCGGTAATCTTCTGCTGGCGTGATTTGTTGTACTCGAGCGTAAGTTGGCGGAGTATCTCTTCTGCATTGTCCGAAGCTGTCTGCATCGCGACCGTACGCGCGGCATGTTCCGCTGCTGCCGAATCGAGTATGGCTGTGTACAGGCTCAGCCGGAGAACTTTGGGCACAAGCGCTTCGAGCAGTTCCCTCCTGCCGGGCTCGAGAATGAATGCATCTTCATCGATATCTTCCGCTGCGCATCCCGCAGTCCCGAAAGGAAGAAATGTCTCGCCGGTCACTTTCTGCACTGCATTGCTGACGAAATGGTTGTATACCAGTTCCACCTTGTCGAAAGTCCCGTCAAGGTATTCCTTCACAAGCCGGTCTGCAAACTCCGCGCTGCTCCCATACTCCGCCTTGGAGACGAGAGAGGAGCAGTCTTCCACGGAAGCATACCCTGATTTGCGGAAAGCGTCACAGGCCTTGCGGCCGAGAGCGAACACCCTGACTGTCATTCCTTCCGCTTCAAGAGCGGCGAGGGCGGTCTTCGCCTCGCGTATCACATTGGCATTGAACCCTCCGCAAAGGGATGAGTTGGATGATATGATGACAAGCGCGGCAGCGGACGGTTTGCCCGACTGCTCCTCCGAAGGGATTTCCCTCTTCAGAGAGGCCGTCCCGAGTTGGGAAAGTATGCGTGAAAGGGTATCACGATACGGGCGCATCGATTCGATGGCCTGCTGAGCTTTGCGCAACTTCGCAGAAGCCACGAGTTTCATCGCCGACGTGATTTTCAGCGTACTTTTCACGGAGCCTATGTGGCTCTTTATGTCCTTGAGACTCGCCATCAGACTGTCATCCCGGCTATTATGGACTGAACTTCCTTCTCTATGACATCCGTGCCTTCGAGGCTGCCTTCACCAAGCGCGTCCAATATGTCCCTGTGGGAGGAACGCATTCTGTCCAGAAAAAGGGTCTGGAACTCCTGCACCCTATCAATGGGGATGTCTTTCATCAGGCCGTTGGTTCCGCAGTAGAGTATGGCGACCTGCTCGCCCAGAGGCATAGGGCTGAATTGTGGCTGGATAAGCAGCTGGTTGTTCTTGCGGCCTTTGTCGAGTGTCATGGCCGTAACCTTGTCCACGTCGGACGAGAATTTGGAGAACGACTCCAATTCGTTGTACTGCGCCTGATCTATCTTGAGCGTGCCTGCCACTTTCTTCATACTCTTGCGCTGCGCTGCGCCTCCGACACGGGACACGGATATGCCGACATTGATGGCGGGGCGGAAGCCTTCGTTGAAGAGCGAGGATTCGAGGTATATCTGCCCGTCGGTGATGGATATCACGTTGGTGGGTATGTAGGCCGAGACATCTCCCGCCTGGGTCTCGATGACTGGGAGCGCCGTGAGCGAACCGCCGGCCTTCACCTTGCCCTTGAGCGATTCGGGGAGGTCATTCATTTTTTCGGCCACTTCCTGCTGCGAGATTATCTTCGCGGCTCTTTCAAGCAGCCTGGAATGCAGGTAGAACACGTCTCCCGGATAGGCTTCGCGACCCGACGGACGGCGGAGAATCAGAGACACTTCACGATAGGCGACAGCCTGTTTCGAGAGATCATCATACACGACCAGCGCGTGCCTTCCGGTATCGCGGAAATACTCGCCTATGGCCGCTCCCGCGAACGGGGCATAATACTGTAGGGAAGCGGGATCCGAAGCCGTCGCCGAGACCACGATGGTATAGTCCATAGCGCCGTGCATTCGGAGAGTCTCGACTATGTTTGCCACTGTGGAGCCCTTCTGCCCCACAGCCACGTAAATGCAATACACAGGGTCACCCTTGAGGAATCCTTCGCGCTGATTGATAATGGTGTCTATGGCCAAAGCCGTCTTTCCTGTCTGACGGTCACCAATGATTAGTTCCCTCTGGCCGCGTCCGATGGGAATCATCGAATCGATTGACTTGAGGCCGGTCTGGAGGGGCTCGGAAACCGGCTGCCGGAAAATGACTCCCGGAGCCTTCCTCTCCAGAGGCATCTGCACCAGTTCCCCCTCTATCTTCCCGAGACCGTCTATAGGGTTACCAAGAGGGTCAACTACCCTCCCGAGCATCTTCTCTCCCACCATAAGCGAGGCTATGCGGCCTGTCCTGCGCACGGTCATTCCTTCTTTGACAAGGTCTGTCTGGCCAAGAAGGACAGCACCGACGTTATCCTGTTCGAGGTTCATCACGACGCCCATCACGCCGCCCTCGAACTCGATGAGCTCTCCGGCTTCCGCGTGCATCAGTCCGTATATGTGGGCCACTCCGTCGCTGACCTGCAGGACCTTGCCCGTCTCTTCCCATTCCACGGATGTGGTGATGCCTTTCAACTGGGCGAGAAGTACATCGGATATTTCACTTGCTTTGATATTCTGAACCATTATACAATGCGATTGGTCTTTTCGATTAATTGATTGCGTATGATTTCGAGCTGGCGGGACACGCTGGCGTCAAGAACCCTGTCATCCACCTGCAGGACGAATCCGCCTATCAGGTCGGAATCCACCTCCGTACTCAGGATAAGTTCGGAGCCTTCCCCGGCGAAGACGTCACGTATTCTGTCCTCCAGTTCGGGAGAAGGGACTACGGTTTTGAGATGAATCTTTCTGATGCCGTTGGCCTCCCTGTACTGCCGCAGGAACGAGTTGAAAATGTACCTGACCTCGTCAAGACGCCCGTTGGAAGAGAGCAGCGCGATGAATTTCACGAGGTCATCCTCAAGCGGTTCCGGAGGAGTCTGCGGGTTGTCCATAAGAGCCTGCACCTGGTCATAGACCTGCCTGCCGCGACCTGTTCCGGTCACAAGCTTGAGCAATGCCCTGCCATATCTGGCAGCTATGATTCCCGTACTCATACCCTATGACTTGTCCGTATTCCGTTCCACTTCATCCATCATCCTGCCGACGAATGCGTTCTGCGCCTCATCAGAAGAGAGTTCCTTCCTGAGTATCTTCTCGGCGACTCCCAGAGAAAGCGAGGCCGCATACCGGCGTATTTCCCGTATGGCCTCTTCCCGCTCGGCGGCAATTTCGCTTTTCGCTCCGGACAATATCTTACCCGCTTCCTCGGCGGCCCTGCTTCTGGCCTCTTCGATGATGTTGTCCCGGGTATCGGAAGCTTCCTTGAGTATGCGGGCCTGCTCCCTGCGGGCGTCCTCCAGCATACGGGACTGCTCGTCCGCAATGGAGGAGAGTCTTTCTTCGGCCTCTCTAGCCTTGGCTATGGCGTCCTCTATGCGGCGGCTTCTCTTGTCGACCATCCCGGAAATGATGGGAAAGCCGAATTTCGCGAGAAGGAAAAACAGAATCGCGAATATCAGCGTCATCCAGAAGATGAGACCGATATCAGGAGTAATCAGAGACATTTCTCAAATAATTATCCTATGATGCCGAGCAGGCAGACGACTATCGCGAAAAGGCAGGCGCCTTCTACGAGGGCCGCGATGATGATTGCCGTCATCTGATACTTGGAAGTGTATTCCGGTTGACGGGCTCCTGCCTCCAAAGCGGCCTTTCCTATCTTTCCGATACCGAATGCGGCGGCGATGGCGGCAACGCCGGCTCCGATGGCAGCTCCGAATTTACCGATTGCGGCACCTGCCGCAGCTTGAAGAATCATTGTCATTAACATAACTGTATGGATTTAAAGTTTGTTGTCATCGTGCACGCTTTCCGGCTCCTGTCGGCTGAGGCCGATGAATACGCTGGAAAGCATAGTGAATACGTAGGCCTGGAGGAATGCGACGAGACATTCCAATATGTCCATAAACACCCCGAACAGAACCGCTATCACGGTTAGGCTTCCGTTGAGGAAGGCGCCCATAGTGGCAGTGATGAAAATCACCGAAAGCACACCCAATATCATCATATGCCCCGCGAGGATATTGGCGAAAAGCCTGACCATCAAGGAGAACGGTTTGGTGAACACTCCCACCGTCTCGATGATTGGCATAAGGGGGAAGGCTTTCAGGAAGACGGGGACGTCCGGCCAGAATATGTCCTTGTAATAGTGCCTGCTGCCGAAAATATTGACGGCGAGGAAGGTGAACAGGGCGAGACAGAGCGTTATGGCAATGTTGCCCGTCACGTTGGCCCCTCCGGGGAAGAAAGGAACGATACCCATCAGGTTGCTGATGAATATGAAGAAGAACGCCGTCAGCAGATAGGGCGAGTACTTTTTGTATTCCGCTCCGACGCAGGGCTTGATGATATCATCCTCAACCATAGTGACCATCATCTCCACTATGCCAGCAAAGCCTCTCGGAGCCTCTTCCATAGCATTGTGTCTGCGGTACCAACGCGCTCCGAAAAGTATTATAAGAAGCACCAGGGAACTGTTGACCATAAGACCCAGAACATTTCTGGTGATGGAGATGTCAAAAGGTCTGAGGAGCCCTTCGGGCGTCTCTTCCACAAGCTTGCCGCTGTGCGGCTCGTCCCCGGTGGCGAGACGGAAGCCTTCCCAACTGCCGCCTTCTTCTATATGCCCGGATGAAAAGACGTGCCAGCCGCTCACGGAACTGCGGACAATCACGGGGAGATGGACACTGACCGCTTCTCCCCTGACCGTCGCTATGTGCCAGCCGTAGGAGTCTCCCACGTGACCGAGAAGATATTCACGCATATCAAGTTCCGCCGCGCCGAGCGTCAGCGGAAGCAGTACCGCCACAATGACGGCAAATATGCGTCTTGCACCTTTCATCATATTTCCACGCAGGCTTCCACCACGTTGTCCCTGACTGTGACGAAACCCGAATTTATGCTTGTACCTTTTTCCTGTCCGTCCTCACGCCAGCGTATGTCACCCCGCTCCAGCGAAGAGATTATCGGCGCATGATCCGGAAGGACTTCGAACTCCCCCAGCGTTCCAGAAAGGAACACGGCAGACACTTCGATGCCGTCCACGACAGAGCCTGAAGGTGTGAGAATCTTGAGTTTCATCACTGTCTCGCAGATTCAAGTATGGCTTTCCCCTTGGCTATGGCATCCTCTATGGTGCCCACGTTGAGGAATGCCTGCTCAGGCAGGTAATCGACTTCTCCGTCGAGAATCATCCTGAAGCCCTTTATGGTGTCTTCGATGTTGACCATCACTCCGGGCGTCCCGGTGAATGCGGAAGCCACGGCGAAGGGTTGGGACAGAAACCGCTGCACCCTGCGCGCCCGGTTTACGGTAAGTTTGTCCTCATCGCTGAGTTCTTCCATTCCGAGTATGGATATGATGTCCTGGAGTTCGTTGTATCGCTGAAGTATCTTCTTCACTCTCTGCGCCGTATCGTAATGCTCCGTCCCGACCACATTGGGGTCGAGGATGCGGGAGGTGGATTCGAGAGGATCAACGGCGGGGTATATGCCGAGGGTGGCTATCTTTCGGCTCAGCACGGTCGTGGCATCGAGATGGGAAAAAGTGGTGGCGGGAGCGGGGTCCGTCAGGTCATCCGCCGGCACGTAAACTGCCTGGACGGAGGTGATGGAACCGTTCTTGGTGGACGTGATGCGCTCTTGCATCTGCCCCATTTCGGTGGCGAGCGTCGGCTGGTAGCCCACGGCCGAAGGCATCCGTCCCAAGAGTGCGGACACTTCCGAACCGGCCTGGGTGAAACGGAAGATATTGTCTATGAAGAAAAGTATGTCCTTGGGGGCACCCTCTTCCCTGGAATCCCGGAACGACTCGGCAAGCGTAAGTCCTGACAGCGCCACGGAACTTCTAGCTCCCGGTGGCTCGTTCATCTGCCCGAACACCATCGCGACCTGAGATTTCTTCAACTCCTCTTCGTCCACTTTCGACAAATCCCAATGTCCCTGCGCCATACTGTCGGCGAAGTCCTTCCCGTATTTGATCACGTCCGATTCTATCATTTCGCGGATGAGGTCGTTGCCCTCCCGGGTACGCTCTCCGACACCGGCGAATATGGAGAATCCGTTGTGCTTCTTGGCTATGTTGTTGATAAGTTCCTTGATGAGCACGGTCTTGCCTACACCCGCGCCTCCGAAGAGTCCGATTTTCCCTCCCTTCAGATACGGCTCGAGAAGGTCAATGACCTTGATGCCCGTGAACAGGACTTCCTGCGAAGTGGTCAGATCCTCGAACTTGGGGGCTTCCCTGTGTATCGGGAGAGAGCCGGTCCGGTCAAGTTCTTTCAGCCCGTCTATCCGGTCACCCGTGACGTTCATCACGCGACCGCGTATCTGAAGTCCCACAGGCATTGAGATGGGCCTACCGAGCGGGCATACTTCCATCCCCCGTTGAAGTCCGTCCGTGGAATCCATCGCCACACAGCGGACCGTGTCTTCACCTATATGCTGTTGCACTTCGATGACTAGGGCCGGAGCCGTCCCGCGCCTGACCTCCATCGCATCGTGTATGGAAGGCAGTTGAGCGGATTTGTCCATATCGAAATGAACGTCGACCACAGGGCCGATGATTTGGGAAATATATCCTGTTTCTTCTGACATCTGGGCGTTGTTTTAATTCTTGCGAATTTACGATTTATATCGGGAAAATCCAATCGTATGGAGGTTTGTTTTTGACAACGCGCTTGAAAATATAAGATAATGAATTAAATTCGCGCCTGATGGAGTCGCATTGCCCTCTATGGATGAAGAACTATGAAGAAAGCAATCTCTACCCGCTTACTCCTTGCCGCCTTGATTCTCACGGCCGGTGCAATTCCCCTGTCCGCACAGGAGAATGAGGACAACACTTTCGGCGGATGGGAGTTCTTCGAAATCTACCATTCCTTCCGTAACTCCAACTGGTTCGCATCCTTCTACTTCGAACACGACAATTTCCAATACAAGCGGCTCGACGCCTGCTACACGCGCACGACAGTGGGATACAAGTTCACAGGATGGCTCAAGGCGGACGTAGCCTACGATTTTATGATAGAACCTGACGGGATGACGCACAGGGCAATCATCGACCTTATCGGAACATTGAAAGAAGGCAACCTTACGGTATCTCTGCGCGAAAGGTGCCTCCACAAATGGGTGATGTCCTCCGGTCGTCAGGGAAATGAGCTGAGATCAAGGCTGAAAGCCCAATACGCCATCCCGGAAAGCCGTTTCAAGCCCTATCTCGCAATCGAGGTGTTCACCTGGGAGAAATGGATGAAAACCAGACACTACGCAGGCACCGCCGTCACTTTGAACGGGCATTTCGAGATTGAGGGCTACTATATGTACTACACGTTTTCAGACAAACCGGCCCAACACGTTCTGGGCATAGGCCTGAATATGGAGTTCTAGTCCACGACACGACGCCGCATACAGGAGGGAATTCCTTTTACCCTACAGGCCGAAGTGTCTCTTTGCGAATTTGATGTAATCGAGCCAGTCGTCAGCCCAGAGGGCGTGCGGACCTTCGTGTATCTTGTATGCCACGGAGCCATAGTCATCACAATGTCCGAGGGCGGGCATAGTCCTGCCGCTCAATCCCTTGAGCCCGTACAAGGCATATACCGGACCCGCATTGAGAGCGGTCAGCCATTCTCCGTAAGGGTCGGCCCAATGGTCTTCGGAAGCACTCGCGATATAGACCGGGCGCGGAGCGCTGAGCGCGGCAAGAGCGTTCTGGTCAACGGGAAATTCGCAGTCCCGTCCCGAGTATTTGGAGAATGCCGGTATGAACCAGTACGGGAATCTGTCGTAGATGACCCGGAAGGTCTCGCCGTACATCCTCGCATTGGTGGCCGCTCCGCAGCAACCCGAATTGTTGGAAATGACAATGGCGAAACGGGGGTCGTTCGCTCCTGCCCAAAGGGCCGTCTTGCCCAGGCGGGAGTGTCCGGCCACCACCAGTTTCCCCATATCGACTTCCGGAAGGGTCTCCAGATAATCTGCAATGCAACTGAGTCCCATCGCCCAGGCAGATATGGCTCCCCATTCTTCTGCAGGCCGGTACCAGCCCCGCACATCGGCCGATTCGCCGGTATAGTCGGCTATGTCCGGTTCGATGGATGAATGGAAAGCGACTGCGAAACCGAAACCTTCATCCACGAAAGTCTCATAGGGCAGCTCATATCTTGTCCCGTCGAACGAATCGGCGATGGAACGGAAATTCAGCGCCACGAACATCGGAATCCTCCCCGCATGACTGACCGGAAGATGGAGCATAATCTCGAAACCGTGCTTCTCTTCCTTATCCAGATATATCATCACGCGGCGGCGCAGCGCCTTGCCTCCGAATACGAGAGAATCCGGTGCGGAAGGTACGAAATGCATCCCGGAAGGCCTCTCGGGAACCTTTCCGAACATCTCGTTCTCATAGATGGCCATTATTTCCGGACGTCTCTTCTTTTCCCATTGACGCAGGTTCCTTACCTTTTCCCCATTGTTGCAGGTGAGGACGTCGGGCAATACATAATTCTCATTCACGGAAAACGCTTCAAGGTCTATCTCGTAGCGGGCTATAGAGCCTTCTCCACTCGGCTGAGCCGCAGCGGAAATGCACAACGCACACAATGCGGCGGCAATAGACAGTTTCTTCATTGTTTTCATTTCTATATTGTTACGTCAATGTATTCAAGATCCCTGTCACGGGAAGAACCGCCATAGAGAATGCGGTAACTGCCCTTGCGGACAGAAAGACCGTCCACAGACTCGTCGTAGAACTCGAACGCCTCGTCTCCGAGCTCGATTTTTACCTTCACGGTCTTGCCGGCAGGGATATTGACACGTTTGAATCCCTTGAGCGACTTGATGGGAGCATCTGGGAAGTCGAGGGCCTTGACATATATCTGCACCACCTCGTCTCCGTCCATATCTCCTATATTGGTCACAGGCACGGTCACGGTATGCCTTTTTCCCTTCATTTTCGCTTCTCCGTAGCGGAAAGTCGTGTAACTCAATCCATAGCCGAAAGCGTACTGAGGCTTTCCTTCGAAATAGCGGTAGGTCCTGCCCTTCATAGAATAATCGTTGAAATCGGGAAGCTGGTCAGTGGACGCGTAAATCGTGACAGGCAGTCTTCCTGCGGGATTGTATTTCCCGAAAAGGACGTTCGCCACCGCCTGCCCGCCAGCCTGACCACCGTACCAGGCCTGCAGGAGAGCATCGTAATATCCTTTCAACGGCGCGAACGATACGGCGGAACCGGAGCAGTTCACCACGACCACGGGCTTTCCAGTGGAATGCATCGCCTTCACGAGGTCCTGCTGTACGGACGGCAAGTCCAGTCTGGTCCTGTCTCCTCCGGAGAATCCTTCATAGGGCACATCCATCTCTTCGCCTTCAAGCCTCGCCGTAAGACCTGTGACGGCTATGATGACATCGGCGTCGGACACTTTACGTGCCAGCTCCGCGAAATCCACCTGCCCGTTCCTATCTTCGGTAACGTGATTGCAGGCCTTGCAATAGAACACTTCGGCATCGCCGCAGGCACCGCGTATCGCATCCAATATGGACATCGTATGGGCGTCAGTGGGGGTGCCGCTGTAGTTACCCAACTGCATGAACGTGTCAGCGGCATTAGGGCCCACTACGGCTATCTTCTTCACGTCACCCGACAATGGGAGCACTTCGTCGTTCTTCAGAAGGACTATGGATTCCTGGGCCGCCTTGAGAGCGAGGGCCGCATTCTTTTCGCTGCTTATGACGTCTGCCCCCAGATCCTTCCAGGGGTTCATATCATCGGGGTCGAAAAGGCCGAGCCTGAAAAGTTCGGTAAGGGCTCTGCGAAGATTGACGTCAATGTCTTCCTCCGTGATGATTCCGCGATTGACAGCCTCCGGAAGCATTTCACCGTAATTACATCCACACTCCACGTCACATCCGGCCTTCAGGGCGGCGGCGCTTGCTGACGGGCCGTCCGGGTGAGTCATATGACGGCCCTTGACATAGAAATTGTCAATGGCACCGCAATCAGACACCACGACTCCCGTATAACCCCATTTCCCGCGAAGTATGTCACCAAGAAGCCTTTCACTTGCATTGCAAGGCTCTCCTTCATACCTGTTGTATGCCCCCATCACCTGGCGTACATCCGCTTCTGTCACTATTTTCTTGAATGCGGGAAGATATGTCTCCCACAAGTCCCTCTGCGATACACTGACGTCGAATCTGTGACGTGCCGACTCCGGGCCGCTGTGCACGGCATAATGTTTCGCGCAGGCGATGGTCTTGTAATAATCAGGATTGTCACCCTGCATGCCACGCACGGTAGCGGCCCCCATCACTCCTGACAGATACGGGTCCTCACCGCAGGTCTCCTGGCCGCGTCCCCAGCGGGGATCACGGAAAATGTTCACGTTCGGACACCAGTAGGAAAGCCCGTGCCACCACGCGTCGCAGGTCGACTTGGTTTTTCCGAACTCATTGTGGTCGATGGTGTTCCATCTTGCACGGGCTTCATCCGACACTGCCTTGTAAACTTCGACCTGCTGCTGTTCGTCGAAAGTCGCGGCAAGACCTATCGACTGGGGGAATACGGTCACACCATTGCCCGTAAGCCCGTGGCAAGCCTCCGACCACCAGTTGTAGGCCGGAATTCCGAGTCTGTCCACCGACATGGAACCGCTCTGAAGCAAACCCGCCTTTTCTTCCACGGTAAGGAGGGAAAGGAGGTTGTCCACTCTTTCTTCCACGCTCAGCGAAGGGTCGCGAAACGGATATTCGTAAACATCATCCCGCTTCAGCGAACAGGACACAGTCAATGCGGCAAGTGCCGCCACAATAAAAAACCTTTTCATAATATGAATGCATTTGTTATTACCATAATTCCCAAATCAATCCTCTGTTCCATCCTGTTCCGTATCGATGACGTTCATTTTCAGCAGGACGGTTCCGGCCTTCCTCTCATCCGAGTCGTATACGTTCACCTCGTATTCCTTCCTGCCGTGCCCGCCCGGCTTCACGGACACCTTCAAATCGACGGTTTCACCTGCCGGTACATATATCAGGCCGAGATACGCGCTCACGCACGAACAGCTGGTAGATATCCCGCCCACACGAAAATCGCACCCGCTGACGTTGGTCAGTCTGAACGTGTGAAAAAGCGTCCCGCCGTCCGCCATAACGTCCCCGAAATCATATTCGGGGCTATCTATGACAATGTCTCCTCCGTATCCTCCGCTGGAGGAGAAGACGAGTCCGACCAATACCGCAAGTGTGGAGACAAAGGACATCTTTTCAATCAAAATTTCTGTCTATCACCTTCTTGACAAGAACGTCCCCGCAATATTCAGGATCTCCGGAATAATCGAGAAGGACTATGCCCAACGAAGCGCTGTCTTTCCGGGAGTCGAGTCTGTCACAAAGTTCGGGCGCGACAGCGGCTGCGAACTCGTGAGGCCGGGGAAGTCCGTCACGGAAGAAGTAACCGGAAACGTGGTTCACGCTCCAGGTTTCTTCTCCTGCAGAAGCGAAAGCGGCCGCGTGTTCCATAAAGCAGTCAGCCTTTTCTTTTGCGAAACGGTCATTGTCTTCCCACTCATATTCGTCCTGGACATCAATAGGCACGCGAACGCCGTCAGGGCCGTATATGCTGTCCCCTTCACCCCACCCGGTAACCGAAGCCCCGCTGTGGAAGCGTCCCGCACCTAAATGGTTACGGTTGATGAAAAGCATCTTGCCGCGCAAGTCGCCCACAGTCAACCCGGGGCGGAATGCGTCAAGAGTAAAGCCCTTTCCGGAAAATCTCTTCTCCAAAGCACTCAGACTGTCTTTTGCAGCATCCAGAACCTCGTCCGTATAGTCCGTGTTCTCTATGCGTGTCACTATCACGGCAAATTCCGAGGGATGCTTTTCGAGCATCGATGCAATGGTCCCCACAGCCTCCTCGGCGCTCACTCCGGCATCCACGTAACCGTGCATTATCCGCAGGGACCCGGGATCGTTGTCGCAGAAGCCGGGACGAAGGTCAAAGCACCTTACTCCGGCTTCGAACTGCGCCGCAAGGTCATAGGTTTGTGTGCCGGCATATTCTCTCGCAGGATTTTCATCCGGGATGGTCCCGGTGGCGGCATCGTGCGAACCGGGGACGGAAACCTTCCATGCGGGCATATCATCGGGAAGGCGCTTCATCCAGGAGTCGTATCCCGTACAGGAAACGGCTGACAGGGCTACGCCGCAAACGAGAACAATTATCCAAGTCGTTCTTTCCATCTGAATATTTTTTAATAACTTTGTCACGTCTTTCAATTATGGCAAAACTGATTCTTATTTCCGATTTCTCCGAGGCGGCCTCCAGACGTCTGGTGACCGGCATTTCCCAATATGTTCACGAAATGCACGAGGCATGGAATTTCTCCTTCCTGCCCATTGAGGCCAAGGAGCATATAGGTCTCGAAGCCATCGTCAAACAAGCCAAATCCGTTTCGGCAGATGCCGTTATCGGCCACTTCGAGCCGACTGACGACCTCAATCTGTTCAGGGACAACGGAATCATAGTCATAGCGCAGGACTATAAAACCAGATTCAGCGACATCCCCAACATCACCTCGAATTATTATGAGTCCGGGAGAATATGCGCCGATTACTTCCTGAAAAAGGGATTCGAATCTTTTGCCTTCTACGGTCCCGAAGACAGAGTGTCCGCCGTGGAAAGGCAACAGGGCTTCAAGGATACCGTACTGGCGGCAAAACCCGATGCGAAATTCTCTTCCCTGATGACCCGGAGCAGTATCTGGGGGTATGACTCCAACGAGCTCACCGGATGGATAAGGAGCCTTCCCAAACCTGTGGCCATAATGGCGGGTAACGACAGATGGGGATACTATGTGACGGAAGCCGTGGAGCGTCTCGGGCACAACAATCCCAAAAACCGTTTCAGAATCCCGGAAGACATTGCCGTGGTCGGTGTTGACAACGACGAGCCCATCTGTAAATTGTCCAGCCCGAATCTTTCGTCTCTCGACCTGGAATTCGAAAAGGCCGGATACAAAGTGGCCAGGTTTATCAACGAGATGATTCTTAATCCGCAATGCGAACCCCGGAACATCTACATCGAATCCGCCAGCTTCAAGACGAGGCAGTCCTCCGAAATTCTGGTCAATGACGACCCCCACATAGAGACCGTGCTGAAATACATCCACGCGAACATCAATCACAAAATTCTCGTGAACGACATAGTGAAGCAGGTCCCCCTTTCCAGAAGACTGCTCGAAACCAGATTCCGCGAAAAGATGGGAGTTTCCATCTGCACCTACATCAAGAATATCCGAATCGAAAAGATGACGAATATGCTCAGAAACGGAAAGACCGTATCCGAAGCCACCTTCGCTCTGGGTTTCGGCGACATCAAAAATATTTCAAGGATCTTCAAAAGCGTGGAGGGCGTGCCGCCCTCCAAATATATCAAATAATTCAACGGCCCAGGAAATACGCTTCAGCGGGAATTTCCTCAAACTTGTCCCCGTTTTCCCAGAAAACCTTGAGTACCTGACCTTCGTAACTCTCTATGTACTTGAGAGTAAGCTGGTGCATCCCCGCCTCAAGAGGCACGAAACCGCGCATCATCGCAGCGGAATGAGTCCCGTCGTTGTCAACGACATCGTTTCCGTCTATCTGCAACAAACCCCCGTCGTCACAGAGCATTGCAAAATTCCATACTTTCGTCTCAGGGACATTGATGTATCCCTTATATATGAAGCCGTAATAATCCTCGTCTTCAGCCGGAGTCAGTTCCGGCTTGGCGAGAGTCCCCTCCTTGACGAAGGTTCCGGACTTGAGTATGTCATCCGTACGCGAGAAATCACCTTTGTAGTACTTGTAACTCAATCCATTGGCGGACGGGGATTCTTTCGAAGCCGGGAGGTAATGACATTTGCGGACAGTGGTGCGGAACAATATGCTCTCCCTTCCGTCCTTGAAGGCCTTGGCGCTTACCGTGGTCGTCTCATCGAAGACAAGAGGTTCCTTATAAAGCGGGGAATCGGATGTCGGGTCGCTGCCGTCAAGAGTATAGTGAATCTCAGCCCCTTCGGTAAGTGTACCCAGAGTCATCGTGAGTTTGTCAAGGAAGAGGTCGATTCTGCCGCCTTCTATCGTGTACCACACAGGTGAAACAAGAGGTTCGTCTCCGGTAAGCGAATACGGACGCGCGCTCTTCGAAGTCCAGAGTTCCTTGTTGGGCTTCTTCCCGAGCACGAAGTTGATGTCCGCGCCTTTCATCAGTTCATCATACGTTATGTAGCACCTGTCAAGTGTCTGTCCGTTCAGTTCGACACTCTGGATGTACTTGTTGACTGACGGATTGTTAGCCGTAATCCTTACGACATGGCCCGAAGGCATCTGGAAAGTCACTTTCTCAAAGAGAGGCGTGGTAAGAAGGAACTGCAGCGAACCGGGGCAGACTTCATAGAGGCCCATCGCCGACATCACGTACCAGGCCGACATCTGACCGCAGTCTTCATTGCCGGATATTCCGGAAGGAGTGTCATCGTACATCTCGTCGAGCATACGGCGGGTAAGTTCCTGTGTCTTCCAAGGCTGCCCGACATAATTATAGAGATAGGTGATGTGGTGGCTGGGTTCGTTGCCGTGAACGTACTGTCCCACGAATCCCGTCATATCGGCAACGTGACCGGCAATCTCGGACGGGGCATTGAACAGCCCGTCAAGAGCTTCGATGAATTTGTCTTCGCCTCCCAGAAGGTCGCAGAATCCTTTGACATCCTGAGGCACGAAAAACCTGTACTGCCAGGCGTTGGCTTCCGTGTATTCCCTGCTTGTCTCGAACGGATTGAAAGGATCGACCATACTGCCATCCAGATTCCTTCCGCGAAGGAAACCGGTACTGCCGTCGAAGTTATGGACGAAATTGTTCGCGCGTCTGTAGTATTCTTCGGCTATGTCCTTTTTACCTGTCGCCTCGGCGAATCTGGCGATACACCAGTCGTCGTAGGCATATTCAAGGGCGGCGGACACGCTCTCGCGCATCTTGTTGGAAGGAATGAATCCGAGAGTGCTGTAGTACGAAGAGCCCTTCTCGTTCCTGTTGGAAGACTCGACCATAGCCTTCAGCGCGAAATCCACGTTCATTTCAGGCACCAGTCCCTTGAACCACGCGGACACTATGAAAGGCACGCTGTGATAACCTATCATACAGTAGGTCTCGCCGGAGCCGAGCGGCCATATCGGAAGTTCGCCCGTAGCCTGATACATATCGAGGCAGCTGAACACCACGTCGTGGAGCACTTGCGGATAGACGAACGACGAAAGAGGGAGCCAGGCGCGGAATATGTCCCACAGAGAAAGCGTCGAATAAGTCTTGCCGGCCACGGCCTTGGCGACGCTGCCGTCATTGCGGCGGAAACGGCCATCCTGATCTGACGTCAGATTGGGGACTATGGCCGTATGGTAAAGCGCCGTGTAGAAAGTCCTTCTCTCGGCTTCCGTACCTCCCGCTACTTCAATGGATGAAAGGAATGAACTCCAATCGTCACGCGCTTCGTCCCGCACGGAATCGAAGTTGAAATTGTACATTCCGGTATCGATGAAAAGGTTGTTCTCAGCCCCTTCATATGAAACCTGTGAAAGCGCCACTTTTGCGATTACGGGTCCGCCCCCATCCTTGAACGTGAGTACGGCCTGACGGTTGAGACTCGTGCACTGTCCGGGTTCTTCCACGAACTTGTGGTCATCCACATACCTGATGGTCTCTATGTCGTGGGAGAACCGCGCGACGAAATAGATGTGATGCCCCGGTGTCCATCCGTCCGAGACCTTCATACCGCGTATCTCGTTGGGAGAAGTCTGCTCGATTTCGATTTCTTTTATCACGTCGGTAGCCGGATTGACCGAATGGCTCATATCCACTACAATCACGTGCGGCATTCCTTTGCAGAAGGTGTAGCGATGCCAGCCAGTGTATCGTGTCGCAGTCATTTCGGCCTTGAGTCTCTCGTCCTTGAAATAGACAGAATAGTATCCCGGTTCGGCACACTCATCCTTGTGCCTGTACTTGAGATGCTCGTAGATTTCCCCTTCCCTGCTCAAGTCCACATCGTGGTTGCTGGGGTGGAAGAGTATGTCTCCGAGGTCGGCGCATCCCGTACCGCTGAGGTGGGTGTGCGAAAAGCCGGCGATGGAATCCCGGTCATAGTGATAGCCCGAGCAGGCGTCCCAGCAGTCCCTGTAGTTGTCAGGGCTGAGCTGGACGGCGCCGAAAGGCGTAGTGGCACCCGGATAGGTGTGCCCGTGGAACCCGGTACCTATGAACGGGTCCACATAATCAATCGCATATTTGGGGGTGTCCTTGCAGGAAACGGCGGCAAGCGTCAATACCAGTACGGACAATGCGAAACATCTTTTCATACTCAAAAAATTTTAATTGATGGCAATGGCTCCGCAGACCTATACGTCGAGCAGGTGCTCGTATCCGCTGCGATACTGGTAATGCATAAGGGAGTTGGCCTCCTCATCATCCATAAACTTCTGTACGATGGGGTTCCACACAAGAGGACGACCGAGTTCGCCCGCGATGATGCCTATGTTGCACATCGTGCAGGACGAATGGCCCACCTCCACGGGAACGTTAGGATCTATACGGGACTTCACCGACTCGATAAACACCCTGTGGTGTCCGGCCCTTGCCTCGAATGGAATGTCGTTGCCGCCCAACTTCCTCTCGAACTTGGGCTCGGAAGCATAGAGCTCACCGCGATGAACGGCAATCCATCCCTTTTCACCGTATATCTTGACACCCTGACCGTTTTCGTCGAAAGGAGTCTCTTCCACGACTATGCCGTTGTCATATCTGTAAGTAAGGTTCTTGTAGAAACTGTATCCCGGCGGAATGATGTCAACAGGCCCGCTGCAGTCCTTTCCTATCATCCACTGCGCAATGTCGAACATATGTGCGCCCCAGTCGGTCATAAAACCGCCTCCTGTAGGCTTGTACCAGCGCCATGCGCCCCAACAGTCCTCGCGTCCTTCCGCATTGGGGATGGGGTCGATATCAGGGAAATAGGTAACTTTCCCTGACATGGGTCCGAGCCATTTGTCCCAGTTGAGACCGGCGGGAGGAGTCTGCCCGGGGAATTTGTTCACCGCGGGGAACGGATTGCCTTCCCAACGTCCCACGAACACTTCCAGTTTGCGTATCTTCCCGAGTTCCCCTTCGCGTGCCATAGTCGCGGCATGGATGAACTCTTCGCTGGAACGCTGCTGACTGCCGACCTGAAGGATGCGGTTGTATTTGCGGACAGCCTTCACCAGCTGCTTGCCTTCATAGACGGTAAGCGTCATAGGCTTTTCGAGGTACACGTCCTTTCCTGCCTTGCAGGCGGCTATCGCTATGGCTGCATGCCAATGGTCAGGGACGGCTATCACGACCGCGTCTATGTCCTTGCGGGCAAGCAGGTCTTCGTAATCTTCGTACATCGAGGGGGCATATTTCTTGTATCCTTTCTCCTTGTAATACTCGGACACCCTTTTCTCGAAACGGTCGCGTTTGATGTCATACACGTCACATCCGGCCACCACCATCACGTCATCCATCCGGATGAAACTGCTCATCAGGTACATGCACTGCTGTCCCAAACCGATGAACCCGAGATTGATTTTGGAATTTTTGGACTGGACGGCGGCGCGTTCGGCAGAGGCTGCCGCGGCCGATGCCGGCATCACGATGGCTCCGGCCATACCCAGCGCGGAGGTCTTGAGAAAATCTCTTCTTTGCATATCTGTAGTATTGGTTGATTGTTTCCGCAAACAGCGGCCTGCGCCAGTCGGGCAAGCTGCAATCATACAAATATAGTTATCATTACCCGTATTTACAACATTTGCGTTATCATAATAATTAATTATTTTTGTATCTGCCAGTCCGCGGAAGTTTGACACATAAAATCTGAGGTTTTTCTGAAAATATTTGAAAAAGAGGC
>JAKSKB010000026.1 GCA_024401975.1 Bacteroidales bacterium | reverse complement strand
AACTGAACGTCCGCAAAATCGCCAAGGGATTGAGCAAGTCCCAGAAATCGAAGGGCTCTCTCAACGACCCGTCTTCTTTCGAGGATGAATTCGGCATCAATCCTCAGCTGATGAATGAGACCATCAACAAATATCTCGAGCAGCTGCACGCATACAATGCGGCCAAGGCAAAAAAGGAAGCCGAGGCTTTCTTCAAGAAGAATTTGAAGGCCAAAGGAGTTCAGCAGACTGAAAGCGGTCTCCAGTACAAGATTATCGAGGAAGGAGACGCCGCTGCAAAGCCTTCTGCCAAAGATACAGTTAGCGTAAGGTATTGCGGGAAGCTCCTTGACGGCACCGTATTCGATGAAACCAAGGAAGGCGATGAACCTGTGAAACTGGTTCTCACCAATGTCATCAAGGGATGGCAGGAAGGCATTCCTATGATTGGAAAGGGTGGCAGGATAGAACTTTTCATCCCTGCCGACCTCGCCTATGGCGATCGCGGAATGGGTCCCCGCGGAACTCTCATCTTTGACGTGGAGCTCGTGGACGTATTCAAGTGCGCCCCGGCTGAAAAACCGGCCGAATGACGGTCAGAGACTGATCCACTTGATGGACGTGTCTCTTTTCCACCATGTCATTTGCCGTTTGGCATAGTTGCGCGTGTGGGATCTGATAAGGTCGGCCGTCTGTGCGAGTGAAATGGAAGAAGGGTTGTCGAAGTAATCGAACATTTCCTTGTATCCTACAGTCTGCAATGCAGTGAGGTTCCTGAATTCTTTCAGGGATCTCACTTCTTTTTCAAGCCCGTCTTCAATCATTTTGTCGACGCGGAGGTTGATTCTTTCGTACAAATCATCCCTTTGCCGCACAAGACCGATTTTTTCTATTTCGAAAGGCCGCTTCTTGGGAGCATCCATTCTGAACGAGGAAAACGGTTTTCCGGATATGAGGCAGATTTCCAGAGCTCTCATCACACGCGCACCGTTCTGAAGGTCGATTACGGAACAAGCTTCGGGGTCGAGTGACGCCAATTCCGCCGCAAGGCTTGCCACACCTTCGGATTCCAGCCTACGTCTGAGATTCTCCCTGAGCGTGAGATCTCCTTTCGGGACGTCCGGGATTCCGTTACAGAGGGCATCGATATAGAACATCGAGCCTCCCGTCACCACGAGCGTATCGTGTCCGTCGGCAAACAGTTTTTCAATGAGTTCCATAGCTTCCACCTCATACATCCCTGCCGTGTATGCCTGTGTGACGGAGTGGGAGCGGATGAAGTAGTGACGCACTTCTGCGAGTTGCGCATCGGACGGTACGGCCGTACCTATGCGCATTTCGCGATATATCTGCCTGGAATCGCAGGAAATTATGGGAGAAGAATATTTCTTCGCAAGGGAAATGCTGTAGTCGGTCTTGCCTACAGCCGTCGGTCCCAGAACTATGACAATCTTTCGGGACACGCTATATCAGACCTTCACCCGCATCATACAGAATCTCTTCCTCCTCCTTGTCTTCTTCATCTTCATCCTCATCCTCATCGTCTTCATCTTCTTCCGGTTCCGAATCTATTCCGAGCAGCGATGCCAGATTGTTTTTCTTGTTTCCCTCTCCGGGAAGATGCCTTTCCGATTCGGGAAGGTCCTCAAATGCCACGTAGCCGTTTTCAAATTCTATCGGGTCGGGCCCCTTTGATTCCATAAGTACGGGATGGGCTGCCGGACTGTCGGCTTCCCCTTCCAAAGTTACGGTGACGCTTTTCCTGTTTTCGACATCGTAGAAGTACACGAATGAAGTGATTCCGAGTTTGACGGTGTCGGATATCCTGATGTCGTCAACCGTGCCGTGACCCATATCGAAAAGCCCGTATCTGGCCACGACGGAGCCGTTGCAATCCATCGCCTTGAACAGTATGAGCTGATCCTGTGGGAAGCTCATATCCGCCCTCATCTGCTTGTGAAAGGAATACAGGGTGTTGTCCCCGTTGATACCGTATATGCGGAAAAAGCCCTTGATGCCGCTGAGCGTTACTTTATACCTGTAAGTCATAGTGCAAATGTAATGGAATTTTTGTTAAATTTGGAATAGATATGGCTGAATTGGTTGATATTTATCAAAGTGTCGCGTCAGAAGGGCACGGCCTGTACAAGGACAAGGGCAGCAGATTCATCTCTTTCGCATATCCTGTGGAAAGTCTGGACGAGGTGAAAGAGAAAATCGACGCCCTGCGCAAGGAGTATCACGACGCCCGCCACCGCTGCTATGCATACCGCATAGGTTGCGACGGTTCGCTTTTCCGTGCAAATGACGATGGCGAGCCTTCGTCTTCGGCGGGGAAACCCATACTGGGGCAGATAGATTCCGCGGGGCTGAGTGACGTGCTTGTAGTGGTCGTGAGATATTTCGGAGGCATCAAACTGGGAGTGCCCGGCTTGATACACGCGTACCGTACGGCTGCTGCCGATGCCCTGCTGTCCGCCGGGAGCCGGACTAAGACGGCCTGCCGCAACTACCGCATTTCTTTCGATTACATCTCGACGAACGACGTGATGAAGTTGGTGAAAGACCTGTCCCTTTCCATTCTGCGTCAGGAATTCGGAGAGGAATGCGTCATCGAAGCGGCTGTCCGTCTGACGGCTGAAGGCATCTTGAAAGAAAAAGTTGCAAATATATCTTCCTGTCGTTTGGAAGAGTTGTGAAAGTTTTGCTATATTTATATTCGGAAATTATTCATACACTATGAAAGAAGTACACGTTTTTAATGCCGGCCCCTGCCTTTTGCCAAGGCAGGCGATAGAGGCGGCGTCTGATGCGCTGAAGGATTTCAAAGGTACGGGAGTATCCTTGCTCTCCATATCGCACAGGACGAAAGAGTGGGATGAAACTATGGATGAGTGCCGTTCCTTGTGGAAGGAACTGCTTCATATTCCTGAGGGATATGAGACGGTCTTTCTCGGAGGAGGTGCAAGTCTGCAGTTTCTTCTCGTCGCAATGAATTATCTTGAGAAGAAGGCTGCGTATCTGGATACGGGTGTGTGGGCCTCCAAAGCGCTCAAGGAAGCGAAGGGACTGGGTGATGCGTACGCTATAGCCAGTTCATCTGACAGGAACTACACTTATGTGCCTAAAGGTTTCAGCATACCTTCAGATATAGATTATCTTCACGTCACCACCAACAACACCATTTACGGCACGGAACTCAAGACGGATATCGAAAGCCCCGTTCCGCTCATCGCGGATATGTCTTCGGACATATTGAGCCGTCCTGTAAACGTGTCCCGGTATGCGCTTATATACGGCGGAGCCCAGAAGAACGCGGGGCCTGCCGGAGTGTCATTTGCCATAATACGCAAGGATTCGCTCGGGAAAGTCAGCCGTCACATTCCTACGATGCTCGATTATCGCGTGCATCTCGACAAACTCTCTATGTTCAATACTCCTCCGGTATTCTCCATATTCGTGATGAGCGAGACACTCAAATGGCTTAAGTCGTCCGGCGGAGTGGAGGCCATACACGAAAAGAACGTGCGCAAGGCCGACACTCTCTATGCGGAGATTGACCGCAACCCTCTCTTCAGGGGAACGGCCTGCAAGGAAGACCGTTCGCTGATGAACGTGTGCTTCGTGCTGTCCGACGGTTACGAGTCCCTTCAGGACGATTTCCTGACATTTGCAAAAGAAAGGGGTATGATAGGTCTTAAGGGGCACAGACTTGTCGGAGGATTCAGGGCATCGCTTTACAATGCCTGCACTCAGGAAGATGTCGAGGCTCTGGTTGCCTGTATGCGTGAATTTGAAAAACTGCGCGGATGAAAGTATTGATTGCTACCTCCAAGCCGTTCGCTGTTGCTGCGGTGGAGGGAATTAGGGAAATACTGGCTTCGGCCGGTCACGAGATTGCTCTTCTTGAAAAATATGAAGGACAGGCGGCGCTTGTGGAGGCCGCAAGGGATGCGGACGCGATGATAGTGCGTTCCGACCTTGTCACTTCCGAAGTGATTGCCGCCGCGCCCCGGCTCAAGATTGTGGTCAGGGCGGGAGCCGGGTATGACAATATAGACCTCGCTGCTGCGAGTGCGAGGGGAGTGGTTGTGATGAACACGCCAGGACAGAATGCCAATGCAGTGGCTGAACTGGCGGTGGCGATGATGATATTCATGGCAAGGAACCAGTTTACGCCTTCCACCGGAAGCGAATTGAGCGGCAAGACGCTCGGAATCCAGGCTTTCGGCAATGTCGGCAGACTGGTGGGCGCGAAGGCTGCGGCCCTCGGTATGAAGGTAAAGGCTGTGGATCCTTTTCTTTCAGATGCCGATATCATCAGGGGCGGAGCTGAGCCCGTTGCGACGGTGGAGCAGTTGTACGCTTCCTGCGACTATGTCTCCATACACGTCCCTGCCACACCGCAGACAGTTGGCTCCATAGGCTACGAACTTATTTCTTCGATGCCGAAGGGCGCGTTGCTGCTCAATAACGCGCGTAAGGAGGTCATATACGAGAAGGGACTTGAAAAGGCTCTGGAAGAGCGTCCTGACCTCAAATATGCTGCCGACGTGGCTCCTGACAGCATCGCTTCCCTCAAGGAGAAGTTCGGACTTCGTGTATTCTCGACCCCTAAGAAGATGGGGGCGCAGAGCGCGGAAGCCAATGTCAATGCCGGACTGGCCGCCGCAAGGCAGATTTGCAGTTTCTTTTCCGATGGGGACACCCATTTTCAAGTCAACAGATAGATTATGGTAAGAGTCAAGCCTTTTGCGGCCTTGAGGCCGTCCGTAGGGATTGCCGCCGAATTGTCGTCACCTCCTTATGACGTTCTCGATTCCTTGGAGGCCAAAGCCCTTGCAGGGGAGAAATCCCTGCTTCACATTACAAAGCCGGAGATAGATTTTGACCCTGTCCTGCCCGACCACGACGCGAGGGTGTATGAAAAGGCGGTGGAGAATTTCAGACTCTGGCAGGAGAGGGGATGGCTGGTGCAGGATACTTCGCCATACTACTATGTCTATGCCCAGACTATGGGTGAGCGGACGCAGTACGGGATAGTTCTGTGCGCTCATACCGATGATTATGCGTCAGGGATAATCAAGAAGCACGAGCTCACCCGCAAGGACAAGGAGGATGACAGGATGATACACGTGAAGATACAGAACGCCAATATCGAGCCCGTCTTCTTTGCATACAGAGATGACGAAGAACTCAATGCCATCGTCGCTTCTGTCGTCTCATCCGCTCCGGTCAACGGATTTACGGACGAGAACGGTTTCGGACACAGGTTCTGGGTCATTGACGACAAGGCGCTCATCAGCCGCATCACCTCCATCTTCACCACAAGGGTGGACGCGTTCTATGTGGCTGATGGACATCATCGTACAGCCGCAGCTGCACGTGTCGGAGAATGGAAGCGCTCTTCCAATCCCTTGCATACGGGTGAGGAGGAGTACAACTATTTCATGGCCGTGTGCTTCCCTGCAAGCCAGTTGAAGATAATGGATTACAACAGGGTGGTGAAGGATCTCGCCGGTCTGGACGATAATGCTTTCCTCAAGGCTCTTTCTGAGAATTTTACGGTGGAGGACAAAGGTGAAACCGAATATGTCCCGTCGTCCCTTCACAATTTCTCGCTTTATCTTTCCGGCCGTTGGTATTCGCTGACGGCACTCCCGGGACGCTATGACGACAATGACCCCATTGGCGTGCTGGACGTTACCGTGCTCTCCCGTCTCGTTCTTGACAGGATACTCGGCATCAAGGATCTCCGCACGGACAAGCGCATAGATTTCGTCGGAGGGATAAGGGGACTCGGAGAGTTGAAGCGACGCGTGGACAGCGGTGAAATGAAGGCTGCGTTTGCTTTGTATCCCGTATCAATGAATCAGCTGGTGGACATCGCTGACAGTGGCAGCATAATGCCTCCCAAAACTACCTGGTTCGAACCGAAACTCCGTTCCGGGCTTGCAATTCACAAACTGGACTGAATATGCCCGATATCGATTCCGCAGCGATACGTTCCAAATTGAAAGAGTTCTTCGGCTATGATTCATTCAAGCCGGGGCAGGAGGAAATCATCAAACACGTCATCGGCGGCGGGGATGCTTTCGTCCTGATGCCCACCGGCGGCGGGAAGTCACTCTGCTATCAGCTTCCTGCACTTCTGATGGATGGCACGGCAATCATCATATCGCCGCTCATATCCCTTATGAAAAATCAGGTGGACGTAATCCGGGGATTTGTCTCTGACAACGGATGCATAGCGCATTTCCTTAATTCGTCCCTGAACAAGATGGAACTCGCCGAAGTGAGGGAGGATCTTCTGGCCGGCAGGACGAAACTTCTGTACGTGGCTCCGGAATCGCTCACCAGAGATGAAAATATCTCGTTGCTTCAGGAAATCAAAGTCTCGATGTATGCAATCGATGAGGCGCATTGCATATCCGAGTGGGGACACGATTTCCGGCCGGAGTACAGGCGCATAAAGAGTATAGTGGACGGTATAGGGCGTGCACCGATAATCGCTCTCACCGCCACGGCTACGCTCAAGGTGCAGAGTGACATAATGAAGAATCTTGGGATACAGGACGCAAGAGTGTTCAAGTCTTCTTTCAACCGTCCCAATCTCTACTACGAGGTCCGGGACAAGGTGGAGCCTGAAAAGGACATAGTCAAGTTCATAAGCCAGAATGCCGGAAAGTCGGGGATAGTCTATTGCCTGAGCCGTCGCAAGGTGGAGGAACTGGCTGCCTTCCTGACAGTGAACGGAATAAAGGCCCTGCCTTATCACGCAGGGCTTGATGCCAGGGTGCGGGCCGAGAACCAGGATCGTTTCCTTATGGCGGACGTGGACGTGATTGTGGCCACCATAGCATTCGGGATGGGAATAGACAAACCGGATGTGCGTTACGTCATCCATTATGACATCCCGAAGAGCATCGAAAGCTACTATCAGGAGACCGGACGTGCGGGAAGGGACAACAGGGAGGGCATCTGCATCACTTATTACAGTTACAAGGATATTCAGAAACTGGAGAAGTTCATGCAGGGCAAGATGATTTCCGAACAGGAAATAGGACGTCAGCTTCTGGCCGAGGTGACGGCCTATGCCGAATCGAGCCAGTGCCGCCGCAAACTTCTTTTGAATTATTTCGGTGAAGAATATACCGGTGACAACTGCGGAATGTGTGACAATTGCCGCAATCCCAAGCCGACTTTCGAAGGGAGCGCGGAAATGTCGCTCGTCATAGGGCTCATCAAGTCGCTCCCGGAAAAGTTCAAGATAGAACATCTTGCCAATATTCTTGCCGGCAAGGACAACGCCATCATCAAGTCATACAGGCACGATGAGATTCCTCAGTTCGGAGCCGGTTCCACGCATTCCGAGAAATTCTGGTGCACCGTGATTCATCAGGGCCTGATTCTCCACCTGCTTGACAAGGAAATCGAATCTTATGGTCTCATAGGCGTGACACCGGAAGGCGAGGAATATTTCAGGAGCCCCACTTCATTGAGGCTTGTCGAGGACAGGGCTTTTTCGGAAGGAGAGCTGGAGGATGATGACGACGATGATGCCAGGATGAGCGGGATGGCACTCAGGAGCGCAATCTCCGGAGGAGGCGGTGACCCTGTATTGGCAAGCTTGCTCAAGAACTTGCGCAAGGATATGGCCCGCAGACTCAAGTTGCAGCCGTGGATAATATTCGGAGATCAGGCTCTTGAAGATATGTCCGTGTACTATCCTCTCACCACCACCGAACTTCTCAAGTGTCAGGGTGTGGGGCAGGGCAAGGCTGACAAGTTCGGGAAGGAATTTCTCGAACTGATAGCCAGATACGTGAAAGACAATGATATTATCAGGCCTGACGACATCATAGTCAGGACCCCTCCCTCGAAGGGTGACCTGAAGGTTGCCATCATCCGAGGTATCGACAACAGGATGGATCTGGAGGACATCGCCGAGGCGCAGGGCAAGGAGGTGCCTGAGATTCTTGATGAAATAGAGCGGATAGTGGCCGGAGGCTTGAAACTGGACATCAATTACTACATTTCCAAGAATGTCGAAGAAGATGTCGTCGAAGAAATCTTTTCCTATTTCAGTACGGAGGCGGAATCCGATTCGCTTGCCGATGCCATTGAGGCGCTTGGCGATGATTATGAGGAGATGGAAGTGAGACTGGTGAGAATAAAATTCATCTGTGAAGTGGCGCTATGATTCCCGACGAGACGGTAAGGCAGATAATCGATACCGCACGGGTCGAGGACGTGGTCGGTGAATACCTCACGCTCAAGCGCAGGGGAGTCAGTCTCGTGGCCTGCTGTCCGTTCCATAACGAGAAGACGCCATCTTTCTACGTGACTCCTTCCAAAGGCATATACAAATGTTTCGGTTGTGGAAAGGCGGGCGGTGCAGTCACTTTCCTGATGGACTATGACCATATGAGCTATGCCGATGCCTTGAAGCACCTTGCCCGGAAATACCACATCGAGATTAAGGAGGAAGATGTGTCGGAAGAGGAACTCCGTGCGCGTAACCGCCGCGAAAGTCTTATGCTCGTGTCCGAGTATGCAGCTTCCTTTTTTGCCGCGCAGCTCAAATCCGGGGAAGGCAAAGCAGTGGGTTACAGTTATTTCCGTTCCCGCTCCATCACCGATGAGACCATATCACGTTTCGGATTGGGATGGGCTCCCGAAAACCGCACGGCCTTGATTGATGCGGCCGTTGCGGCAGGATACAAACTTGAATATCTGCTCGATGCAGGTCTTGCTGTCCGCTATGAGGACGGCTCCGTGGCCGACAAATTCCGCGGCAGGGCGATGTTCCCGATCTATACCGTGAGCGGCCGGGTTATTGCGTTCAGCGGCAGGACTCTCCATTCGGACATTGCCGCCAAGTATCTCAATACGGCCGACACGGACATCTACACCAAGAGCAAGGTTCTTCTCGGCATTAATTTCGCCAAGGATGAGATTTCCCGGAAAAAGAAATGCATAGTGGTGGAGGGTAACGTCGATATGGTGATGATGCATCAGTTGGGCATACGTAACGTCGTCGCTCCGTGCGGGACGGCGCTGACCGCCGAGCAGGTGCATCTGATACACCGTTTCACGGAAGACCTTACCATAATGTTCGACGGGGATTCCGCCGGTATCAATTCCGCATTGGGGAAGATAAATATGGTATTGGAAGAAGGACTTGACGTACGTATAGTGCGTCTTCCCGACGGAGAGGATCCCGATTCGTTCTGCCGTTCGCATTCGCTCGAGGAAGTGGAGCGTTTCATCGCTGAGAATGAACGTGATTTCGTGGATTTCAAGTCGGAACTGCTTCTCGCATCGACCGATGACCCTATGCGCAAGGCCAATTTGATAAATGACATCGCCGATACCATTGCCTGCATACCGGATGCTGTCAAACGCTCCGTATATGCGGAAACGGTAGCGGAGAAATTCAATATGGATTCTGCGGTGATATTTGACAGGATGCAGGCCAGGAGGCAAAAAAATCTGGAGGAGAAGATGATTCGGGAGGAACGCGAACGCCGCCGCGAGCAGGCCGGGCTCCCTGCTTTGCCGGAGGAAGATGCAGGCAGACGGCAAGTTCCGACCGTTGAGAATCAGATGTCATTGGAAGACCCCATTGTCGCTCCCGCCGAGAAGGATTTGCTGAAATTCCTGTTGATGTACGGCAGGGAAATCCTCGTGTTTGAGAGCGATTCCGAATTCTATACCGGTGAGGAATGCAGACAATCGGTAGCAGAGTTTATATCATCCTCCGTTTCTGCGGACGGAGGATCGCTTGTCAATAAGGTGTATGATAAAGTGTATCAACGATATATGGCTCTTTATCTTTCGGGTATGCCGCAGGAGGGGATAATGGTCGAACTGCTCAATTCGCCCGATACGGAGGTGTCGAAGCTCTCAGCGAGCCTGTCAGCCGAAAAATATGAACTTACCGTCGAAGGCTTCAGAAATTCGCTTACCACGAAGGAATCCTGGCTTGTGTCCTTCGTGCCCAAGGCGATACTTGTTTACACCGTCAGAAAAATCGACTCCCGCCTTTCGGCCATAAGCAGGAGGATCTCATCCGTTCCGGAGGAAACGGATTCGCTGATGGCCGAGATGACCACGCTCCAGAAGGTCAGGAAAGTCGTAAAGAATAGAATGAACAGGAAATAATATGACAAAGAATTACAAAAGGACACTTGTGACCTGCGCCCTCCCATATGCTAACGGGCCTGTACATATCGGACATCTGGCTGGCGTTTATGTCCCGGCTGACATATACGTGAGATATTTGAGGATGCGCGGCGAGGATGTACTGTACGTTTGCGGGTCGGATGAACACGGCGTCCCCATCACCATCAAGGCCCGTCAGCAGGGTTGCAGTCCACAGGATATTGTTGACAGGTATCACGGCATAATCGACAGCTCGTTCAAGGACCTGGGCATATTTTTCGACATATACGGGCGTACCAGTTCCGGAGTGCACGCCAAAAACGCCTCGGAATTTTTCAGAAAACTTTATGAAGACGGAAAGTTCATCACCAGAGAATCCGAGCAGTACTATGACCCTGAGGCAAAGACTTTCCTTGCAGATCGCTATATAGTCGGTACCTGTCCGAAATGCGGCGCTGAAGGGGCTTACGGAGACCAGTGCGAGAAATGCGGGTCCACACTCAGTCCGGAGGAACTGCTCAATCCGAAGAGCAAACTCAGCGGAGCGGAGCCGGTCAGAAAGAAGACGACTCACTGGTATCTTCCGTTGCAGGACTACGAGCAGTGGCTTCGCGAGTGGATACTCGAAGGCCACAAGGAGTGGCGCTCCAACGTTTACGGGCAGGTGAAGAGCTGGCTTGACGGGGGTCTGCAGCCGCGTGCCGTAACGAGAGACCTGGACTGGGGCGTCCCCGTTCCGGTGGAGGGTGCGGAAGGAAAAGTCCTCTACGTGTGGTTCGACGCTCCCATAGGATATATTTCCAACACTCAGGAACTGTTACCGGATGATTGGGAGAAATGGTGGAAATCGGAAGACACGCGTCTGGTCCATTTCATAGGGAAGGACAACATCGTGTTCCACTGCATCGTCTTTCCTTCCATGCTCAAGGCGTATGGCGGTTATGTGCTTCCGGAAAACGTTCCGGCCAACGAGTTTCTCAATCTGGAAGGCGAGAAGATATCCACCTCGCGGGGATGGGCCGTCTGGGCTCACGAATACGTGAAGGATTTTCCGGGCAAACAGGATGCCCTGCGGTATGTCCTGACTGCCAATGCCCCGGAAACCAAGGACAATGATTTCAGCTGGAAGGATTTTCAGACACGCAACAATAGCGAACTCGTGGCGATTTTCGGCAATTTCGTCAATCGGGCTATGGTTTTGACTCACAAGTTCTTCGGTGGCGTGACCCCGCAGGCGGGAGAACTTCTTGACATCGACCGTGAGGCTCTCGGCGCGATTCCTGCGCTCAAGGCTTCACTTGAGTCGGACATTGAAGGATATCATTTCAGGGAAGCACTCAAGGATGCTATGGGCATTGCACGAGTGGGCAACAAATATATTTCCGATACAGAACCGTGGAAAGTCGCCAAGACAGACCTCGGCCGTGCCGGCACCATTCTCAACGTGGCCTTGCAGATTTGTGCCCATCTGTCCGTGGCTTTCGAACCGTTCACCCCGTTTGCAGCGGAGCGTCTTCGCGTGATGCTCGGCGTAAATCCTTCCTGGGACTCCATCGGAGCGGCGGACGTCATTGCTGCCGGACACGCAATCAAGCCTGCAGAACTTCTCTTCACCAAGGTTGAAGATGCCGAGATAGAAATCCAGCTCCAACGTCTTGAAGCCATAAAGGCTGAAAAAGCCGCGGCGGCGGAGGTCGAAGCGTCAAAGGTTGTTCCGCAGAAAGCCGAAATAAGTTTCGAGCAATTTGACGCGATGGATATACGGACGGCAACGGTGCTTGAGGCCGAGCGGATACCTAAGACCGACAAACTGTTGAAGCTCACGATAGACACCTCCATCGACAGGAGGGTGATAGTATCCGGAATAGCGGAATACTATACTCCGGAGCAGATGGTCGGGAAACAGATATGCATACTCGCAAACCTCGCTCCCCGCACCATTCGCGGAATAGAGTCGAAGGGGATGATACTGATGGCTCGTCAATCGGACGGGAAAATGCGTTTCATCACTCCTCAGGAAGTGTTGGAAAACGGAGCCCTGATAGGTTAGAGATTCGATGCCTCGTGCTCTGCGCGGGCTCTTTTTATGGATACGGACTGCTTGAGGACAAATCCCGAGCCAAGATATTTGGTGCGTACGTTCTCGTCGCGCGCCAGTTCTTCAGGAGAACCCTGCTGAAGTATGGTTCCTTCATATAGAAGGTATGCCCTGTCCGTGATGGCAAGAGTCTCTCCGACGTTGTGATCGGTTATGATGACGCCGATGTTCTTGTATTTCAACTTTGCGATTACATATTGAATGTCCTCGACGGCGATTGGGTCAACTCCGGCGAAAGGCTCGTCAAGCAGTATGAATTTGGGGTCGATGGCAAGTGCCCTGGCAATCTCGCAACGGCGTCTTTCGCCACCGGACAACTGTATCCCCAGACTCTTGCGTACTTTTGAAAGGTTGAATTCGGAAATAAGGCTTTCGAGCCGGTCGTTTCTTTCCGTCAGCGCCATCCCGGACATTTCCATTACGGACATTATGTTGTCCTCCACGGACATTTTGCGAAATACGGAAGCCTCCTGAGGGAGATACCCGATACCTCTCTGGGCTCTCCTGTACATAGGCAGTGAGGTGATGTCTTCGTCATCGAGATAGATTCTGCCGTCGTTCGGAACAATCTGCCCGGTAATCATATAGAAACTGGTTGTCTTGCCGGCTCCGTTGGGTCCGAGAAATCCGACTATCTCACCCTGATTGACTTCCATCGAGACGCCTTTCACTACGGTACGCACACCGTATTTCTTTACGAGATTTTCACACCTGAGTTTCATTTCTCCTATACTTCGAGTTCAAGGTCAATCACGAGGTTCTTGACTTCATCGTTTTCCTGCATAAGGACTTTCGCCTTGTCTTCGGGCAGATACACCACGTCAGTCTCTTCCATTTCCGATGCCTTGACCCTTAGGGAAAGGCGGGAACTTCCCGTAATGCGCTGAAGATCCTCTTCGAGTGTTCTGAGCAGATTGACTTCTATCCATTCCTTCTGGGCTTCGTTGGTCACTTCGAAGGTGATGCATTTCTTTCCGTCCTGTTCCTCGAACAGGAGTTTTGCATTGCCCAGCGCATTTGCAAGGCGAGGACGCTGCTGCTTGGCGACAAGAGCGTCCCAACCGTTCCGGATGGCATCGTCCGAAGGTAATTCCTCGTCCACTGCGTCAGCGGTTTTGCTTATGTCTTGAAGCTGCGTTTCCGGTGCGGAAAGAAAAGAGGAAAGTGACAATCCCGCCGCAGCGTTTTTGGGAATCGCAGCAACTTTGGGAACCGCAGCCGGTTGGTCCTCCTGTCTTGTCCTGTCTGTGTCCGGCATTCTGCCATCCGTATTCTTCGCTGGATTTTCCGTTCGGGCATCCTGTTTAGGAGCCGTATCTGCGACAGTCTCGGACGATCTGCTGTCAGGCACTCCCTGAAGGAAACTCAGTTTCATCAGGCAGTATTCTATGTGAAGCCTCGGATTGACGCTTGCCTTGTAGCCCGCTTCGCATTGTGTGGTAGCGGTAAGCGCGTCATATATGAACTTCAAACTGCATTTTTCCGCCTGTTCGTGATATTGCGGCTTGAGGGAATCGGGCAGGTCGAGAAGCGAATCCGCTCCTGAGGTCTTGCACACGGCAAGGTCGCGCAGATGCGAACTGAGAGAGCCTACGAAATGGAGGGCGTTGAATCCTTTCGCCAGAATTCCGTCGAAGATTCTCAGGGCCGCTCCGTAGTCTTTTGCAAGAAACGCGTCCACGAGTGAGAAGCAGCACCTGCTGTCGATGACGCCGAGGTTGTCTATGACATCCTCGTATTTGACCTTGTTGCCGCAGAAAGCCACTGTCTGGTCGAATATGGTGAGCGCATCACGCATCGCCCCGTCCGCTTTTCTTGCGATGACGTTGAGGGAGTCGTCATCTATTTCCACACCTTCCGCCGAGGCTATTCCGCGCAGGTTTAGGATTATGTCAGGAACTGAAATTCTGTTGAAATCATAGGTTTGGCATCTGGACAGAATCGTAGGGAGGACCTTGTGTTTCTCAGTGGTGGCAAGTATGAAAATGGCGTGTGCCGGCGGCTCTTCCAGCGTCTTCAGGAACGCGTTGAAGGCAGACTGGCTCAACATATGCACCTCGTCTATGATAAAAACACCGTATCTCCCTACTTGAGGCGGAATCTGCACCTGCTCCAGAAGAGCCTTGATGTCATCCACCCCGTTGTTGGAGGCGGCGTCAAGCTCGTGGATGCAGAAGGACCTCCCCTCGCGGAACGATATGCAGGATTCGCATTCTCCGCAGGGCTCCATATCCTCTGTGGGGTTGAGGCAGTTGATTGCTTTGGCGAATATTCTCGCCGTGCTTGTCTTGCCCACCCCCCTGGGACCGCAGAACAAGTATGCGTGTGCAATCGTCCCGCGTTTGATGGAATTCTTCAGCGTGCGGGCAATGTTGCCCTGACCGATGACTGAATCGAAACTGTCCGGTCTGTATTTGCGCGCCGATACTACATAATCTGCCATATCAGTTACAAATGTACATAATATTTCGTAACTTTACAGACCAAACCGCAATGCTATGAAAAAGTTTTTGTACATAAGCACCCTGATTCTTGCGTTATTCTGCATTTTTTCCATCTGTGCGGGGGCGCAGGCAAAGATTACCACCAGAAAAGTCAAATTATCCGACTTCGGCACAAAGGTTACCAAGGTGGTCCTGACCGGCAGTGACATCTACGACCAGGCCCTACGTGCGGAGATAACCCGCCGCTGGCACGTTTCTCCATACGAATTCATATCCGGTGGGGAATATGCCGCGGTCAGAAACAGTGACAAGTATTATTTCCTTCTGACGCAGGACAGCCGGGCGAGGAAGGAATCGGAGCCGGGCATAACGGTGCTTTCGCTTGAAAAAGGGGGTCCGGATGACCCGAAAGCCCCGAACGAAACTTTCGAAGTGGTGTCGATGCCTCTTTGCGCGGCGGAAGATCCTGACGGACGGGAATACCTGTTCCTTCCGGCGATGCTGGACATAATCCAGCAGTTCGCGCTTGATGCGATGCAGTCTGACAGAGTGGGATATGGAGGCCTTGGCGTATATGCGGAGTCTCCCGGCAAATTGTCAGGGAGGGATGTGTATTTCGCCGAATCCGATGTTTCTCCTGACGTGGTCCCCGACCAGACCTGGGAGGCCAGATCCATTTTCATAATCGGAGATTCGGAGGCTGACGACATTTTCGCGCAGGGAAAGGAAAATGCCGTGGTGAGTTACACTGTCACGCCGACCGCTCCGGAAAAGAATTCCTATTGTTACAGACTTCTGATATCGGCCGATACGCACGAACTGTTCCTCTGCCGCAGGAACAGGGCGGGAGCCACCGGCAAAGCCGGATTCCAGCAGGCCGATTTCAAGTTCATAAAGACCTTCAAGAAAAAGTGATGGAAAGCCCGGAAGACAGATATATACGTCTGCATTCAACCGCTGCGGACGAGGCTCTGTTCTGGGTGGAAAGGCAGACCAACATCCGTTCTCACTATCCTCAGATGCTTACCGGCCCTGTTCAGGGACGTCTCCTGACAATGCTTGTGGAGATGACAGGCGCGAAGCGGATATTGGAAATTGGCACTTTCACCGGCTATTCCACCATCTGTCTGGCGAGAGGACTCAATGGAAACGGACACGTGGACACTCTGGAAATTAACGACGAGCTGGAAGGACTGATACGTGAAGGATGGGAGCGTGCAGGCGTGTCGGATTGTATAACTCTCCACATAACCGATGCACGGAAATTTCTTGCATCAGCGACGGAGCAGTACGACTTTGTCTATATCGATGCCAACAAACGCGAATACTGCGATTATTATGAAGGTGTGCTGCCGTTGCTCAGTCAAGGTGGAATCATTCTTGCCGATGACGTGCTTATGGGCGGCAAGGTCTATGACGATCCCCCCTCCGGCGACAGGCAGACATCCGGACTTGTAGAATTCAACGAAAGAGTGTCCCGTGACGAGCGTGTGGAGACGGTAATCTTGCCGATAAGGGACGGACTTTCCATCATCCGCAAAAAATTATAGATTGACGTAATCCCGTACGTTCTGTTCCGTTACGGTGTCATCGCCGAGGATGAGAAGACGGTCCACCACGTTGTCAAGCTCACGGATGTTGCCCGGCCACGTTTTCTTCCGTAGCAGAGCCACGGCCTCTTCGCTGAATCTGCGCGGTCTTCCGCCTTCCGTGTATTTCTCCTTGAAATGCTCTATGAGCGCCGGAATGTCATCCTTTCTCTCATCGAGGGAGGGTACTTTTATGACGATGACGCTCAGGCGGTGGTAAAGGTCCTCCCTGAAGGTGCCTTTCGCTATTTCGGCGGCTAGATCCTTGTTGGTGGCCGCGATGACGCGCACGTCCACTTTGATGTCCGTATCACTGCCGACCCGGGATATCTTTTTCTCCTGAAGCACCCTGAGCACCTTCGCCTGCGCCGCAAGACTCATATCGCCGATCTCGTCGAGAAAGAGCGTGCCTCCGTCGGCTTGTTCGAATTTGCCTTTATGCTGCTTGATTGCGGACGTGAAAGAGCCCTTCTCGTGGCCGAAAAGTTCGCTTTCAATCAACTCTCCCGGAATTGCGGCGCAGTTGACTTCTACCAGAGGCATTGCGCTGCGCTCACTTTGCTGGTGCAGATTCCTGGCTACCAGTTCCTTGCCGGAACCGTTCGGTCCCTGAATGAGCACCCGCGCATCAGTGGGGGCTACCTTGGCAATAAGTTCGCGTATCTGGCGCATCGGTTCCGAATCGCCTATCATATCCGCGCCATAGACTTTCTTCTTGAGCAGTTTGTTTTCACTCACGAGGGTCGCGCGTTCCGTCGCGTTCTTCAGAGTGATGAGTATGCGGTTGAGGTCCAGAGGCTTGCCGATGAAATCGAATGCTCCCTTTTTCATGCATTCCACGGCTGTGTCTATGTCCCCGTGGCCGGAAATCATTATGACGGGACTCTCCACGCCGTCATCCTTGAGTCTGCCGAGAAGTTCCACGCCATCCATACCGGGCATTTTTATGTCGCAGAATATGGCATTGTATCTCTCCTTTTCAGTCAGTGCGAGGGCTTTCTGGCCGTCTTCCGCCGTATCTACTTCGTGTCCCTCGTCTCCGAGCACCTCCTTGAGCGAGTTGCGTATGAACTTTTCGTCGTCAACAACAAGAATTTTCATGTCCGATGATTTAATGCGGGACAAATTTAATAAATTTACGGGCTACTTGAAAATCGTCGGGAAATACTTAACTTTGCGATATGCGCGCACCTGATATCATCATAGCAGTTGACGGATGCTCATCCACCGGGAAAAGTTCGTTTGCGAAGCTTCTGGCTTCGGAGCTCGGCTTTCTGTATCTGGATTCGGGAGCCTTATACAGGGCTGTTACCCTGTTTGCGATGGAGAACGGACTGATTTCCCGTGACTCCGTGATAAGCCCCGCCTTGCATAAAGCTCTTGATGGGGCGGACCTGCATTTCGGGCAGGGAGGAACGTATCTCGGTGAACGCTGCGTCGAGAAGGAAATACGCACGATGGAAGTGTCTGCGCTGGTGAGTCCGATTTCTGCGGAGCCGTATGTGCGCTCTTTCGTCGACGGACGGCTTCACGCTATGGCGCGGAACGGGCGAGTCGTGATGGACGGCAGGGACATAGGTACGACCGTGTTCCCCGATGCACGGCTCAAGATTTTTTTTACCGCTTCCGAAGAAGTCAGGGCACGCCGGCGGTTTGACGAACTGAAGGCCAAAGGTGAATCCCCGGTATTTGAGGAAGTGCTCGATAATCTCAAGAAAAGGGACTATATCGACTCACACCGCGCCGCATCACCTCTCAGGAAAGCCGATGACGCGTTTGTCCTCGACAATTCCGATATGACTTTCACTGAGGAACTGGCCTGGGTCAAAGGTCTTATTCAAGGGAAGTTCTCAATTATGGAGTAGTTATGGCGGCAAGTGTGGAAATCGACCCGCATTCGGGATTTTGTGGAGGAGTGATACGGGCTGTGAGCACTGCGGAGAAATTTCTGGCTACGCACAGCGGTACCAAACTGTTTTCTTTGGGAGCCATTGTCCACAATGAAGAGGAACTCGAACGCCTGTCTTCTTCAGGTCTGGTTGCAATAGATTATGGCGATTTGGAGGAAATTTCCAACGGAAAGGGGGAATATCTGATGATAAGGGCTCACGGTGAGCCTCCAAAAACCTATCAGACTGCCTCCGGGCTGGGATTCGAAATTATTGATTGTACCTGTCCGGTCGTCCTTCGGCTTCAGAAGGAGATAAGGGAGTCGTACGGCAGAATAAAGTCGATGACCCCTCAGGGGCAGATTCTGATTTTCGGGAAGATTGGTCACGCCGAGGTGCTCGGTCTGCTTGGGCAGATAGAGGGGGATGCGGTAGTGATAGAGAGCGTATCGGCACTGGCCGGGCTCGAACGGCAGGGTAAGATAGACTATTCCGTCCCGTCGGAGATATTTTCGCAGACGACCAAAAGTCCCGCGGAGTATGCCGAGGTATGCAGATTGATAAACGGAAAGATGTCCGCACCGCTGGTTGTGCACGACACAATATGCGTGCAGGTGGCATCACGCTACGAGAAATTGGTGGAATTCGCCCGAAATCACGACGTGCTGATATTCGTAGCCGGGAAGTCAAGTTCCAACGGGACCGTGCTTTGTGACCTGTGCCGTTCCGTGAACATCAGGACGTACAGGATTGTTTCTCCGCAGGAGTTCCGTCCCGAATGGGTGGGGGAAAACGACCGCATCGGAGTGTGCGGCGCGACTTCGACACCGGCCTGGCTGCTCGAGAAAGTGGCAGCGTATATCGAAAATTTTGCAAGATAGTTTTCTTATCATTATTTTTGCGAAGTTAAAATAATTCAATATGGCAACAACAGCTGATTTCAAAAACGGTCTTTATCTCAAGTTCAATGACAAACCTTGTATGGTTGTGTGGTTCCAGCACGTGAAAACGGGCAAGGGTCAGGCTTTCGTCAAGACCAAGCTCCGCAATCTTGAGAACGGCCGCATACTGGAGAATACGTTCACGGCGGGTGCGAAGATTGAAACCATTGAAGTTGAGAGACGTCCGTACCAGTTCCTGTATGCCGAGGAGGACGGCTTCAATTTTATGCACGAGGAGACTTATGAGCAAATCAAACTTCCCAGAGAAACTGTTGAAAATGCTGATTTGATGAAGGAAGGACAGCACGTGGAGATGATGTTCGTCACCGGTGACGAGGAGAGATGCCTCACCTGCGAGCTTCCCACCTACGTCACTCTCGAGGTCACTTATTCCGAGCCTGCAGTGAAAGGCAATACCGCCTCCACTTCGGCTCTTAAGGAAGTCACTCTCGAAACCGGTGCCAAGATTATGGTTCCTCTTTTCATAGAAACCGGTGAGAAGATTACCGTCAACACGACGGACCGCTCATACGGACAGAGAGTTTGAGCAGTCTTTCGTTTTTTTTCTGAAATAGGACGGTCAAGGTTGGCCGCATTGGGAAATCACGTTGTGTTTTTTATGAAAACCAACGTGATTTTTCTTTTTTTATCACCGTTGCCGAGACCTCTGTTGCGTATTTTGCAATTTATCCGCGTACAAAAATGTGACGCGGATAATATTCCCGACTTTTGTGGTAAAGATGCTTTTGTAAGATATGGAAAAAGTAAAAGTCGGAATTCTGTCCGTTGCGCTGCTGGCGGCGGCATCGGGAGCGTGCGGTAAATACGAGTCCCCTTCGCAGGGAACGGAGCCCCTGGATGGGGATGGAGTGGAATACATTGACCTGAGCAGGGAAGAAACTGCCAACTGCTACATCGTGAGCGCTCCGGGCGATTACAAGTTCAATGCAATGGTCAAGGGCAACGGGGACGAGGCTTTGGACGGAATTCCGGAAAGTGTGGAGATTCTTTGGGAAACGTTCAGCATCGAAGACGGTGAAAATGCGAAGGATCTTGTGGAATTTCTCAAGTTGGAGGGCGGGTATGTCTGCTTTACGGCAGAGGCAAGAAAGGGTAACGCAATCATCGGGGTCAGGGATGGCGGGAAGAAAATCCTTTGGTCCTGGCATATCTGGTTTACCGAATATCCGAAAATACAATCCTACAGGTTCAATGCCGGCAGTTTGATGGACCGCAACCTGGGCGCGATCTCCACGGTCGGGTACGAGGCGTTGGGCTTCTTGTATCAGTGGGGGAGAAAAGATCCGTTCCGTAATTCGCCGGACATTCCCTGGCGCAATTACGGTGCATATCCCCTGTCACATTCCGGACCGGAAGAAATCGATTTTGCAATCACGCATCCTGCCAAGTTCATAGGAGCTTCCCAAAAACCTTACGATTGGTTGACTCCTCAGAATGGACGATTGTGGGGCTCTGTCAAGACCATATATGACCCTTGTCCTCCGGGGTACCGCGTACCTGATGGGGGTGATGACGGCGTATGGAAAGCGGCCGGATTCGATACGGCGCCGAGAAAATTCTCGGACGGAATATTTTATTTCGGTGTGCGCGGAGACGGTTCTCCGGTCAGATACGACGCTGCAGGTTTCGGTGGCGAGATATACGAAATACCTTATAAGAGAGGTCTCGAAGGGCATTATTGGTCCTGTACGGAAAAGGACAGCCTTTCCTATTGCCTTGAATTCAATGCGACCGACGTCAATCCTGCGGGTACCGACAACCGTGTGCTCGCCAACTCCGTCCGCTGTTTCAAAGAGCATTGACGGAACAAAGCCCCTGTAACGCGATCCCCGGCTCTAATGTGCAATTATGATTTTCGCCAGGCACCCGATATATCGATTGCCGAAAAAAATTTCTATCTTAGCGGTTGTCACAGTGTTGGCATATAGCTGTGATACGTTGTCCCTTTTATGATAAAAGTTCGTTGAAAGTATTATACGACAATTGTTTACATATGAAGAGATTTATTGCTTTTTCTGTGATTGCCCTTGTTTTGACCTCATGCTCCCGGCCATCGGTCACGGTTTCGTCTCCGGACGGCAATCTTGACTTCCGCCTGTCCGTTTCCGAAGGTCAGTCAGTTATTTCAATTGATTACAAGGGCGAGACTCTTCTTCTTGATTCCCCTGTAGGCATTGATTTCGAGGACGGGTATCTGGGTATGGACGTCAGGCTCAAGGCTGGGAAAACTGTCACCGTCGTGGACGACTACGATATGCCTGTGGGCAAGACAAGCCACGTGCACAGCATTTCCAACGAACTTGTGGCCACACTTCGCAATCCCGAAGGACGGTATGTGAAGATATATATGCGGGCCTTTGATGACGGGGTGGCATACCGTTACGAGATTCCCGCGCAGAAGAGTATGGAGAGTCTTGCCGTCAAGGCTGAACGTATGGAACTCAAACCTGCCGGCGACCCTGTGACAAAAGCAAT
>JAKSKB010000025.1 GCA_024401975.1 Bacteroidales bacterium | reverse complement strand
CCACCGGGGCGGCTGCGTCAGCAGCGGGGGTAAGACAAAAGGGGTTGACCAAAAAAGTCAACCCCTTTCGTGGGAGATGAGGGAGTCGAACCCCCGACCCTCTGCTTGTAGGGCAGACGCTCTAAACCAACTGAGCTAATCTCCCGGCGTGGAGTGCAAAGATACTCTCTCTTTTTTAAAATGCAAAAATATTTTGAGAAAATATCAATATTTATTCAACGGCAAACCCGAAGTTATATTATGCACCTTATGCGCTATGTCTTCAAGAACCTTTCCGTGAGCCTTGAGAGCCTCGGCCTGGGACTCGGAAGGAGTCTCCCCGGCTTTGAGAGAAAGCGCCTCCGCATGCTCCGACACGGAGTGCAGGACGGCATCAATCATATCGACTATGTCTATCATATCCTTCTCCACAAGGCCACGGGAAGTCACGGCCGGAGTGCCGATGCGGACACCCGAAGTCTGGAATGGTGAACGGTCATCGAAGGGAACCATATTCTTGTTGAGCGTTATCTCAGCTTTCACCAGTTCCTTCTCCGCCATCCTTCCGCTCACTTTGGGATATTTTGTCCGAAGGTCTATCAGGAGAAGGTGATTGTCAGTGCCTCCTGACACCACCTTATACCCTTTTCTGATGAAAGCCTCGCACATGGCGCCGGCATTTGCCACAACCTGCTTCTGATATTCCACGAATTCGGGCTGCATCGCTTCATAAAAAGCGACGGCCTTAGCTGCGATGACGTGCTCCAGAGGGCCGCCCTGAGTGCCGGGGAATACGGACGAGTCTATTACCGCTCCCATCATCTTCACTTCTCCCTTAGGGGTGGTCAGACCCCACGGATTGGGAAAATCCTTCCCTATAAGAATCACACCGCCGCGGGGACCGCGCAGAGTCTTGTGCGTAGTGGATGTCACTATATGGGCGTATTTGACAGGATTTTTCAGAAGCCCCGCTGCAATGAGCCCCGCCGTGTGGGCCATATCAATCCACAGGATGGCTCCAACCTCGTCCGCGAGGGCGCGCATCCTTTCATAATCCCATTCGCGGGAATATGCTGACGCACCGCCGATGATGAGCCTGGGCTTGCATTTGCGCGCGAGGCGCTCCATTTCTTCATAATCGACGATTCCAGTTTCGGGATTGAGACCGTAAGGCACGGATTTGTAAAGAATGCCCGAGACGTTCACGGAAGAACCGTGGGTAAGATGTCCTCCCTGAGAAAGGTCAAGGCCCATAAACGTGTCGCCCGGACGGAGACAGGCCATCATCACGGCCATATTCGCCTGTGCGCCCGAATGGGGCTGCACGTTGGCGTACTCCGCTCCGAACAGAGTCTTGAGACGGTCGATGGCCAACTGTTCGATTCGGTCCACGACCTCGCATCCACCGTAGTACCTCTTTCCGGGATACCCTTCCGCATATTTGTTGGTACAGACTGATCCCATCGCCTCCAAAACGAATTCACTCACGTAATTTTCCGAAGCTATGAGTTCAAGCCCGGAAGATTGTCTCGCCCGCTCCTGCTTGATGAGATTGAAAAGCTGTAAGTCCTGTTTCATATATGATTGCATTAACCTCGCAAATATAGCAAAATTGCCTTATCTTTGCACTATGATATCGAACGACAATATCATAAATGATTTTACCCGCAAGGAATATAGGGAGGGCTTCGTGACCGAAGTCGAGCAGGAATATATTCCCAAAGGCCTGAATGAGAATATCATACGGATGATTTCCGCCATCAAGGGCGAGCCCGGATGGCTGTTGGAATTCCGCCTCGACGCATTCGCCAGATGGAAGAGGATGAAGGAGCCCCACTGGGGCCATCTGACCCTACCCACGATTGATTATCAGGACATAATATACTATGCCGCCCCCAAGAAGGACGTTGACCGCCCGAAGGAGATAGATCCCGCACTGATGGAGACTTTCGACAAACTCGGAATTCCCCTTAAGGAAAGGGAAGTGCTCGCCGGAGTGAAACCCAAAGGGGAACAGGTGGCCGTCGATGCCGTGTTTGATTCCGTCTCCGTGGCCACGACGTTCCGCAAGACCCTGGAAGAAAAGGGTATAATATTCTGCAGTTTCTCTGAAGCGGTCAGGGAACATCCCGATCTTGTGAGGAAATATCTCGCAAGCGTGGTGCCGGCAGGTGACAATTATTTCGCGGCACTCAATTCGGCGGTATTTTCCGACGGCTCGTTCTGTTATGTCCCGAAAGGTGTGAAATGCCCGATGGAACTTTCGAGTTATTTCCGCATCAATGCAAGCGGCACCGGTCAGTTCGAACGTACGCTCATAGTAGCCGAAGAAGGAGCTTCGCTCAGTTATATGGAGGGCTGCACTGCGCCTATGCGCGACGAACACCAGCTGCATGCCGCAGTGGTTGAAATCGTGGTGGGCGCGGATGCCGACGTCAAGTATTCCACTGTCCAGAACTGGTACCCTGGGGATGCTTCGGGAAAAGGAGGAATACTCAATCTGGTCACCAAACGCGGAATATGCAAGGGGGACAGGGCGCATCTGAGTTGGACCCAGGTGGAAACCGGTTCCGCCATCACGTGGAAATATCCTTCCACCATCCTGAAAGGCGAAGGTTCGTCTTCCGAATTCTATTCAGTGGCAGTGACCAACAATTTCCAACAGGCGGACACAGGGACAAAGATGATACATATAGGACGCGGGACCAGAAGCCGGATAGTGAGCAAGGGCATCTCGGCCGGCCACAGCGAGAACAGTTACAGAGGTCTGGTGAAAATCAATTCCGGCGCTGCGGGAGCACGCAACTTCTCGCAATGCGACAGCCTCCTGATAGGTTCGACCTGCGGCGCACACACCTTCCCCGTGATACAAAGTGCCAACCGCAACGCCGTCGTCGAGCACGAAGCCACCACTTCAAAGATAAATGAAGACCAGCTTTTCTATTGTGAGCAGAGGGGGCTGTCCCCTGAAGACGCCGTAGGGCTGATAGTCAACGGATACGCAGGCGAAGTCCTGTCCCGTCTGCCGATGGAATTTGCCGTAGAGGCGCGCAAATTGCTGCAAGTGAGTCTGGAGGGCTCGATAGGATGATGGCGTTCAACGAAATGACGGACCTTGTCCTGTTCCGCTTCGGAGACAGCCCCGTGCTGATGCTGGACTTTGCCGCCTCACTGCTCGGCCTGACCTGCGTGTTCCTTGCGGGCCGCAACTCCGAAAAAAATTTCTGGGTAGGATACGTCTACGGGATATGCCTTTTCGCGCTCTTCCTCAAGAAGGGGCTGTACGCGGCGATGGCGCTTCAGGTCATATCATTCGTCATCAACGTATTCGGACATTACCGCTGGACGCACCCGAAGGAAAATGAAAGGAGCGAAGCCGATGCCGGGAGACTCAAGGTGTCCTCGCTCGGGAAAAGACAATGGGTGTTGTCTCTGCTTGGAGCGGCGACGGCAGGCACCCTGCTTGCATTGTACCTGAAGACCACTTCGGACCCTTCGCCCGGGCTTGATGCCTACATAATGACTCTCACACTGCTGGCGCAGTACCTCTCCGCGCAGAAACGCTGGGAATGCTGGATTGTATGGATTGCGATAAACGCCGCCAACATAGCGCTGTACATCAACGCCGGACTTCAACTGATGCCCATCATCAGCGGTCTCTACCTGACCAACGGCATCTGGTCGCTTGTCAGCTGGCTCAAACTATATCGGAAAAACGAGTAAAACGGACATTTTATGGATGACATATTGCTGGAAATAAAAAATCTCCACGCAGGAATCGAAGGCAGAGAGATATTGAAGGGGGTTGACCTGACCATACGCCGTGGCGAGATACACGCCATAATGGGCCCCAACGGAGCGGGAAAATCAACGCTGAGCGCCGTACTGACCGGCAAACCGGACTACAAGGTCACGGAAGGCAGCGTCACTTTCGCAGGCCTCGACCTGCTGGCGATGGCACCGGAAGAGCGCGCCCGGGCCGGACTTTTCCTGAGTTTCCAGTATCCCGTGGAAATTCCGGGAGTAAGCATAACCGCTTTCATCAAGGCTGCGGTCAATGCCCGCCGCAAAGCGGAGGGAAAGGATGATATGAGACCGGCGGAATTCCTTGCAATGCTTAAGGATAAGATGGCTCTTGTCGGGATGAAGGGGGAATTCGCCGGGAGAGATGTGAACGTCGGATTTTCCGGAGGAGAGAAAAAACGCAACGAGATATTCCAGATGGCTATGCTTGACCCCACTCTTGCCATTCTCGACGAGACCGACAGCGGACTCGACGTGGATGCCCTCAAGATTGTGGCGGACGGGGTGAACGCTCTGCATACCCCGCAGAAATCCGCCGTCATCATCACTCATTACAGAAAACTGCTGGAATACGTGGTGCCCGACGTGGTACACGTGCTCAAAGACGGGAGAATCGTGCGCACGGCAGGACGGGAACTGGCCGATATCATTGAAAACGAAGGATTCGAAGGCATAAGATGACACGAAAAATATACCTGGCGGGGCAATCGGAAATCCCGTCGGAAATCATAATTGGAACCGGGGAATCCCTTGAGATGACCGTCATAGTCCTTCCGGGGACGGACTGCACGATTCCTCTGCGCGTCATACTCGCCGGCAGGGACGCGTCACTGGATCTCTGCGGACTGTCGCTATGCAACGCCACACAGAACGTGGAACTGTCCATAGAGGTACGTCACGAGGCCGATGGATGCCGGAGCAGACAGCAGTTCCGTTGCATTGCCGGCGGAGAGTCCCGTTACTCTTTCTTCGGGAAAATCACGGTCCTACGCGACGCGCAGGGGACGAAAGCATATCAGGAGAGCCGCAACATACTGCTCTCCGATACGGCCTCGGCGGAGGCGAAACCGCAACTCGAAATATACGCCGATGACGTGGAATGTTCGCACGGAGCTACCGTAGGCAGCCTTGACGAAGCTCAGAATTTCTATATGCGTTCCCGAGGAATACCGGAGGAAGAAGCGAGGGTGCTTCAGATGATTTCTTTCATCTCTCCCATAGCGGAAACAGTGCAGGACCCTGTCGTCAAGAAAAGAATTTATGACAGTTTATCCGAATGTTAAGGTGAATCTGGGACTTCACGTCCTGAGAAAGCGGGCGGACGGTTACCACGATCTGGAGACACTTTTCATCCCCAGCTTCTCGTTCCGAGATCGTCTGGACATAGATTATTCGGACCGTTTCGCCTTCGAGGCGGACGTGCAGTGGAAAGACGACCTGACTGTGCGGGCCTACCGCCTGCTGAAAGACGAATTCGGGCTGCCTCCTGTCAGGATAAGACTTGAAAAGCATTCCCCAGTGGGGGCCGGGCTGGGAGGCGGCTCCGCCGATGCCGCATTCGCCCTGCGCGCACTCAATGATATGTTTTCCCTGGGACTCGATGACAGGGCCCTCGCCTCAAGAGCAGCCCTGCTGGGTTCCGACTGCGCATTCTTCATATACAACCGTCCTATGCTCGGAAGCGGACGCGGAGAGATTCTCGAACCTTTCGACATAGACCTTTCCGGCCTTGAACTTCGCATTCACGTCCCTGAAGGAGAAAGTGTCAGCACCGGGGAGGCTTACAGAAATATCATTCCCCGAGAGCCGGAGACAGCTCTCCGGGAGATTCTCACACTGCCTGCAAGTCAGTGGAGAGAAAAACTTGAAAATGATTTCGAACAGGTCATATTCCCCTCCCATCCCGCAATCGGGGAAATAAAAGCCGAAATGTACGCAGAAGGAGCCGTCTATGCCTCTATGTCAGGCTCAGGCCCCGCCGTATTCGGACTGTTCAGGAAATAAGGTCTGCGAGGCCTTCCGGGACAGCCATTTCCAAAACCCGAGCCTCCTTGTCAATTGACCTTATCAAATCCTCGTGGAGAGGCACCAGCATCTTCCCTTTTGCGGTTTCAACCTCTATGCATGGATTGGACGGAATGTCCATAAAATCCGTAATGAATCCGAACCCTTTCAACGTCCAACCTTTCAATCGGACATAATCCTGAATGTCCTCATCTTCTTCGAATTCTTCGGAAAAGACTGCCCGGCCCGCGAGTTCTTCGGAATCGCGCAGGCAATTGACCCCCGCAAGATGCACAACGGCCTTGCCATTGCTTTTCGGACGTATTTCACTTATAAAGAACGGAACCGGAAGCCCATCGAAATGGATGAACACCGGTTCCGTCAAAGTCAAATCTTCAGGCAGAACGTTGCGGAAGCCCCAAAGCATTCCACCGTCCGTACCGTCGGACTTAAGCACCTTGGCAATCTGCAAACCTGTCTTGAAACTCTCCGAATTCATTTTGGGAAAGAATATGGATAATTCCGCGGCAGGCAGACAGACACTATGCTTCCGCCTGAGTTTCCGCTGCAGGAGCCTCCGCTACGGGAGCTTCCTCTACGGGAGTTTCCTCTTCAGCGGTCTCTACAGCAGTCTCTTCAGCCTGCTGGGCCTCGACTTTTGCAGCCTCTTCAGCCGCTGCAAGCTCCTGTGCCTTCTTTGCGATGGCTTCGGCTCTCTCGGCATTTACCTTGGCTTCAGCGGCTTTTGCAGCCTTTGCAGCCTCGATAGCGGAATTTCTGATGCCTGATTTCTTCGCCTCGATTTTGGCATCCCTCTGAGCCTTCCATTCATTCCACCTGGCATCCGCCTGCTCCTGTGTAAGGGCGTTTTTCGCGACACCTCCGTTGAGATGGTGGCGAAGGAGCACTCCTTCGTAGGAGAGTATGCGACGCGTTACAAGGGTGGGCTGGGCACCTACCTCAAGCCAACGCAACGCGCGTTCCGAATTGAGAACGATGGTGGCGGGATTGGTGTTGGGGTTATAAGAGCCGAGTTGCTCGATGTAACGACCGTCACGTGGTGAACGTGAATCAGCCACTACAATGTGGAAGAATGCGAAATTCTTCTTTCCGTGGCGCTGTAAACGGATTTTAACAGCCATTGTGAATCTGTTTTAAGTTAATAATCAAATCCTTCCTACCCGAGAAAGGACTGCAAAGATAGTGAAATTTTCATAGATGTCAAGAGGATTTCCCATTATTGGCCACGAAATGAGCGGAAGCAGTTTCACGAGTCTCCACCCTCTCCGGTCTCCTCCTGTGTGTATCCGAAGAGTGTCACGTTCCCCATATCGCTGATGCTGAATGAAAACGGGTCAGGGCTCGTGACAAGAACAGTATGAGATTCTCTGTCAGTATATGCGTGAGCGGGCATTGAGGCAGAGTATCTTTCCGTCGTACCATCCCCCCAGTCAACGGTGGCCTCACACCCGCCTTTTTTCCATTCGATGGTCGGGACTGCCATAAGTGAATCTGTGTGGGTAACGGTGAGAACGTATTTTCCGGAGGGTATGTCTTCTTTTGTCCCGGTTCCGTCACATCCTGCCGCCAGGACTGCTGCCAGCAGCAGGAACGGAAGCAATGCTGTCTTTTTCATTTCTTTCCCATCTTTACAATGAATTCCTTCTTTTCTCCGTTACATTCGAGACGCACGAGATAGTCGGCATACACGAGCATGTCGAAGTCTATCTCGATGCCGTCCTCAATATAGTTGACGCCGCCGTGGACCGGATTACCGTTCGGAACATATATGACCGTGAACGATGTCCCTTGAGGAGCGGTGACCCTGAGTGTCTTGCTCCCCTGTATGTAACTGACGGAAGTGCAGTATGCAAGATCGGGTCTCTTCATCACGATTTTTCCGACCGTACCGTTCTCCTTGTCATAGGGGATAAGCGCGAATCCCTCCCCGTCTTCGCAGGCCAGAGCCAGATAGTCACCGGGATTTATCTCTGAGACAATCTTGATCGAAGGTAAGTTGAGCTCATAAGATGAATAAGCATCCAGATTCACCTCCCCGCTGTACAGGATATCCTTGATTACATTGTTGCCTCCAACGTGGGCTACCGCAATCCGGTCACCGTAAGCCTCGAAACTGTAATTGAGGAGATGGCTGGCTTTCAAGGAGAATACCGCGCCTCTGGCGAATTCCTGAATCCCGGCCGACAGCCCGTCTCCTTCCAGAACAAGATTGGGCCGCGTCGTCCCTCCTTCATCCGGCTTGAGATTCAACACTGCGGAATGGCCGCAGGTGTATTTGTCAAATGCGGGGAAAGTGTACCACCCGTTGCCGGAACCGCTCCACCCCCAGTTGATATGTACCTTGTCCCCGTCATAGCCGTCAATTATGAATTGATGACCGGATTCCGACTTGTCGACCCCTGCATAGATGAGGGGTCCGCAGCCGTCGATGTTCTCCCTTATCAGAGCCAGCCATTCGGAGGACGTGTAATCGGCTTTCAACACATAGGCGGCCGCTTTGTCGAATCCCATATACCTGACCAGATTTTCTGAAATTGTGTGAATATATGCCGCGGTGCCGTCGGTGTCGTATTCCGATTTCATCATTATCCCGACGTCACGCATCAGCGTAGCCACAGCCTCTTTCTGCGCGGAAGTGGATTGTATGCCATATTTCAAGGGCATGGAATCCCAGGCGTACGGGGTGCCCAGAGTAAGACCTGCGATATGCCGCTCCACCCCGTCTTTGTCCGTATAGGTGTATTCAGGCAGAGTCCCTGTCCCCTTCGACGGATAACCGAAGTACTTCATAAGTATGCAGATGGACGTGCACACGCATCCGGCATCGCATCTGCCCGAACCGAAGTCCGGGCACAAGTCGTTGAACGGGGAACTCTGCCCCCAGAATGCAGTCTCGAGCTGTTTGCGTCCTGTAGCGGCGGCTTTGCCCGTACCGCTCAGCGATGTCGCGGATGATTCCGCCACGGTGTACGGTACGGCATTCTCTCCCCGAAGCGAAAATATTATCCTTCCCCACATATCCATCCATTCCTGAAGACCGGGCGGCAACGCCTCTGCAGAAAACTCTCCCGCGTCGGAATGCCCGATTACAGGAGGCACGCAATCGTCGGCCGAGATGATGGCGAAGCCTTTCCCGCCGTTTCCTTTGTAGAGATAGCAATACGGAGCGGTATCGCCTTCCACATAAAAGCGTTTCGCCGCCGGCATAGCGGATTTGACTCCGTCAGGGTACAGCAACGAGCGCGCGATAGCGCCGGCTTCGCGTTCGCTCACTATGCCGGCGCTGCAAATCAGGAATGAAAATACGGCCGGGATGAGAGCAATGATACATTTCATGCTCCGACGCATATCAGTTTTCCTTGAATTCTTCGCTTTCGAGAATTTTTCTGACATTCTTCGGGTCCACGTTGCCGAACACCTTCCCCCCTATGGTCATCACGGGAGCAAGGCCGCAGGCGCCTACGCAACGCAGGCAGTCAAGAGAAAAGATTCCGTCCGGAGTGGTCTGTCCGACCTCGATGCCGAGAACGTTCTTGACCTCCTCCAGAACCTTGTCAGACCCACGCACGTAGCAGGCCGTACCCAAACAGACAGATACGGGATGCTTGCCTTTGGGTTTTTCCGTGAAGAATGCGTAAAAACTCACGACCCCGTTGACACGACTGACCGGGATGCCCAGATTCTTCGCCACGGATTCCTGTACTTCGGAGGGCAGATAGCCGAGAGCGTTCTGAGTCTCGTGAAGAATGTTGATGAGTTCGCCGGCGTCATTGTTATGCGCAGCGCAGATTTCTTTGATAGCTGCGACTGCCGAGCACGATAATTTATTGTTTTCCATCGCTTTATTCTGATTTGTCAAAGTATTTGGTATGGAGCAGGGCGTGAGCCTTTTCGGAAAGAGGCTTGCCCAGATACTCTTCATAGAGCTGCTGGATGTAAGGATTTTCGTGGGACTTGCGCAACGGTTTCCCGGCATCCTCGCAGTAGAGTGCCCTGCTGCGGGCCTTGATGATTTCCACATCACCGTGATGCAGAGGCTGTCCGCCGCCACCGATACATCCGCCGGGGCAGGCCATAATCTCTATCGCGTGATATTTGCTCTTGCCGGCTCTGATATCCTCCAGAAGCTTACGGGCATTGCCAAGGCCGTGGGTGATTCCCACTTTCAATTCGAAACCGTCCATATCCACGCTCGCCTCACGTATGCCTTCCATACCTCTGACTTCGGTAAAATCGACTTTGCCAAGTGTCTTTCCCGTATGCAGTTCGTATGCCGTGCGCAGGGCGGCCTCCATTACGCCTCCGGTGGCGCCGAAAATGACGGCTGCACCGGTAGACGCGCCCAGAGGCATATCGAAGTCCGAATCTTCAAGCGCGTTGAAATCGATGTTGGCCTCCTTGATGAGAGCGGCAAGTTCTCTGGTGGAGAGGGAATAATCCACATCGGGGTTCCCGTTACGCTTGAATTCTTCGCGTCCGCACTCATATTTCTTCGCAAGGCAGGGCATTATGGATACTACAACGAGCTTTTCTCGCTCTATGCCCATCTTTTCGGCCCAATAGGTCTTGGCTATGGAACCGAACATCTGCTGGGGAGAACGTGCGGTCGAAGGGATGTCGAGCATATCGGGGAACTGATGTTCGAAGAAATTGACCCATGCAGGGCAGCAGGAGGTAAGGATGGGCAGATGCACGTCCTTATTGCCCGCAAGAAAGGCGTTCAGGCGTCCAAGCAGTTCGGAACCTTCTTCCATAATGGTGAGGTCTGCGGCGAAATCGGTGTCGAACACGTAGTCAAATCCGAGTTCTCGCAGCGCGGTGGCCAGTTTCCCGGTCACGATGGTGCCGGCGGGATTGCCGAATTCCTCCCCTATGGCCACGCGGACTGCGGGTGCCGTCTGTACCACGACAATCTTATCGGGATTGGCCAGATCCTTGATGAGCCTGCCCGTATTGTCCTTTTCAGTAAGGGCCCCGACAGGGCACACCGCAACGCACTGGCCGCAATAGGTGCACTCGCTTTCAGAGAGTTTCTTGCCGAAAGCCGGTGATATGGAGGTTTCGAATCCTCTCCCCCGCGCTCCTATGGCTCCCACTGTCTGTACCTCGTTGCACATAGTCTCGCAACGGCGGCAGAGTATGCACTTGTTCATATCGCGTATGATGGACACGCTTCTTTCCACCTCGTGGCAGGACTTCTCGCCTCCTTCGTAGGGAGATTCGTGAATTTTGAGTTTCCTTGAGAGGTTCTGAAGCTCGCAGTTGCCCGACTTGGGACAGATGAGACAGTCGTGGGGATGATTCGAAAGAATCAGCTCGAGGACCACTCTGCGGGCATTGAGAACGCGGATGGTATTGGTGTGCACTTCCATCCCCTCCGTACAGGCAGTGGCGCAGGCCGGGGCGAGATTACGCCTTCCGGCCACTTCCACCACGCACATACGGCAGGAAGCGGGGTGGTTGTTCACGCAGGTGCCGTTCAGGTTGATATGGCACAGTGTGGGTATCTCTATCCCGCAGGCTTTCGCCGCATCGAGTATGGTCGTCCCGTCAGCCACGGAAACGGGGCGGTTGTCTATGGTAAGGTTAATCATATTCTGTTGTTCCATAACTTTGTCTTCTATTTAAGTGAAATGGCATGGAGACGGCAGTTGCCCATACAGGTACCGCACTTTATGCACTTGCTCTGGTCGATGGAGTGGGGTTGCTTCAATTCGCCCGTAATGGCATCGGCGGGACAATTCTTCGCGCACAGATGGCATCCTACGCAGTTCTGGGTGTTGATGGTGTACTGAAGCATCGACATACATTGCTTGGCGCGGCATTTCCTGTCCCTGACGTGTTCCAGATATTCGTCCTTGAAATTGGAGAGGGTGGAAAGAACGGGATTCGGAGAGGTCTGTCCCAGTCCGCACAGGGCCGTGTCCTTGATGACGAGAGCCAATTCCTCAAGTTTTGCGAGGTCCTCCTCCGTACCTTTCCCAGCCACAATCCTATCAAGAATTTCAAGCATCCTCTTGTTGCCTATACGGCAGGGGGCGCACTTACCACAGGACTCCTCCACTATGAATCCAAGGTAGAAACGGGCCACCTGAACCATACAGTTGTCTTCGTCCATCACTATCATTCCACCGGACCCCATCATCGAACCGGCCGCTCCGAGGCTTTCGTAATCGATGGGAATGTCAAGATGCTTTTCCGTGAGGCAGCCACCGGAAGGTCCGCCGGTCTGGACGGCCTTGAATTTCTTACCGTTCTTGATGCCGCCGCCGATTTCGTAGATAACTTCACGGAGAGTTGTCCCCATAGGTACTTCGATGAGGCCCACGTTATTGATTTTACCGGCCAGAGCGAATACCTTGGTTCCCTTGGACTTTTCGGTTCCAATCGACGCGAACCATTCGGGCCCCTTCTGGAAGATGACGGGGATATTGGCCCAGGTCTCCACGTTGTTGACGTTGGTAGGGCGTTTCTTGTATCCTTCCACTGCCGGGAAAGGCGGTTTGAGCGTAGGCTCTCCGCGCTTGCCTTCCATCGAATGGATAAGCGCCGTCTCTTCTCCGCAGACGAATGCCCCGGCACCGTAGCGTATAGTGATGTCGAAGTCGAATCCTGTACCCATTATGTCCTTGCCGAGGAGCCCGAGTTCACGTGCCTGAGCCAAGGCTGTCTGGAGTCTGTGGATAGCCAGAGGATATTCGGCCCTCACATAGATGAGACCGTAAGTTGCTCCTATGGCGTAACCGCAGATGGCCATCGCTTCGATGATGGAGTTGGGGTCGCCCTCCATAATGGAACGGTCCATAAATGCGCCCGGGTCGCCCTCATCCGCATTGCAGACCACATATTTGACGTCGGATTTGCTCTTGCTCGCGAATTCCCATTTGTTGCCGGTCGGGAAGCCCGCGCCACCCCGGCCCCTGAGCCCGCTCCGTTTCACCACATCTATCACCTCGGCGGGTGTCTTGTGGAGAAGGCAGTCGGCCAGAGCGCTGTAGCCGTCCCTGGCAATGTACTCGCTGATGTTTTCAGGGTCGATAAGACCGCAGTTCCTCAGCGCTATACGAACCTGCTTGCGGTAGAAATCCATATGTTTGGAGTCACTCACAGGTTCCCCCGTCTCGGGATTGACGTAAAGAAGCCTCCTGACTTTCCTGCCGCCGATGATGTGTTCCTTGACGATTTCCTCCGCATCCTCAAACCTTACCTTGGTGTAGAAAGTGTTGTCCGGCAGCACCTTGACTATGGGGCCTTTCTCGCAGAAACCGAAGCATCCCGTAGTGATGACTTCGACTTTGTCCGCTACACCGAAGCGCTCGAGACAGTCTGTCATCGCCTTTGCGATGGCGGCGCTGCCGGATGCCTTGCAACCTGTTCCTCCACAGGTCAGAATCTGGATTTTCGGGGTCCCTTTTTCAAGACCGCAGGTCTCCCCTTCGGGTCTGGCGAAACCGTCTTCCCTGATTTCTATGTCGGGGAGGGTTTCCGCCTTGATCCGTTCGAGATCTTTCAATGATGAGATTTTCATATCCGATTGTATTGTTATAAGATTTTTTTGATATATGCCATAGTTATGCCGTAGTTAGTCATCGGGACGCCCTGTGATTTGGCCTGACGCACCCGTTCGAGCACATAGCGGCGATTGAACATACAAGCTCCGCAATGTATTATGAGACTGTATCCGCCCAGGTCTTCGGGAAAATCTCTTCCGGATACCGTGTCAATCCGCAGGGAAGAGCCTGCACGAGCCCTAAGAAGGCGCGGCAGCTGCACCCTTCCTATGTCCTCCGCCACGGGCACGTGCGTGCAGGCCTCCGCTATGAGCACGCGTGACTCCGGTGTCAGGGAGTCTATGACCCGGACGCTTTCCTTGAAATAGCCGATATCCCCTTTCGCGGCCGCAAGGAGAATGGAGAAGGATGTCAGAACGCTCCCTTCCGGCTTGACTTCACGCACCGCCTCCAAAGACTGCGAGTCCGCGATGATGGCATCCGGCGTTTCTTTCAGCGCATCGAGAGTAGCCCGAAGCGTATCCGGAGTGCAGCAGACTATGCGGCACTTCCTGTCCAGCAATTCGCGTATGGTCTGCTGCTGCGGGAGAATGAGGCGGCCTTTGGGAGCCTGTCTGTCCTGAGGCATCACCAGCAGGGCAAGATCCCCTTCTTCCAGCAGCCCTTCCGTCATCAGAGGGGCATCCCAATCTTCGGGAACAGAAGCGCGAATGGCCTTGACAAGGGCATCGATGCCTTTCTTTTCCGTAGCCGCAGTCAGCACGGCACCGGTACCGAACCTCTCGCCTACTTCCTTTGCAAATGTGTCCAACTCCGTAGAAACGCAGAGGTCGGTCTTGTTGATGACAGGAAGCACAGGGACCTGAATCCGGGGCAGCTGAGGAATCACACGGGCGGTCGCATCCAGCACCAGAAGCACGACATCGGCAGTTTTCAGGGCATCCACAGTACCCTGAATGCGCTCCCCTCCGAGTTGTCCGCTGTCATCAAGTCCGGCCGTATCCACGAGTACGCAGGGACCTATGCCGATAATTTCAATCGGTTTGCTTACCCGGTCCGTAGTGGTGCCGGGAACATCGGAGACAATGGCGGTCCGCTGCCCTGCAAGCGCATTGAGCAGCGATGATTTCCCGCTGTTCCTATTGCCTGCAAGGACAATGTGCATTCGCTGTGATTCCGGCGTTTGTGTCATATCAGTATCTCAAGTCGCGCTCTCCTTTCTCAAGTCTTTCAAGATCTTTGCAGAGTGAGGAGCGCAGGGCTTCGCTTTCTATCTTTCCGAGTTCTCCGGCAATCAGCGCTTCACCTGCTTTCCTCGTCTCCGGCGATGCGTAGTCCAGCAGGTATTCCTTCAGCGTCAGTACTGCGTTGGGTGTGCAGCAGTCCTGAATCTTTCCGCCCTTGCATATCTTCATAAAGCGTTCCCCCGTCCTGCCGGCCCTGTAGCAGGCAGTACAGAAACTGGGTATATAGCCCAGTTCCATAAGCCACTTCACGACCTCGTCCAGACTGCGCCTGTCAGCAAGGTCGAACTGGGCCGTGTCCTCATCTCTCTCTTCACTGGCATACCCCCCCACGCTCGTCCTGGAAGCCCCGCTTATCTGGGATATTCCAAGGTCCAGCACTCTTTCCCTCACGTCACGGGACTCCCTGGTGGAGATTATCATTCCGGTATATGGCACGGCGCAGCGGATGACCGCCACAATGTGGAGAAATTTGTCGTCCGGCACGGCATCGGAGAAGTCTTCGGGGTTGACGTCGTCGGCGGGACGGATGCGCGGTACGCTGATGGTGTGGGGGCCTACGCCCAAAGCTGCCTCCATATGCTCCGCATGCATCATAAGCCCCACGAAGTCATACCTGTAACCGGAGAGCCCGAAAAGCACGCCTATGCCCATATCGTCTATGCCTCCCTCGCGGGCGCGGTCCATCGCTTCGGTGTGCCACGCGTAGTCGCTTTTGGGACCGCTTGGATGGAGTATCTGATATTTCCGTTTGTCGTAGGTCTCCTGAAAAAGAATGTAGGTGCCAATCCCCGCATCCCTGAGCTTGCGATAATTTTCCACCGTAGTGGCCGCTATGTTGACGTTGACTCTGCGTATGTCTCCATTGCGATGGTGTATGCCGTAAATGGTCCTGATGGATTCAAGGACATATTCAATCGGGTTTTCCACGGGGTGCTCCCCAAGTTCCAGGGCCAGCCTCTTGTGTCCCATATCCTGCAGCGCAATCACTTCCCGCCTGATTTCCTCCTGAGTGAGCTTTTTCCGGGGAATACGTTTGTTCTTTGCGTGATAAGGACAGTAGATGCAGCCGTTGACGCAGTAGTTGGACAGGTACAGGGGAGCGAACATCACTATCCTGTTGCCGTAAATGCGTTTCTTGATGTCTTCAGCCAGGGCAAAAGTCTTTTCCACCAAGTCGGGGATGCCGCACTCAAGCAGCACAGCCGCCTCCCTGTGGTCCAATCCCCTGCACAAAGCCGCCTTTTCAAGTATCCTTTCTATAAGGGGTCTGTTGTCCTTGTTTTTCCGGGCATATTCGAGAGTCTCCACTATCTCGGCGTCGTCGATGAACTCTTCCGCTATATGTGACTTTACGTTGTACATTTTTTTATGTTTTTTATGTTTGCGCCGCAGTCATAGTCACCGCGGTCCACCGCGATTTCATAACCTATACCTTGCAGCTCTTCTTTCAGTTCTTCCAGACCTTCCACCGACTCCGCTCCACCCGACGCCTTACCCTCGTAAAGGGAGTAATCCTGACGCCTCGATGCGGGGGACAGATTGGGCATCAATACGTTGGCCCCGGCCAGTATGCCTTTGCGCCTTCCCTGCGAATCAAGGGTGGAGAGCGCGGTGGTGGCGGGGATGAGTGCCTGACCGTCCATCAGGCGGAATATGGAAATCAACTTGAGACACAGTTCTACGCTCCCGTCAGATTCGTTGCGGAAAGGGGTATCCCTATGGTGTATGAAAGGCCCTATGCCAATCATCTCGGGTTTCAATTCCTGGATGTACAGGAGATCTTCGACCAGATGGTCAAGCGTCTGTCCGGGACTGCCCACCATAATCCCTGTACCAGTCTGATAGCCGAGTCTTTTCAATGTCGCGATACAGGCCAGACGCCGGTCTCTGGACATTCCGGCAGGATGAAGGCTCGCATAATGCGCCGGATTGAAAGTCTCGTGGCGGAGCAGATATCTGTCCGCGCCCGCCGCCCTGAACCGGCGGTAGGAATCTTCGGATTTCTCGCCCAGCGAAAGGGTGACCGCGCAATCCGGATACCGTGTCTTGACGGAAGCGACAAGATCTTCCAGCCATTCATCGTCCAGAGCGGCATCCTCTCCGCCTTGAAGCACGAAGGTTCTCAAGCCAAGAGCGTAACCTTTCGCGCAGCAATCGAGGATTTCCTCTTTACGCAGGCGGTAACGCCGCAACTTGCCGTTTCCAGAGCGTATGCCGCAATAGAGACAGTTATTCTTGCAATGATTGCTGATTTCTATGAGTCCCCTGACGAACACCCTGTTTCCGAATGCGGAAAGAGCCGCTTCCCTGGCTCCGCACCGGAGCAGACGGCAGTCCCGCTCATCGCTGTCACTGAGCAGCTGCCAGTATTCCTGCCCGTCCAGACGATGGGTGTCCCTGAGTTTCCGTATCACTTTCCGCACGTCATACATATATCATACAAAGGTACGAATAAGCCGGGACTTTCCCAATCAAAAATCAATGGCAAAATCACGACATTTGAAAATAATTGCTACATTTACGATGTAATCATTATCACGTGCCGGATTACACTCATATCTGAAAGGACTGAATATGGAACTAATAGCAAACATTATCGGTTGGATTGCAACCGCTTTTCGCAGTGCGGGGATGCTCGCAAAAAACGCAGATCTCGTAAAATACCTTGTCAGCATCGGCAACCTCTGCTGGATGATTAACGGATTTATGACGCATAACACCCCGCTTATTGCATCAAACGCAATCTGCCTCGTGATTATGGCCGCAGACATCGTCAAGAAAGCGATAAAGAAGGAGAGCTGAAAACTTCGGAATTTGTGCATCTTTTGACTGATTTTTTTTATATTTGCAAAAATCGCTATCAACACCTTGCGCGTACCTTTGAAAAAGATCAGCACTTTTGAGAGGCAGTATGCAAACCGGAAATTTCAAATATTCGACCGATAATATCTCCGCCTTTATTGTTAGGGGGGGGGGTAAATGTATTGACACTCAGCGACTTAAAACCGCAAGACGCATCGACCTTATGGCCGTTGCGTCTTTTTTTTGCGCCATATGCCACCCGTGAAAATACAGGCAACAACCAACAAAATACACATTCCAATCACACTTTAACCATTAATCAAAAATGAAAAAAAACGTTTGTTTGAAGAGCAGGCTGATTGCATCGGCCGCCCTCTGCGTCTTCTGCCTCACGGCTCCGGATATCATTCCGGGTACCGGTTGCGGAGTGGCGTACGCACAGACCTTGACAGTAAAGGGCTCCGTGAAGAGCCTGCAAGGCGAACCTCTCATAGGCGCCGCCGTTCTGCTCAAGGGACAAGCCCAAGGTACCATCACCGATACAGACGGCAAATTCTCCCTTTCGGCTTCGAAGGGACAGATGCTGGAAGTAAGTTTCATAGGCTTCCAGACCAAGGATGTAGTCGTTGACAGTCAGGTACTTGACATCATCCTTTCGGATGATACCAATTTCCTCGATGACGTTGTTGTCATCGGCTACGGCAGTCTCCAGCGCAAGGACATCTCCTCATCCATCACGAGTGTCAATGCCAAGGATTTCAACAAGGGTTCCTACACCAGCCCGGCGGAACTTCTTCAAGGGAAAGTACCGGGACTCGTAGTCACCTATGATTCCGACCCCAACGGGACAGGCTCCATCTCGCTTCGCGGTGCGTCGTCTCTGCGTGAGGGCGCCGCAATGGAACCTTATTACGTAATCGACGGAGTTCCCGGCGTGGATCTTTCTCTCGTGGCCCCGGAAGACATCGAATCAATCGACGTGCTGCGCGACGCGAGTGCGACGGCCATCTACGGTTCCAAGGCAGCCAACGGCGTCATCATCGTGACCACCAAGAAAGGCAGGGGCGAAAAGGTATCCGTGACCTATAACGGTTACGTTTCGTTCGAAAATCCTGCCAAGATGCTTGACGTGATGTCGGCGGACGAGCTGAGGTCATACGCAAAAGCTAATAATTTCGAACTTCCCAACGATATGGGGGCAAACACCAATTGGGCAAAGGAAGTCCTCCGTACGGGATTCACCCACAACCACAACATCTCACTCGCCGGAAGTGCGGGAAAGAGTCAGTACAGTGCCAGCATCAACTACCGCAACAAACAGGGCGTCTTCCCGAATTCGGGTATGGAAAGGCTTTCCGCACGTTCATTCGTCCAGACCAAGTGCTTCAACGACCGTCTTGAAATTTCGGCGAGTCTCAACGCGAGCATAAGGAACGGAAAATGGGTCCCTTCTTCCAACGGAAACGGAGAGAGCGTATATCAGTCGATATACTACTTCTCTCCTCTCTGCCCCGTCAGGAACGAGGACGGGACGTGGTATGACGGCACGGGTGTCGTTTCCCAGAACTACAACCCGGTAGCGATGCTCTATGAGAACAACTATAACGGGAAGAACAAATTCATCCAGGGAGTCGTAAGGGGCGCCCTGACCATCATCGACGGTCTGGTGTGGAACGTCACCGCTTCCTATCAGAATCACCAGAACCTCTACAACGGGTATGATTCCATCAATTCCCAGCTCGCGGCATCGGCTTCCAAGCACGGCCTTGCCGGACGCAGCGTGACGGAGAGTTCGAAGAAGCAGCTCGAGACCTGGATTTCCTATGACAAGCTGTTCGCCGAGACACACAAACTCGGTCTGATGGCCGGTTACTCTTGGGAGCAGGATGACAATGGGGACGGTTTCGGTCTGTCGGCCTACAACTTCTACGACGACTCCTTGAAGTATTACAACATCGGCCTCGCCAACAACATAGACATCAATGACATCTATGCCAACAAGCTTTCGACCCTCAGAATGATATCGTTCTACGGACGCGTCAACTATTCGTTCGACAGCCGTTACATCCTCCAGGCGACCATACGCCGCGACGGATCCTCGGCCTTCGGAGTCAACAACCGCTGGGGTACGTTCCCGTCCGCATCATTCGCGTGGCGCGCGATTCAGGAGAATTTCATGAAGAACCAGAAAGTCCTTTCCGACCTCAAGCTCCGCATCGGCTACGGCGTGAGCGGCAACTCGCTCGGATTCGATGCTTACACCGCCCGCGAGATCTACGGTGCATCGGGATGGTTCAGCTACACAGACGCATCGGACAACACTTCACGTTATCGCACCATCGCGGCCACCAACAACGCCAATCCCGACCTCAAATGGGAGCGCACGGCGATGCTCAACGTCGGAATCGACTTCGGCTTCCTGAATAACAGAATTACCGGTACTCTCGAATTCTACGACAAGAATACCTCGGACCTCATCTACTGGTACCCCGTATCGACCAACCGCTACCCCTACAACACGATGACCGCCAATGTCGGCAACATCTCCAACAAGGGCGTCGAACTGTCCATCAACGCGATTCCGGTCGAAACCAGAAACTTCAGATGGAGCACCAACTTCAATATCTCCCACAACAAGAACCTCGTCACGAAAATGAGCAACGAAACCTATTCCGTGGATTACGTGAATATGGGGAACCCGAAGATTGGCGGATATTCCAATGCTACCGTGCAGCGTCTGCAGGAGGGTTATCCTATCGGACAGTTCTTCGTGTATGAGTGGGCAGGCTACGACGAAGCCGGGAAATCCATCTTCAACGATTACGATGAGAACGGCAAGCTCGTGGGCACCACCAACAATCCCGGTGAAGACGACAAAGTGGCGAAAGGCAATGCCCAGCCGGTCGTAAGTTTCGGATGGAACAATGAGTTCACCTACAAGAACTGGTCGCTCACCGCATTCTTCAACGGAGTGGCAGGCAACAAGGTGTACAACGGCCCCCGCAACTATTTCAGTTCAATCACTCTGGTGACAACCGGGAAGAATGCCCTCAGGAGCGTGATGACGGACCAGAAGTTCACTGACGACTGCGCGCAGTGCCCTTCGGACCGCTACCTCGAAGACGGCAGTTTCATCCGGCTCTCCACCCTGCAACTCGCATATAACTTCGGGAAATTGGGCAACTGGGTCAACAGCCTGCAGATCTATGCGATAGCGAACAACCTCTTCTGCATCACCAAATATTCGGGAACCGACCCTGAGGTCAGTCTCGGCGGCCTCACCCCCGGTATAGAGAATCAGGAAACGCGCTATCCACGCACCCGTTCGTTCCTGTTCGGTGTGAATCTTAACTTCTAAAAATGAAAAAGTTATGAAGAACAAATATTTCATTCTTTCCGCCGCTGCGCTGCTTATGGCAGCCAGCTGTACCGACCTCAACGTTGACGTGAAGTCGAATTATACATCATACCCCGAAAACGAGATTGCGCAGGAAGCCCTGGCAACGGACTGCTATTTCGCGCATAGGGGGAGATACGTGGGGTTCTATTCCGGATACATAGGACTTATGGAATTGACCGGCGGGGCAGCCGTGGCCGTTTCATTCGACGGCGACTATTATGACGACGGCCCCCGTATGCGCGCAACTCTCCACAAGGTGCTTCCCGAAGACTATTCGATAGACTGGTATTCAGACATACAGGGAGGCATCACAAAATGCAACAAAGCCCTTATGAGTCTGGAATCGGAAAAAACCATCGCACAGATTCGCGCCGTGCGCGCATTCTACCACTGGATGCTTATGGACGCATTCGGCGACACCCCTATACTCGACCACATCTACGATGATGGCGAAGCGGTGGAGCGCAAGCCCCGCAAGGACGTCACGAAGTGGATCGAGAGTGAACTTCTGGCTGTGATGAACGATTTGCCGACTGAACTCAACAAAGCCAACTACGGTAAACCGACCGTCTGGATGGCCAAGACCCTCCTTGCGAAGATTTACCTCAACTGGGCGGTATATACCGCCGAAAATATCGCTTCGTATGATGCGTCAACAGCGGCCAACGCCAAACTTGGGGACTGCATAACTGTCTGCAATGATATTATACAAAGCGGGATATTCAACTTGAACGACGACTACAAAACCAAGTTCCTCCCCGACAACGGTCCTCATATAAAGGACTTCATCTATGCTATTCCCTACACCGCTTCCGACAAGGACGGCAACGACTACGGCCGTTACCACACTTGGAGGCGCGGTCAGAACGACGGTTACAACGGGCCCGGACTGTACAATATTGCGCTCACCAATTCGTGTGCGGGCTGCATTCTGATGAATCCGGACTTCTCAAACCTTTTCAATCTTGAAGGCGACCGCCGCAACGACTGCATATACGGGAACGATCCTGACGGAGTCGTTTACCAGTATGGCGCCGACTACGAAAAGACGAATATTCCCACCTATTATAAAGGTGATGCAGTGAAGATGAAAAAGACCATAACGCTCAAAGCGATTGAAGGAATTTCCGAAATCGGACCGGCTTATGACCACCTTAACGTAGGTGCGGACCTGAACGGGTGGACACAGGGCTGGATTTCCAACAAATACTGCCTTAACCCTTCCGATTACAACAACTATGGCCGCAACAACAGCAACGATGTTCCCATCTTCCGTTATGCCGACATCCTTCTGATGAAGGCCGAGGCCCTTGTCCGTAGCGGTCAGGGTGGCGCGAAGGATCTGTTCAACCAGATTCGCACGTATGTCCATGCACCAGCCATTACCAGCGACCCCACGCTTCAGGACATCCTTGACGAGCGCGGACGCGAGTTCTTTGACGAGGGGTGGCGCCGCAACGATATGATCCGTTTCGGCCAGTTCGAGAATGAAACCTGGGAGATTCACAAAATCAATCCGGACGCCGGTAACAAGAACTGGCGCATCTTCCCGATTCCTACGAGTGTGATGAACAGCAACACCAACTGGAAACAGAATCCAGGCTATTGAGTAATATAGAGAAGGGGTTGACTTTTTGGTCAACCCCTTTTATCTTACCCCCGCTGCTGACGCAGCCGCCCCGGTGGGGCATGCCGCCTGCACTTCG
>JAKSKB010000024.1 GCA_024401975.1 Bacteroidales bacterium | reverse complement strand
GTATTGATACGGGAGGCAGAACTCCGAATGCGTCGGCTGAGAGGAAGATCACCTGTTTTGCGGCGGGACCCTCAGAAGCGGGACGTACGATTTTCTCGATATGATAAATAGGATATGAGACGCGGGTGTTCTCGGTAACGCTCTTGTCTGCGAAATCGATCTTTCCGTCCTTGTCCACGGTAACGTTCTCGAGGAGGGCGTCACGATGGATGGCATTGTAGATATCGGGCTCGGACTCCTTGTCGAGGTTGATGACCTTGGCGTAGCAGCCGCCTTCGAAGTTGAATACTCCGTGATTGTCCCAGCCGTGCTCGTCGTCACCGATGAGAAGGCGCTTGGGGTCCGTGGAGAGGGTGGTCTTTCCGGTTCCGGAAAGTCCGAAGAAAATGGCGGTGTTCTCTCCGTTCAAATCAGTATTGGCTGAGCAGTGCATCGCGGCGATACCCTTGAGCGGCAGGTAATAGTTCATCATCGAGAAGAGTCCCTTCTTCATCTCACCGCCATACCAGGTGTTGAGAATCACCTGCTCCTTGCTCGTGACGTTGAAAGCGACGCAGGTGTCGCTGCGGAGTCCCAGTTCCTTGTAGTCGCTGACCTTGGCCTTGGAGGCGCAGTAAACGACGAAATCAGGCTCCTGATCGAATTCTTTCTGGTTCTGCGGCCGGATGAACATATTGGTCACGAAATGAGCCTGCCAAGCGACCTCCATAATGAAGCGCACTTTCATACGGGTGTCCTTGTGAGTCCCGCAGAAACCGTCAACGACGCAACGTCTCTTGCCGCTGAGCTGCTTGAGAGCGAGAGCCTTCACTTGCTTCCAGACTTTTCCGCTCATAGGGTGGTTGTCGTTGGGGTAGCCCTCGGAAGTCCACCATACGGTGCCCTTTGACTGCTTGTCCATCACGATGTACTTGTCCTTGGGGGAGCGTCCGGTATAGACTCCGGTCATCACGTTGATGGCTCCGAGTTCCGTAACCTGACCCTTGTCATAGCCTTCGAGACACGGTTTGGTCTCTTCGTTGAAGAGAACTTCGTAAGTGGGGTTGTAGAGGATTTCCTTCACGCCCTTGATACCGTAATTTTTCAAAGAGATGTTTGCCATAAATGAAGTATTATTTGTTTTGTTTGAATCCTATCTCACAAAAATAGCATTTTTTGCGTGATATGCAAAGCATTTGTTTGTATATTAGCGAATGGAAACATTATCCGGAATGAAAGGGATTCAACGCAGGAGGAGGGGCATAGCATCGAAATGACACCGTCGGATGTATTGAAGGAATATTGGGGTTACGATTCGTTCCGCCCGATGCAGAAGGATATTATTGATGCCGCACTCGAAGGAAGGGACGTTCTCGCCCTGCTGCCTACCGGAGGCGGGAAGTCGGTATGCTTTCAAGTGCCCGGGATGATGAGGGAAGGCCTTTCCATTGTCGTCACCCCGCTGATAGCGTTGATGAAGGATCAGGTGCAGAATCTGTCGGACCGCGGGATAAGGGCGTTGTCCATCCATTCCGGAATGTCGCGGCGGGAGGTGGAGCTGGCTTTGAACAATGCGGCATACGGAGATTGCAAGTTTCTGTATGTCTCTCCTGAAAGGCTGGGAACCGGTATGTTCAAATCTTATCTGGAAGTCCTTCCGGTGAATTTCATCGTCATAGATGAGGCGCATTGCATCTCGCAGTGGGGATATGACTTCAGACCGGATTATCTGGAAATCGGTGCCATACGGGATGTGCTGGACGTGCCTGTGATTGCACTTACCGCGACCGCGACGGAGGCGGTGGCTGCCGACATAATGGAGAAACTCAGGTTCCGCGAGCCGCTGTTGCTGAAGAGCGGTTTCGAGAGGGCGAATCTCAGTTATATCGTACGGAAGGTGGAGAGCAAGCTGGAGCAGCTCCGGAGTATATGCAACGGGGTTGAAGGCAGCGGAATCGTGTATATGAGGCATCGCAACCGTTGTGAGGAGATTGCCTCTTTCCTCAGTTCCACCGGGGTCAGCGCGTCTTTCTATCACGCCGGTCTCGATTCGCGCACCCGTGGCGAAAGACAGGCGCGTTGGAAGAGCGGAGAAATCAGGGTGATGGTATGCACCAACGCTTTCGGGATGGGGATAGACAAACCGGATGTGCGCTTTGTGGTGCATATGGATTTGCCGGACAGCATAGAGGCTTATTTTCAGGAGGCAGGGCGTGCCGGCCGGGACGAAAAACGTTCCTATGCCGTACTGCTTTGGAATGATAATGACAGACGCCGGCTCCTGCAGATAGAAAAGACGTCTTTCCCGCCACTGGATTATATCGAGGACATATATGACAAGTTGCACGTTTTCTACCGGATACCTTATGACCAGGGGATGGGACGGCAGTTGAAATTCGATTTGGCGGAGTTTGCGGGGCATTTTTCCCTTGACAGGGCAGGAGTGTCCTACGCATTGAAATATCTTGAAAGGACTTCGCACATAGTCTTTGAGGAAGATATGGAAATATGCACTGAAGTCAAGGTAACCGTTGACCGTGCGATGCTTGATGAGCTGGCTCCTTCCCTGCCGGACAGACGTATGCTGGTAGTGCTGGAAAACATAATGCGTTCCTATCCGGCTGTGTTCTCTTATCTCGTCCCCATCGATGAGCCTCTGCAGGCCGAAAAATGCTCCGTGACCGTCTCACAGTATCGTCAGCTGCTTTACGGACTTTCACTCGAACACGTGATAAACTATGTCCCCGCGGACCGTTCCACAGTCATCATTCTCCGTCACGACAGGCTGCAGAGAGGGAATGTGGACTTGCAGCCGGGACTTTTCAGGCATCTGAAGGAGAGTTGGCACACGAGATCGGAAGCTATGTATTCGTACGCATCTACGGATGAGGTTTGCCGTTCCGCGCAGCTGGTCGCATATTTCGGACAGAGGAATGCCGCTCCTTGCGGAGAATGTGACGTATGCCGCTCCGACGGCACTGCTGCCGTCATCAGGTACGTCGAGACGCATCCGGGTTATTCTCTGGAAGAGATTGCCTCGTTCGCTGCAAATCCTGCCGTCGGTTTTCCGAAGGACTGGGCGGAGACACTCAGGGTCCTTGTGGATTCCGGACGTTTGGATGCACCGCGTGTGATATAGGCGGGGACAATTTCTGCGGAGAAATCATTATATTTGTCTGGTTATGGATTCGGGTAGAGCGAGACTTACGTTTCTTGGTACCGGCACATCACAGGGAATACCTATGATAGGGTGTCATTGTTCGGTGTGCGTGTCGGACGATCCGCGGGACAAGCGCCTGCGCTCTTCCGCTCTCGTCGAGTACGGAGGGCTGTCGATACTGGTCGATGCAGGTCCTGATTTCAGGGTTCAGATGCTCCGTGCAGGTGTAAGCCATCTGGATGCGATACTGCTCACGCACAACCACAAGGATCATACGGGAGGTATGGATGACACAAGGTCATTCAATCTGGTGGAGCATCGTCCCGTCAACATCTTCTGCGAGAAGTACGTGTTGGAATCGCTGAAGCGCGAATATGCTTATGCCTTCGCCGAGCCGAGATATCCCGGTGCACCGGAGTGGAACGTACACGTCATTGACGGGAACAGACCTTTCGCCGTCAGTTCGAATGCCTGCGACGAACTGCTGGTGTGGGAGTCCGGACGCGGATACCGCCGTTGCAGTCCCGATTCCTCTTGTTCGCCTCACCCGGTGGAGATAATCCCCATCCGAGGATGGCATCACAAACAGAAAATGCTTTCAGTGCTCGGATACCGTTTCGGCAACGTCGCATATCTGACCGATATGAACAATATCGATGACAGTGAAATCGGGAAACTCAAAGGGGTGGAGTACGTCACGATAAACTGTGTCAGGCGGACTCCTCATTTCTCGCATTTCTCGCTTGAAGAAGCCCTCGGATTCTTCCGCAAGGTGGGAGCGCGCGAGTCTTATATCACACACATATCGCACCTGCTGCCGGTGCACGCTGATTTCGAGCGGGGGCTCCCTGCAGGCGTTCACGTGGCTTACGATGGTCTGGTGCTGGAATAATCAGTTGTCGAAAAACCTGATGGCGTCCACGAAGATGAGGCGCAGGTCTTCCCGGTTGCCCAGGGTCTCCAGAGGGAAGCCGTAGCTGACGGCCTTATGGGTTCCGGATTTATAGTAGATGCCTGCGTTGAGGTTGCTGTCGGAGTATCTCATTACGGGGAAGGCTTCTGGCGAAGCGGCGGACAATGCGTCGGGGTTCTCCACCCGGTAAATGTCCTTTCCGCTTTCCCGGTCGAAGCCGCTTTCCCGTGGAAGTCCTGTCGTAGGCCATTTCCTGTTGCGAAAGCGCTTTAACTGCCCGGTCTTGGAGCCGAAGCCCGAAAACCACTTGTAACCGAAAACCGACGACACGAAACCCTGCATCGCGGCGTTGTCCGCGCTGTCCGTTTTTACGGGATATACGCAGGACCATACGTCGGTGGCTATGTCCGCTCCGGAAATTATCAGGTGCCCGCCATTGTCGGCAAATTCCTTTACGGTGCATCTCAGTTTTTCCGGGAACACGCTGAATCGGACAGGATCATCGGGGTGGCAAGTGACGGTGGAGACCTGTTTGCCGCAGAGTATGTCCGCTGCAAAAGCACTGTGGCCGAGTGAGGAATCCTCAGTCCATGCATCGCGGCTTACGCTATAGACGCAGTGCCCTGTCATCATCAGGGCCCGGGCATGTATGGACACGAAATCGAAGGTGTTGCCCTTGATTTCGCGACAGGCTTGATTGTCGTGCGAAGCTCCGAAGCCCGGATATGCGTTGCTTACGAATTCGCGATCGCGTCTGAATTCATACTGACGCCCGACCAGTTCCGTTCCTGTCATATACGGCACTCCGGCGTCAAGGTCGCAGTCGAATCCCGCATATTCCTCGGAGTCAATCCAGGCCGGTCCGGAGATTCTGTCAAAGTTGTTGACGACCATTACCCTGCGTCCGTCATTTTTGTCGGGTATGCCCATACAGAGGATTTCCGTTGGGAAACTGATGCCTCCTTCGTTGGCGGCAGCCAGTTTAAAGCTGTAGAGGTGTCCCTTGCGTACGGGTACCTCGGCAACCATACGTCCGCAGTCCTGTCTGACCGTTTCGAGTATCACGCCGTTGTCGAATCCTCCGTCATCCACTCTGGTGTAGAGTATGTATTTTTCGGGCAAGGCAGTCGGTTCCAGAGGGTCTTCTACGGCTTTCCAACTGATGATTGCGCTTTCTTCGGCATTCCCGGGGCAGACTGCGAGCGCGGTAGGAGGCAGGGGCTGCACGGTATATGGCTCCCCGTAGAGCATACTCAGGAATTTGAGGGTTCCCTTGTACACGGCCCGCGCCGCCGTGAAGCGGAAAGCGGGGTCCAGCCCGTATTTCATATCGGCGAAGTTCTGGTGGGAAAGCATTTCGAGAAGCAGTGCGGGTACGTCCGAAGTGCGTGACTCGCTGTAACTCCTGTCCCTGATGTCGCGTCTGCTCCATTCTTTGTCCCATAGAGTCCTGACGTCATCGCAGAACTGGCTTTGGACCACATCGGCAAGCGCTCTGCAACTCATCCGGTCATTGCCGTTGCCGAACTTCCTCGAACCGTCGCATCTGAGAGTGTATATCGCGAGGGTCCCTATGGTCGAATCACATTGTTTGATGCCTGCATCCGAATGTATTGCGAGCGAGAGGTCTATGGGGATGTTCTTTTCGTCCTTTATCATTTTGGTCCAGGCCCCCCTTGAAGCGTAGTCCCTCGTGTAGTCTCCCTCCCACTTGTTCGTGACTACCGTGTCCACTCCGGCCCATTGCATCCAATAGTAGGCTCCTTCCGCGTAGGAGGGAAGGCCTGAAGTGCACAGCTCGTCAGAAGCGATGTCTCCCACCGGCCCCCTTGCAATCTTGCCCATTCCCCCACCTATTTTCACAGCGTCGGCGCTGACCGCCGTTCCTTCGGTGAAAACGTGTCCCGGGGCCGGTATGTTGTCCAAAGAGACATATCCCTGCGAACCTTTGTCGAATTCGAACGTTCCCAGATAAATCCAGGTGCCGCCCCCCATCCGCTGGTTGACCGAGAACTCGCTTACACCCCCGAGATGGTGAACGCTGTAATGGGCGCATCCCGTGCTATTGGGAAGAGTCTTGTAGGAAACATAGACGGCATATCTGTCCCTCGCCGGAATGTCGGGAATCCAGCGAATTCCGGCTGTAGGGGATTTCTTCCCTGTGCAGGCGGCCTGCCTTGCACTGCCCAGGCCGAAAGGATTGACTCCGGCCCGGTATGTCCTTGCCGTATCGGCGAATCCGATACCGGCATCCGTCCATCTGCCGCTTTCCTTGTATATTCCGCAGCGGCGTGTCAGCGAATCCCTGTCTCCGGAGAACGAGAGGTCGTTGTCTATTATGAATTCCAACTTCTGACAATCCCTTTCCCTGGGGGTCATCACGTAGGCTCCGGCATTTTCGAGCATAGGGATGATGAACGGCAGCACGAAACTCTGTGTGAACATATCTTCTACCGTGGTGAAGAAAGGAGCTCTCTGCCATTCCCATCTTTCAGCCGTGGCGTTGTAATAGCGTCCGTGGCTTTGCCACAGGGCTATGTTGCGCCCGCTCAGTCCGCGGCTGAAAGACGGTTTCCCCACCTCGGAAACGAATTCGTCGCGCAGCTTTCTCCTCTTGTATTTGTATGGGACGCATTCTCCGTCATTGGAAACAGCGGGGATTATGAGGTCTTTCAACGGGACTGAACCGGCATAGATGTTCCCGGTATGACAATCCCTGTATCCTTCCGGCATCAGATCCTGAAGCATGCCTCTGAGCCATTTGACATCCTCATCCCTCCACGGGTAGCCACCGATTCTGTCATCAAAATAAAAATCCAGAAGCCCGCCCCGTATCATCACTTTCCTGAGCCGGAGTTCGTTGTCCGGCGTGAAAACCGAAGTCCTTTCGTGCAGCATCACCGCAAGGGAGTCACATACGGGGATGAAATCCTTCAGTGCCGGCTTTTTCCGGACTTGTGCGAATGTCTCGGTGGACAACAGCAGAACGGATATCAGTATTGCGAGTGGTGAGAGTCTCATTTTTTTCTGCTTGAATTCAGTATGTAAACGCAGAAACAGCCGACCGCAAGGGCAATGACGTTGGCCATTAAATCTTTCGGGTCGGCGCTTCTGTACGGAAGGTGCGACTGCACAACTTCAATGGATACCGCCACGGCGGCTCCTATCGCAAAGACGGTAGAGATGAAAAGAATGATGTGCGCCTGTTTTCTGAAAACGCGGCCTGCCGATGCGTATGCGAGCGGCGGGAAGGGGAGAAACATCAGGAAGTGGACAATCTTGTCCATCTCTATTCCAAGGAAGTGCCTTGTCTCCGTAAATACGTTGTTGAAATGCCAGAAGCATACGAATGCTACCGTCAGAAGGTATATGACGAGGATTATCCTTGCAGAAACAGTTCTTTTCATTTCCTTGTCACAATGCTTGCATGTCATTGAGTTTCTTGTAATAGCCGTTTGCGGCAATCAGTTCGTCGTGTCGGCCGCGTTCGACTATCCTGCCTTCATCCATTACTATTATCTCGTCAGCTCCCTTTATGGTCGAGAGCCTGTGCGCTATAGCTATTGTCGTGTGGCTCTTCATCAGCCGGTCCAGGGCTTCCTGAACCATACGCTCCGATTCGGTGTCAAGCGACGCCGTGGCCTCGTCAAGTATGAGAACAGGGGGGTTCTTGAGTATGGCGCGGGCGATGGATATGCGCTGTCGCTGTCCTCCGCTCAACTTGCATCCCCTGTCACCGATGTTGGTGTCGTAGCCGTATTCCTTTTCCATTATGAATTCGTGGGCGTTGGCGATGCGGGCGGCGGATTCAACCTGTTCCCGTGTAGCGTTCTCTACGCCGAAGGCAATGTTGTTGAAAATTGTGTCGTTGAAAAGTATGGGGTCCTGGTTGACGTTCCCCATAAGTGAACGCAGATCGGCTGTCTTGAGGGTCCTGACGTCCTTTCCGTCTATGGATATGCTGCCTTCGCAACAGTCGTAGAACCTCGGAATCAGGTCCACCAGAGTGGATTTTCCGGCTCCTGAAGCACCCACAATCGCTATGGTTCTGCCTTTCGGTATTTCCAGGTCTATGTCCTGCAGCACCTGTTTGTTCCCGTTTTCGTACCTGAACGACACCTTGCTGAAGACTATTCCTCTTTCGAGCGATTGTATGCCCGATGCGTTCTCCGCTTCGGTGATGGTGTCGGTGGCCCCGAGTATCTGCTCTATGCGCTCCATCGAGGCGAGTCCCTTCGGAATGCCGTATGCCGCTTTCGACAAATCTTTGACCGGCTGTATGATGCTGTACAAGATGGCCAGATACGACATAAAGGCCGGTGCGTCGAATCCCGCATTTTCATTCAGTATGAGGGCTCCTCCGAACCACAGCACTATCGCAATCAGACAACTTCCGAGAAATTCGCTTACCGGATGCGCGCTTGACTGACGTACAGCCACTTCCGTATTCTTCTTCCTTTGGTTCTCGTTGACGGTTTCGAAGCGTGCAATCATTTTTTTCTCGGCGAGGAAGGCCTTTATCACCCGCAGCCCTCCGAGAGTCTCTTCAAGCTGGCTCATCGTGTCGCTCCAGAAGCTCTGCGCCTGTGCGGAGTCGGCTTTCAGCTTTGTGCCGAGGGCGCTCATTATAAGTATCATCACAGGGGCGAACACGAGAGTGAAAGCGGTAAGCTTCCAGTTCATATAGAAAAGTGTGCCCAGATAGGCGGCGATGAGTATGGGGTTCTTTATGAGCATCTCCATCGTACTTGTTATGGAGTTCTCGACTTCTCCGACGTCTCCGCTGAATCTCGCTATGATGTCGCCCTTCCTTTCTTGCGAAAAGAACCCGATGGGAAGAGACACTATCTTCCGGTATATCTCCATCCTCATATTCTTGACTATCCCGGTGCGTATGGGTACCATTATCGCCGCCGAACCGAAATAGCAGGCTGTTTTCAAAGCCACGATGCCGCAGAATGTCAGGCAAAGGAAGAGAAGTATGCGCGCGGCCCCATGCTCCGCGATAATCAGTGAAATGTAGTAGTAGGCATTGTTGATGAGTTCGTCGAAACTCATACCCGAATGCCACTGTATGAATTCGTAGGTTTTCGTGTCAACCTTGAAAAGAATCTGGAGAATCGGAATCAGCAGGGAGAAGGAGAATATGTTGAATATGGCGGCAAGGATATTGAATGCGACCGAACCGCACAGATACCCCGTGTAGGGCCTCATATATTTTTTGACTATTTTCCAGAATTCACGCATATGTCATATTTCTGTATCTGCAAAGTTAAGGCTTTTTTCGCAAAAAGTCATTGTACCCTTTTCCGCTCTTCGTGCCGCCTCAGTTGCCAGGTATTGAAGACGTTGTGCCACAGGCTGTACATCCCCCCGGCTATGGAGACAACGGGGTCCATGAAAGTGTACCCCATCCAGATGCCGAACACAGTGTTCTTTTGTCCGAGAGCCTGCCCTGCCGTGATTCCGGAACCGTAACGCGCGCCTGTCTTCTTCCCGAAAGCGAACTGGAAGACGCAGCTTGCGGCCGATGCCAGGGCTATTCCGGCAATCACGCGTACTCCGCAGTCGCTGCGTACTATGGCCCTTGTGCTCATAAGGATGGCCAGGGACAGAGAGAACGCCCAGATGTGGAAGGCGGTGTCCTCGTGTGAAACGAGCCGGCGGTGGAGCTTGGGAAGCAGGTAACGAACCGCCCACGCTGTTATGCAGGGCATAATCAAGAGAGGGAACACTTTTGCGAGTATCTTGATGAAGGCTCCTGTAAAGGTCAGTCCGGAGGCAGGGTAGATCATAGGAATCAGGAGCGGTACCAGAATCGAGACAAGCAGGTTTATCAGTATGGTATATGTTATCACTCCTGCCATATCGCCTCCGAGTTTGCCGGTGACCACCGCGCTTGCAGTGGCGGTGGGGCAGATGATGCACAGCATAAAGGCTTCCACAACCGTTCTGTTCGAAATAACCCATTCAGCGAAGTTGCCGTCGTTCCCGGCTGCGAAGCGGATTGACAGTACGATTGCGGCAAAAATGCCACCCTGGATGAGAAGCAGCCATCCGTGCCATTTTTCCAATTTTATCTGTTTCGGTTCGATTTTGCAGAAACTCAAGAAGAGCATCGCGAACAGACATAGAGGCTGTATGATTCTGCAGACCGATTCAAGCGCCGGGCCGGCAGAATGCAGGGCGGGTGAGGTGATGGAATGGTAAATCAGATAGACACCGCAACCGGTCATCATCGATATGACAAGCATCCAGTCTCGTACGAATTTTCTGAAACCGTAAATTTTCCTGTCCATTCCCCGCTGAAAAAGTTCCGGCAAAGATAATAAAATTGTATATTTGCAAGGATATGCTGAGAAAAAGAAAATCATCGGCGGCAATGCCTGGTGTGCTTGTCGCGCTAATTGCGGTCCTGCTGTCTCTTGCGGGATGTCGGGATGTGCGGAAAGGCGGTGAAAGCGGGCATCATCACGAAGTCCTGCAAATGACGGCATACGAAGAGGGACTGGAACTGTATGTGGAATGTTCTCCTCTGGCCGTGGGAGAGAAGGCGTGTCTTGAAGCGCACTTCACCTCTTTGGAGGATTTCAAGCCATTGACGTCGGGCATCGCGGAAGTGACGCTTTCCGTAGGCGGATGCGTGCAGACGGCATCCACCGGGATAGACGGCGGAGTTCTCGAACTTTCCCTTGAGCCTGAAAAAGCCGGAGAGGGACATTTGGAATTGAGCGTACAGGGGACGGAATTCTCGTTTCCCGTGATTGTGTATGCGACCGATGCCGAAGCCGATGAAGCTGCGGAAAAACTGTGCATCCACAGCGGCAGCGGGGTGTCTTTCCCGAAGGAAAAGAGTTGGAAGGTCGACTTCGCCACGGCGCAGTGCCGTAAGGCGAAAATGGCCGCAGTGATAAGGACTGTAGGCCGGGTAAGCCCTCTTCCCACCAGTGAATATCAGATTGTCTCCCGGGCTTCGGGCATAGTGCGTATCGTGTCTGACGGTGTCCTTCCGGGAGCGACGGTGAATGCCGGACAGCAGTTGTTTTTCATCGAGAGCGCAGGTATGATAGGTGACAATCTGGTCGTGCTTTACGAGGATGCGAGAAGTGAATACATACGCGCGAAGAACGAGTACGAGCGTCGGGAGAAACTCGTAGGTGACCGCATAGTCACGGAAGCGGAACTCGGTGAGTCCCGGGCCGCCTATGAAAAGGCCGGCGCGCGCTTCAAAAACATAGAGGCGCATTACAGCAAGGGTGCGGTGGTGTGCTCTTCCCCTGCGGACGGCTATCTGGCGGACATACACGTGAGCAACGGTCAGTACGTAGAGGAGGGAGCCACCTTGGCGTGCGTCTCTTCCGACCGGGAGGTTCTCGTGACAGCAGAGGTCCTTCCCAAATGGGCGGGCGCGTTGAAGCATATATGCGGTGTGACGTTAAGCCGGCCGGGTTCTGATACCGTCCATACCCTTGACGCCCTTGGCGGGAAAGTTCTCTCTGTGGGCCGCGGAGTCTCGGACAAATCGTCCCTCGTGCCGCTCAGCCTGCGTCTGAAAAATGACGCTGCATTTGTTCCCGGCACTTTTCTGGACGTGAACATAGAAGCGGGAGAACTCCGCGAGGCTGTGGTCGTACCCTCATCGGCTCTCGTGGAGGAGTCGGGCGACTATTTCGTATATGTGCAGCTGACCCCCGTCCTGTTTGAAAAAATTCAGGTGGAGACAGGGGAGTCTGATGGTCTGAAGACTGAAATAAAGCGGGGACTGACCGGCAGTGAGAGGATAGTGACGAAAGGGGCTGTGATGCTCAAACTGTCACAATCATCCGGAAGTCTTGATCCGCATGCCGGTCACGTGCATTGATATGGGCATCCTCAACAGAATAATCCGCTTTTCCCTCGACAACAGGCTTCTGGTTGTCGCCGGAGCCTTGCTTGTATGCGTGGGAGGCTTCTTTACGGCCGGAAAAATGGATGTCGATGTTTTCCCCGACCTCACTGCGCCGACTGTGACCATTATGACCAATGCTCACGGAATGAGTCCCGAAGAAGTCGAGCGTATGGTCACTTTCCCGATTGAATCGTCCGTCAACGGAGCGGACGGGGTCCGCAGAGTGCGCTCCTCTTCGATGTACGGATATTCATTCGTGTGGGTGGAATTCAATTGGGGAGCCGACGTATTCCGGGCCAGACAGACAGTAAGCGAGAAGATGGTGGCAATGGAAGGCTCGCTGCCGGAGGACATTACTCCGGTGCTTGCGCCACAGTCCAGCGTTATGGGCGAAATCCTATTCATCGGTATGGAAGCTGACAGCACTTCGATGATGGAACTGAGAACTTTGGCCGACTGGGTTATCAAGCCTGCCATACTTGCCACGGGGGGTGTTTCCCAGGTTACCGTCATTGGGGGTGACAGCAAACAGTATCAGATACTGGCCGACCCTTTGAAGATGTCCTTCTACGGAGTGACGATGGAGCAGGTCTGCTCCACTGCAGTGGAGATGAGCGTCAATTCGGAAGGCGGCGTCATCCGTGAATACGGCAATGAATATGCCCTGCGCGGCATTGCCAGGAGCACTGACCTTGACGAATTGGGACGCTCCGTCGTGAAGATGGGAGAATCTTCCCCGGTATTTCTTTCAGACGTGGCCGAACTGTGTATCGGAAGTGCGGTCAAAATGGGTTACGCGTCGCACAACGCCTCGCCTGCCGTGATATTGTCAGTATCCAAACAGCCGGACATCAACACCTTGGAAGTGACGCGCCGAATAGAGGAAAATCTTGGAACCATAGCCGAGACCCTGCCGGAAGACATTATACTCGATACAGCCATTTTCCGTCAGGCCGATTTCATAATGTCCGCCGTCGGTAACGTCGCCAGAGCGCTGCTGGAGGGTGCCTTGTTCGTCATACTCATACTTTTTGTCTTCCTCGGGAACCTGAGAACCACCGTCATCTCGGTGCTGGCCATACCCCTGTCACTCCTCGGAACCTTGATTGTGATTAACTTTCTGGGTATGGACATCAACACGATGACATTGGGTGGAATCTGCATCGCCACAGGATCTCTGGTCGCTGCGGCCATAATAGACGTGGAAAACGTGTACAAACGGCTCCGTCAGAACCATTCGAGGCCGCCAGGACAACGCGCGGGAGCGATGGAAATAGTGTATGAAGGCTCACGTGAGATACGTTCGTCGGTCATAAGCGCGACATTGATAGTGATAGCGGCATTCATACCGCTGTTCTTTCTTACGGGGATGGAGGGAAGAATGCTCAAACCTCTGGGCATAACGTACATAATCGCTCTTTTTGTGTCGTTGTTCGTGGCTATGACCCTGACTCCGGTGCTCTGCCATTCGCTTCTGTCTGATGAGGACTATCTTGAACGCAGGTCCGGAGACGGAATGGTGAGCCGTTTTCTTGCCGCCGGATATGCGTATTCCCTTTCTCTGGCGCTGTCCCACAAAAAGACGGTGCTGGTCGCTACTTCTGTGCTGCTTGTGTCATCACTTGCGCTGTTTTTCAGTATGGGCCGCGGTTTCCTTCCTGATTTCAACGAGGGGTCGATGACCATATCCGCAGTGACACCGCCCGGGACTTCGCTTGAAACTTCCAACGAATTGGGATATTTGATGGAGAAGGAGTTGCTGGCCATCCCCGAGGTGAACAGTACGGCTCGCCGGAGTGGAAGGGGAGAACTTGACGAACATTCACAATCCGTGAACGGAGCGGAGATAGATGCCAATTTCACCCTGACAGGAAGAACGAGGCAGGACGTCTTTGCGGAGGCACGTCAACGGCTCGGCTCTCTTCCCGGGGTCGCAGTCACGGTAGGACAGCCTCTGGGACACAGAATAGACCATATGCTCTCGGGAACGCAGGAAGCGATAGCCATAAAGATATTCGGGCAGAATCTTTCAACGTTGCAGTCTCTCGGCAACAAGGTGAAAGATGCCGTGTGCGACATCGACGCTCTCGTGGACGTGAGGGTCGAACAGCAGAGTGAGACTCCGCAGATTCAGATAAGGGCTGACAGGGAGGCTCTTGCCAGATACGGAATTTCGACAGGGGATTTCAACCGCTTCGTGTCACTGGCTTTTTCAGGTGAAAAAGTGGGGGATATCTACGAAGGTGAAAGACGCTTCGATTTGACCGTAAGGCTCCGGCCGCAATACACGGAGCGTGTGGACGGAATACGTAATGCATTGATGGACACACCGGACGGTGGGAAAGTCCCGCTTGAACAGGTGGCCGACATAGTCTCCACCACGGGTCCGAGCGCCATTTCTCGGGAAAACGTCGAGCGCAAGTTGGTGGTCTCTGCAAATGTATCCGGACGGGCTGTGGGGAGTGTCGTGGACGACATCCGGAGCAGGATTTCGGAGAGTGTCGAGCTGCCCGAAGGGTACAGGATAGAATACGGGGGACAGTTCGAGAGCGCATCCAGAGCATCAAGGACGCTTGCCATAGCCACCATACTTTCCCTGCTGCTTATTTTCCTGCTTCTTTTCGTCGAATTCGGGAACGTCCAGCTTGCATTGCTGGTACTTTTCAGCCTTCCCCTTTCTCTCATAGGGGCCGTGTTTGCCGTCGGCATATCATCCGGAGAAATCAGCATACCCGCCATAATAGGGTTCATAACCCTTCTCGGCATAGCCACGCGGAACGGGGTGCTGCTGATATCGCGCTACAGGACACTTTCCGGCAGCGGCTTGCAGTTGAGAAATTCGATAATGGAGGGTTCGTTGGACAGGCTCAATCCCATACTTATGACCGCACTGACCTCTGCGCTTGCGCTGATTCCCCTGATTGTCAATGGGGACAAGGCGGGCAACGAGATTCAGAGTCCTATGGCGGTGGCCGTTCTCGGAGGCCTTCTGACATCCACGTTGCTGAACATATACGTGATACCGGTCATATATGAATGGTATCTCAACCGCAAATCACGCAGTAGAAATGAAAAATAGAGCCATATTCACCGTCGGACTCGTCCTGATGTTCGGCTCCTGTCCTGCCGGAGCACAGAATTTCGCGGAGATACTCTCTTCGGTGGAAGAGCGCAACACTACGCTCAACGCCCTGCGGTTGCAGACCGAAGCCGACAGGCTTTCGGCGCGTACCGGACTGGCTCCCTCGGACCCCGGTCTTGACCTGACCCATCAGCGGGCTATGTCCGGCGGCAACGAAAACAAGCTTGAGCTCAATCTTATGCAGACTTTCGATTTTCCGTCAGTCTATTGTTTCAGATTGAGAATAGCGAAAGGGGAGTCGCTTGCGGCTGATTTGAGATATGCCGTCAAGTGCAAGGAGATACTTTATGCCGCACATTGCGAATGTATAGATGTGGTATATCACAATGCATTGAGCAGGGAACTGAGAAAGTGCTATGAAACAGCTGATACCCTGTATGAGGCTGTCAGCAGGAAGTTCCGCGCGGAAGAGACCAGTGTGTTGGAATTCAACAAGATACGCCTTGCCAGAATCAATGCGATGCGTGCGTATGAGTCCAACGAGGTGGAACTGCAGGGACATCTTGACGAACTTGCCAGGCTCAACGGAGGAGTGCCTGTCAGCCTCGATACGGATGAGTTCGTTCCCGTGGAACTGACTGAAGATTTCGATGCCTGGTTTGCGCGTGCGAAAGAGCGTAACCCGTATCTTATGGAACTTGCGACTCTCAGCGTAATCGCCGGAGACAGGGTAAAGGAGGCAGGCGCAATGTGGTTGCCCAAACTTTCCATAGGATATCGCGGCGAGAAGACTTCGGGAGTCCTTCTCCAGGGAATAGCCGGAGGTGTTTCCATACCGTTATGGGAAAATCACGGCCGTGTGAAGGCTGCCCGGGCCCAGGCGGAAGCCGCTCGGGCAAGAGAGGATGCGGCGGTCAGAGAATTCTACAATTCATTGAAACTCAAATATCAGAAATTGCAGAAGATGCTCGTCATTGCGGACGAATATCGCAGGCGGTTTGCTGAAATGAAGAGCATTGATTATCTTCGCGCGGCATTGGAGTGCGGAGAAATATCACTTCTTGAGTATCAGGTGGAATATGATTATTGGCACGATGCATTCTTCGGAATGATGGCATCCGAATGTGAGATTCAGAAGATAGTGACGGACCTCAATCAATGGGCTGATTTTTAAAATATGTCATTACACGTTGTCATAATGGCGGGAGGCGTGGGAGCCAGGCTCTACCCGCTCAGTACGGTCGAGCGTCCAAAACAGTTCCTGGATATTCTGGGGACAGGCAGAACGATGATACAAACCACGTACGACCGTCTTTGCAAGTTGTCTCCGGATGCCGTGTTCTGGGTGGTGACTTCGGCCGTTTACGCCCATTTCATAAAAGAGCAGCTGCCTTCCATACCTGACGAAAGGATACTTCTCGAACCGGAGCCCCGCAATACAGCTCCCTGCATATCGTATGCGTCCAGGAAGATATTTCTGCGGGATTCCGACGCTTCTGTCATAGTGTCTCCTTCTGATGCGTATATACCTGACGAGGAGTCTTTCACAGCAACAATGCATACGGCGCTGTCATTCATCTCCTCCCATCGCTCCATAGTGTGCGTGGGAATAAACCCTGATTCTCCATCTACACGCTATGGCTACATAAGGGCCGGCAGTCCGGTGCAGGGGGTCTGCGAGGTGCTGGAATTCAAGGAGAAACCTGACTTGCAGACGGCCTTGCGCTATCTGCGGGACGGAGGATATCTCTGGAATGCCGGGATTTTCGTATGGAAGGTTTCTCACATTGAAAGCGAACTCCGACGCCATCTGCCGCAGATAGAGACCGTAATGGATGAGATTGAACCCCATCTCTATGCCGGCTCGGAAGGTGAATGCCTGTCCCGTCTTTTCCCTGCCTGCCAGAAGATATCGATTGATTACGGTCTTATGGAAAAAGCGGATGACATATACGTCGTTCCTGCGGATTGGGAGTGGAGCGACCTCGGCAGTTTCGAAGCCATAGAGAAAGTCATGGCCCGCAATTCAAGGGGTGACCGGTGAGAGGCGCATCAGCGCCGGCTCAAAATTCGATTGTACGGGTAAGGAATGGATGGGGATAGACGCTCATCCGTATTTCGGGAGAGATGTCCATACCTTCGCATCCGTCCCACATCGTCAGAACCCAGGCTTCGATTCCTTTTCCTTTCATATCAGGAGTCAGAGGTGCGTAGAACGTACAGTTGGAGTCCGTCTGGCGGACCTGGCATTCGAACGTGTTGGAAGGAAAGGACGGGGCTCTGTCCGGGCATCCGATATATTCCCCGTCCACCTTTATGCCTGCCCAGACCTTTTCCGTACCGTGTTTCCCGTTCACGGCTATGCACAGGTATCCGTTTTCGGGAATGTCATCCAGGACGAACGCGCTTTTCCATGCATTGGTGGCATTCCCAAGCCCATCCTCCCCATATTCTTCAAAAAGGTTGTTTACCTTCCAGCCGTTGGCGCTCACTTTTTTCCCGCCACGGAATGCAGTTATTTCTGAAAGTCTGTACGGGCAGCCGTTGAAGCGCAGATACCGCACTGCTCCGGCCTCTCTCATATCAAGTTTTGAGTCAAGTCCTACAATCATGCTGAGGTTCTTCCATTCCTTGAGGTCGGAAGAAACATATACGTCAACGCCCTGCTCGATTTTCTGGATGCCCAGCGAATGCTCGCTGTCAGTCGAAAAGACCAGCGAATCGAGTGCGGTCTCCTTTCCCATATCCAGCGCCAGCATAGAGTATCCTGTCGGGCGGGCATCCTGCCATCGCAACGAGATGTCGAAGGACGTGCTCTTGTCGCCATCGAACAGGTTCTTGTCCCATATTCCACGCCCGATGAAGCGCTCCTGGCTGAAAAATGCATCTCTGGCGGCCTTGACCTGAGGGATGGAGGTCTCTCCGGAACGCATCAGGGCCCGCACTTCGAGAGCATTGTTGTCGGCGGCATAGACAGTCGAGTAGTAGATGGCATCGGCATCGTCGGGAACGGGGCACTCCTTCATTGCCGCTATGAGGCGGCAGGGGGACTCCTCCGTCCTCGTCCCGGGGAATTCCGCGACGGCTTTCTTTCTTTTGCCGGCCGATTTGATTTCATATCTGTAAGTCTCTCCCGGCTTGCCTAGAAGTTTGACCGTGGCAGTGGGACCGACTCTGTCATTGACAATCTCATATGGGATGCCGCTCACGGTAACAGGATCCTTTTCAGGGGCTGAAGTCACTTTCACGAGGCAACTGCGGAAAGGGGGGACCGTGACGTCAACGGTGGAACCGTACTTGTGCTTTCCCAAATCGTATATGTATGGATGATACATTCTGACACTGAATTGCCCTGCCTTGTCTAGACCGGTCGCGTCGGAAATCAGGACGTGATACGTGACAGGCTCCCAGCTGAGATTCCGTAGGGTAATCATCCTGGTCTTTCCGTCTCCGCGGCTCATCGCGTCCGGTCCGTACTGCTCTTCCGGGAGCCTCATCCCGTTGACCATAATGTCACGGTAGTCACAGTGCAGGTTGAAAATGTATGCGAGTTTGGGATATTCCTCATCACGCAGGAGCCAGGGGTTGCCATAGATTTCCGGAGCGAGAATGAGATTTCTGTTGAAGGCCTGCAGAATCAGGTCGTCTTCCCAGAAGTCCGGACAGGATGATATGCACACTCCGTGGTCTTCGGTGAGACGGGTGGAAGGTACACCGCGCCCCAGGGCGGCTGCTCTGTGATGGGGGGCTGTCACCTCATTGCTGATATGGACGTCGATATAGGTCTCCTGTCCGTCAAGGAGGTATGTGGTTGAATATTTTGTGGCCTCGCCGAGATCCAGACGATGGTTGAGAAGCACGAAATCGGGGTGCTTGGCGCGAATTTCAGACATCATTTTCTCAACCCATATCTGTTTTGAAGGTCTGAGCGGTCCGCAACAGGCATCCATCTTGAACAGGCCCACATTGTAGTCGTCCGTGAGTGAAAGCATCATTTCGAGCCGCCTCTTCGCGTCCTCCTCCTTGTCACCGAACCCGTCCGGGCCGCACCACATTCCGAGCTTTATCCCGTTTTCTCTGGAAAAGTCCGCTATCTTCGCAAAACCTCCGGGGAAATGTTTCCGAACGCGGGGTGAATCGACGGAGTCGTAGAATTTCCATCCGTCTATCGTGCCTGCATCCAGAGCGAAGATGTCCAGATGCATTCCATAGGTGTCCTGAAGGTATTTGAAAAAATTCAGGCCAGCCATCACGGTTTCTTCCGAAGGTCCTTCGAAAGAATGGTTTATCCAGGTGAAATACTCCGAATGCGACGGGGTGCTCTCATCTGCACCGGCATAGCGGATTTGAGCACCGGCATTGAAAGTGAAGTTCAGAATCAGGACAATAAAACAGGAAACCCTTCGCGTCATTTTTTTCTATTTGTTTTTGAATACATTTTTGACGGCTTCCAGATAGCCGTATCCGAATTCTTCGTCGGGTTCGAGGTAACTGCCTTCGGCCCATTCGTTCCAGGCGTTAATCGTAATCAGCGGTGTCCGGTCAGGATGCGCGTCCACATAGTCTCTGGCTTTACGCAGGAATTTTTCGAATTTCTCGGGGGTGGGATTCTTGACACAAGGCTGCGGGCCATTCTCCATCGGGAATCTCGGGTTGGGATCCCAGTCGATGGACACGTGAGGAAAATAGGGAACGGAAATCTCATTGTCATATCTTTCCCAGTAGGATATTCCCTCTTCTCCCCATTCTGTGTACTCCTTGTCGGTAGGGACAAGGTGACACCACTGATAATTGGTGACGCTGTCGAATCCCAGCGCTTGCAGGGTCTTGTCCTGGGTCGGTTCGGAATCTCCGGGAGTGGCCGAAAGCGTTGCCGGGAGGCTGCTCCAGATGATAGCCTGAAGATGAAGTCCTTCGAAACCGGCATCCACGGCCTTTCTCCGGAATGTGTCGAGGGCCTCCCTGGCCTTCTCTGTTCCGCCCATCCCGTTTATGAAGTTGGAAACTTCGTAGATGCAGAATACCGGTTTGCCGTCAATCTTATAGTAATTGGGCAGTTTGAAATAGTCATTGACAAGGTGGTCTGTGAAGCCGTCCATTACTTCTGCGGAGACAAGTCCGCTCCAGTAATCTATGCTTTTGTCCGGTTCGTTGCGGTCCCAGTATGAATTGGCGGTATGGTTTGCCCACATCAGGTAGAATTTCATCTTCCTGTTGTTGGACGCCTTGAGGAAACCGTCATTGAGAACGCTCTCGAGGAATGGACGGTTGTCGAACCAGTACCAGTCGAAGATGAAGGTGTTCACCCCATATTCCAGCGCCGTGTCTATTATCTTCTCCTGCATCTCCGGAGAAGATTCATCGAAATATCCCCACGCCGGGACTCTCGGCTGTCGGTGCCCTTCGAATTTGGGCACGGCATTGTAGATTGCCTCCCATTCTCCTTTGTGGTCTGCGAAAAGACCGATTTCCTGATATCTCGGCTCATCGTGGTATGCGGGCCATATATATGCCGCCACGTCGTATGCCTGTGGGGCCGTGCAGGCGCTGATGGTTAGAACGGAAATCAGGTGCAACAATTTCTTCATGGCTGTACACGTTAATCCAAAAAAGAGAGCGGCTGGACTCCAGTCACTCTCTTCAGCGTTTGTGCATCCTTAGGGATTCGAACCCTAGACCCACTGATTAAGAGTCAGTTGCTCTACCAACTGAGCTAAGGATGCAGATTTTCAAAAATTCAGTCAAACTGACTTGTGACTTGTTCGGGGCTCGAACCCGAGACCCCCACATTAAAAGTGTGATGCTCTACCAACTGAGCTAACAAGTCTCTCCAACCCTTTTGGGGAGTGCAAAGGTATTTCGTTTAGTTGTAAAATGCAAATATTTTGAAGATAATTGACGGCTTTGTTGGAAAACTCCTCCCGTTCATTGCTTCTGACCGGCGATAAGCGAACTGAGGACCTCAGTGTCGAAGTAGTTTATCTTCATGGCTTTCTTGACTTCGGACAGAGTGGCGGCAGCAACGGCACGAGCTTTTTCCGAACCCTTGCGCAGTACGTCATACACATACGGAAGGTCTTTTTCCAACTCTGCTCTGCGCGCCCTAATCGGTTCCAGCGTGTCGTTCAGGACGGCTGCGAGGAAGTTCTTCACCATCATATCGCCCAGTCCGCCGGCGCGGTACTGTGCCTTGACCTCATCAAGGGAATCGAAAGAGAAACTTGCTTTCTTGCCAATGAAGCAGTCGCGGAATTTCCCGAAATGCTCCGGTCTGCAGAAGGCGTCCAGATAGGTAAACACTGTATTGCCCTCCACGTGTCCGGGGTCAGACACCTGAAGGTGAAGCGGGTCGGTGAACATCCCCTTTACTTTTGTGGTGACTGTGTCCTCCGGGTCTGACAGGTATATGCAATTGCCGAGCGATTTGCTCATCTTGGCTTTCCCGTCCGTACCGGGGAGGCGCATACAGGCCGCGTTGTCGGGCAGCATCACTTCCGGTTCCACGAGGACGGGGGCATAAGTGGAGTTGAATTTGCGGACTATCTCGCGAGCCTGCTCTATCATAGGCTCCTGGTCTTCTCCTACAGGCACCGTAGTGGCCTTGAACGCGGTTATGTCCGCGGCCTGGCTTATCGGATAGCAGAAGAAACCGACCGGAGTGCCGGCCCTGTTGTCTGAAGCGTCATCCGAGAAACCGCGCATCTGAATCTCCGCCTTGACGGTAGGATTGCGCTGGAGGCGCTGTACGGTCACGAGGTTCTGATAATAGAACGAAAGTTCCGTGAGCTCGCTCACCTGAGACTGTATGAACAGCGTCGATTTCTCAGGGTCGAGCCCCGCCGCCATATAGTCGAGAGCCACTTCGATTATGTTTTGGCGCACTTTTTCAGGATTGTCCGCATTGTCGGTCAGCGCCTGTGCGTCTGCAATCATTATGAAGATTTTCTCAAAGGCCCCGCTGTTCTGCAGTTCCACTCTCCGGCGGAGCGAGCCCACGTAATGCCCTATGTGAAGGCGACCGGTAGGCCGGTCGCCCGTAAGAATGATTTTTCCCATCTAGTCCTTGATTTTTGCAAGTTCTTCGCGAATCTTTCCTTCGATTTCTTCACACAGCTCTGGGTTGTCGTTCAGCAACTGCTTGACGGCGTCACGCCCCTGCGCGAGTTTTGCATCGTTGTAACTGAACCAGCTGCCGCTCTTGTGGATTATTTCGAACTCCACGGCGAGGTCTATGATTTCTCCTGTGTGCGAGATACCCTCTCCGAACACTATGTCGAACTCCGCTTTCTTGAATGGCGGGGCCATCTTGTTCTTGACGACCTTGACGCGGGTCCTGTTGCCCAGGGCCTCCTCTCCGTCCTTGAGCTGGGTGGTGCGGCGGACGTCGATGCGCACGGACGCATAGAATTTGAGGGCGTTGCCTCCCGTGGTGGTCTCCGGATTGCCGAACATCACTCCGATTTTCTCCCGCAATTGATTGATGAAGATGCAGCAGGTGTTGGTCCTCGCGATGTTGGCCGTGAGCTTGCGGAGCGCCTGGCTCATAAGCCGTGCCTGCAGACCCACCTTGTTGTCTCCCATCTCCCCTTCGATTTCAGCTTTGGGAGTGAGGGCCGCCACCGAATCGATGACCACAATGTCCACGGCACCCGAACGGATGAGGTTGTCCGCTATCTCCAGAGCCTGTTCCCCATTGTCCGGCTGCGATATGAGCAAAGTCTCCAGATTGACCCCCAAAGCCTTTGCGTAACTGCGGTCGAATGCGTGTTCCGCGTCAATCATTGCGGCGATGCCGCCAGCTTTCTGGGCCTGCGCTATGGCGTGGATGGCCAGCGTAGTTTTGCCGCTGGACTCCGGCCCGTAGATTTCGATGATTCTGCCGCGCGGATACCCCCCGATACCGAGGGCGTGGTCCAGCGCCACCGAACCGCTTGGAATCACTTGAACATCCCATTGTGGCTGGTCTCCCAACTTCATGATCGTCCCTTTCCCATAATCCTTCTCAATCTTGTCGATCGTTGCCTGCAATGCCTTCATCTTTGCGGCATTGACTTCCAAGGCCTTTACTTCTGCTTCTTTAGCCATAATGAATAAGTGTTAAATTGACAGAGACAAATATAATAAAATTCTTTAGACCGCATAAGTCTCTTGTAAAACTTCAATTATTGATTTAGATGGCTGAAATATGCATCCTATTGAAAAATTTGTCATTGATCTGCGATGAGAGTTGGAGCTTTTCCATACGGACGCGGGTCAGAGTAGCTTTTTACCGGCTTGCGGAAGTGGTGGGGCCGGAAGCCCTTTCGGCGGCGCAGCGCAGCAGGGCGTTGGCGTGGAGAAATCTGTTGTAGAACTGAATCTCGTAGAAGTGCAGGCAGCCAGAAGGCCAGACAGGCTCAAAGGGCGGCTCGGGCTCATCGAATCCGCTGACAATCAGAGTTGTAGTGGTTGTGTCGAGGCTGGCTGTCAGAGTCTGCCCTTTGTATTCGAAAGTGGCGGGAACGGCATCGGTCCGCCAGTTCACCGGATTTATGGAATATGCGGCGTCATTCAGGACGGGAGTCCATACGGCCGAAGTGTCTGAAACGGAGTTGAAGGAGATGCATACGCCCGCATCGTCAGCCCTTTCGGCCGGACGTACTTGCGGATTTTTTACATCCTCTTCACTCAGTCCCCATCCCAGAATGTATGCTGCGGCGATGCTGTTGTACTCTTCCGGAGTCATCCTCTTTAAAAGTTCCTTGGCAAGCATCGCCCCCTGGCTGAAGCCGGCAAGGACTACGGGCCTCCCTCCGTTGAAGTGCTCCAGGTAGTACTTGAATGCAGCATATACCTCATCGACGATGGTTACCGTCAGGCTGTCGTACTTTTCTTTTCCCAAAGATATAGCTTCCATCGTGTGCTGATGGTAATAGGGAGCGAAAAAGTTGAGCGAGTCCCCGAACACCTTGTTTTCAACGTGTTTCATCTCCTTTGCGAGGATGCTCTTTTCCTCGGGAGTGTTGAAGGCGATAAGGGAGCCTTCCTCCTGAAGGATATTGGTGGATACCAGATAGAAGACGTCAGGGTACCCGTCATTGATGCCTTTCGTGCTTTCGTACCAGTTCTTCTTGTCGCTCCACTCGCTTTGTGCCGTGCAGACTGCAGCGAATGTAGCCAATAAAGCAATTAATAGTCTGTATTTCATTTCTCCTGCAAAGCTATCAAAAATCCTTCAATCTTGCGCCCGTTTGTATTATATTTGTATCGAATCGCAAAGGCGGAGCATCTGGGAGTAAGGTGTGTTTTGCGCCGTCGGCGATATGTTTGTTATGAGAAAGGTAATTTTTGTATTATCCGCTGTCGTACTGCTGGTTACTGGCTGCGACGGGCGGTGGAGTGCCGGGGAGAGACTTATCATCGACTCTGTTGCGGACACTCTGCACATTCTTCTGATTATTGCCGCTTGCAGTGCCGCATACTGCTTTATTGTCGGCGAAATTACCCGCAACAACAGCCAGATGGACAAGCTCTGGAGCATTCTGCCTGCGGTTTATACCTGGGTGGTCGCCTGTAAGGGCGGTTTAGACGGGCGGCTCGTCGTAATGGCGGTTCTTGCTACCGTCTGGGGCGTGCGCCTGACCTTCAACTTTGCGAAGAAGGGCGCTTACAGTTGGAAGTTCTGGACGGGCAAGGAGGATTACCGCTGGCCGTGGCTGCGTGCTCACAAGGAGTTTCAGCCTCGCTGGAGGTGGGTGATTTTCAACCTGTTGTTCATTTCCATCTATCAGAATCTCCTGGTGCTGCTAATCACTCTTCCTGCCGTTGCCGCGATGGAATCTGTGCGCCCGTTCGGGTGGATGGATCTTGTGGCAGCCCTGCTGATGGGAGGTGCCATTTTCTACGAGGCGCTTGCCGACCTGCAGCAGTGGCGTTTCCAGAGCAAAAAGTGGCGGATGATAAAGGAGGGGCGGAAGCTGGAGGAACTGCCTGAGCCGTACAGGCGTGGGTTCAACACAAGCGGACTCTGGCGTTACAGCCGTCATCCGAATTACCTGGGCGAGCAGACCATCTGGGTGGCATTCTACCTCTTTTCGGTCGCTGCAGGTGCCGGAATCCTCAACTGGAGTATCTGCGGAGCGGTTTTGCTGATTCTGTTGTTTGTCGGCAGTTCGACTCTCGGGGAGTATATCAGCAAGTCCAAATATCCGGAGTACGCCGAGTATGTGAAGAGGGTCAACAGATTCATTCCCGGCCGCCCGTACTGATCCCTGCCCGCATTTTTGCGCAAACCCCATATTTGCAAAAGGCAACGAGAATGCATATCTGGTTATGTCCCTGCGGTAACCTGCCACGAGATTCTTTCGGACCTTCAATGTCGCTCCTAAATCTCCAAAACCGCCAAAATCTCCACGGAACGCAAATGGAGATATTGGAGAAATTGGAGATTCTGGAGAAACACCGAAGGAAC
>JAKSKB010000023.1 GCA_024401975.1 Bacteroidales bacterium | reverse complement strand
AAAGGTAAGGTCCTGAAAGATTCTTTTGCCGCGACTCTGGGGCTGAAACTCAATCTCCTGCCTTGGAAATAGCTCCCCCGTATGCCTTCAAGGCTTTGTCCAGCAGGAATATGGACCGTTGTATGTCTTGTTTGCAGAGCACGTATGCAAGTCGCACCTGATCTCTGCCCATACCGGGAGTGGTATAGAAACCTGCCGCAGGAGCCATCATTATGGTCTCCCCCTTGCACTCCGTTTTATGACCGGAAAAATCGAAAGTTTCCGGAGTAAGTCCGTCCTTCCAGCAGAAATCCGTAAGACACCAGGCGCAGAATGCTTCTGCGTCATCAACTGGCAGTTGCGCCACCGTATAGAAGGCGCCCATAGGCAGGGGCGTATAGCATCCTTCTATCCTGTTGACTCCGTCTATCAGGCACTTTCTCCTCTCCACATATTCTTCATAGACTGCGCGAGAGTATTCTTCCGTTCCCTCGATTGAGGCTTCTGCCACAATCTGCCCCAGAAGAGGAGGACTGAGTCTGGCCTGACAGAACTTCATCACGGTTTTTCTGACCTCGTCATTCTTCGTAATCAGCGCCCCTATGCGGATACCGCATTCGGAATACCGCTTGGACACGGAATCAATCAGCACCACGTTCTGCTCTATGCTGTCCAGATGCATGGCCGAGATGTAAGGAGAACCCGTATAGATGTATTCGCGATAAACCTCGTCGCTGAACAGATAGAGATTGTACTTGCGCACAAGGTCACGTATCCTGTTCATCTCCTTCTGGGTGTAAAGATAGCCGGTAGGGTTGTTGGGATTGCAAATGAGTATGGCCTTGGTCTTTTCGTTTATCAGTTCCTCAAACCGCTCCACCTTGGGAAGGCAGAAACCTTCGTCTATAGTCGTCGTGACAGTCCTTATCACTGCACCCGCCGACACGGCCAGAGCCATATAGTTGGCATATGCCGGCTCAGGAACGATAATCTCGTCTCCCGGATTGAGACAACTCATAAACGCGAACAGTACTGCTTCCGACCCTCCTGCGGTTATGATGATGTCATCGGCTGAAAGTTTTATCTGATAACGGTCATAATAATCCACAAGTTTCTTACGGAGTGAACGGTAACCCTGCGAAGGGCTGTATTCCAAAGTCTTGCGGTCAATGTTCCTTAACGCGTCAAGCGCCTTTTCCGGAGTCGGCAAATCAGGTTGGCCGATATTCAACCTATAGACTTTCACTCCCCTTTCCTCCGCGGAGAAGGCAAGGGGCGCCAGCTTTCTGATTGGAGAAGCCGGCATTTCAAGACCACGTATGGAAATCTGTAATCCGTTCATAAATTGTATCACAATGAAAAAAATGAATGTCCTAATCCCAATCAGCAGGCCATTTGAGTCCTTTGTCACGAAGATAGTCTATACCGATAACCAATCCGCAACTGATGACAAGCCCCATAAAAATCCATACCATCCAGGTCTTGGTGCGGCTGTTGCTCTTAAGCATCGGCACGCTCACCGGCTTGACTGCGGAAAGCACAGGAGTATCGTTCTTGACCTTGAGTTCGGCCTTTAGAAGTTGTTTCGAGACTTCAGTATAAAGAGCAAATGCAATCTCATATTCGGAGGTCAGCTGCTCCCTTCTGGTCATACTGGTCGCCGTAGGGGCGCCGCGGTTGGAATCAGTATATTGCGCAAGTTCCAACTGTTTCGTCAGATATTCGGCTCTGGCCTCATCGGCCCTGGCCTGGAGATATGACAGGTTGTCCCTCGCCTGTTCGAGACGGAAATCCGCCACATACTTCTGCATAAGATCCATCGCGCCCTGACACAATTCCGCAGCCACAAGAGCCTCCGAGGACCTTGCGCTCAAGGTAAGATATCCGTCCTTTCTCTCCACCGTCATAGAGAGCATCTTCGAGACAGCCTTGTAAACTTTGAATTCCTCTTTTGTATAGGCACTGATGCGGGCACTGTCTTTCACGTCTTCCGGAAGAATCACATCGGGACCACTCCCGCGTATCGCGCCGAGTATAACCCGCGGAAGCCCGAGAGTATATTTCTTTATCGTGCCTAAAGTAAACCTGCGATACTTCGGGTCCGTTGAGAGGTCATAAAGGGATACAGGCTCGTCATAACGCTTGAAATGAAGGGGAATCCTCATAAGTTCCCTATTGAAATCCACGTTGTCAAGCAACTGCGGATAAATGAGTGGGGAAAGAGATTCACCGTTGGTCATATCTCCCATGCTTACACCAGCCAGGGCAGCAAGCGATGACAAGGAACTGGAGGTCTTGGACGAAGAACTCAAGGGCACAAACGTACACGACGAGACATAGACGGGTCTCTGGAAAAGCGCGGCAAAAAAGCCTATCGTCACAAAAGCCCCCCACAGGCGCAGGATGAATTTACGCTTGGCCCACAATCTCAAGGCAATTGCCTTATAGTCTATTGTATCTTCCCGGTTCTCGGGAATTCTTGTTTCATTTTCATTCATCGTTGTCAGAACAGTTTCATCAATGTCGTCACAAGTGTGGCCAAAGATGTCATGGAAGTGGCGATGGAAGCAATCTCGACCGGAGTCAGTCTGGCACCTTCCGATTTCTTTCTTTCAGGGATGACAAGTTCCATACCGGGTTCACACTTGATTTTATTTCCCACGGCCACGTTTCCGTTCATATAGACCGCATATATCTTCCCCTTTCGTGCCAATTTCGTAAAGCCCCCGGCCATATTCACGTAATCCCTCCATCCGAATGAAGGATTGTAAGAAACAGTATTGGGATAAAATACGCCTCCGCTGACCTTGACGGTGTTGTTTATGACTGGAACGCTTATGATGTCCCCGCTGCGGAGAGTCACGTCATAAGCCGAGCCCGGATTGTCGAGCGCCTTGTTCATATCAATTCCTATCTTGAACCTGTCAGTGAGAAGGAGCGTGTCAAACTGTGTCTTTTCATCCAGATTCTGATTCGCTATCATCACAGCAATCTTCTGACGCTCCTTTTCTTCCTTCGTCAGCACTCTGGTAAGGGTGGCTCCGTGCACGTAGGCGGCATCGGAAAAGCCTCCCACCCTTGACATCACTTCCGAAAGTCTGACTTCGGCGTCATCGAAAGCATAAGGTCCGGGAGAGATAACCTCCCCGTTCACCGTAATGGTAATCTGGTCGCGGAAATAGGTGAGCACACGGACGGACACGACGTCATAAGGCTGTATTCCGTAGGTAAGCATCTCGGGATTGTTCTCGATATCCACTATCTCCACGCTGCCCCTTTCTCGACCGCCACGCGTAGAAATCTGGATATTCCTCATATCCGCGCCGTTGGACAGACCGCCTGCCGTAAGCAACAGATCTTCAAGAGTCATCCTCTCGTAATACTTGAAAGTTCCCGGAGCGTTGACAGCGCCACCCACATTTACAGTGGCGTCTTCCCTCAATTCCCTGAAACTGTATATCCGCACCGTATCCTCTCTCGCAAGAAGCACGTTGTTCCTGCCCGAAACGGCATCGTCCACGCTGAATGCCTCAAGTACCGGAACCCCTTCGGAAGAAATCCTGCGAATCTGCCCCCTGTGGCTGTAAACGTCACCGCGAACACCCTGCGCCTGAAGGATGAGGTCCCCTACGGTCATACCGTCGCTGAATGCATAAGTACCAGGATTCCGCACGTGTCCCTCTATTGTAACTGTCTGTTTCTCGACAAGGTCAGACTTCAAGAATATGAATACGGAGTCCTCTTTTTCAAGACGCACTTCGGTCTTGCCTGAAAGCACTTCAGCAAGATTGAAAGTGACAACTTCCGGAATCCTGTCCTCATCCAGTCTCCGAATCATTCCCCTGTCGGTATAAGTCCCTTCCACCACGCCGCCTGCGAACTCTATCAGAGAAGCCAGATCTTTGACATTTCCGTCTATGGCATAGTGACCGGGAAAACGGACAGGGCCCGTGATTGTCACCGAATTCAAATCGTTGCTGTTGTATGAGCGTATGCTGACACGGTCGCCGTTGAATAGTCTGAAAGTCGCGAAATCAGCCTCGCTGACATCAAAACTCCTATTTCCCAGCACTCCTTTTCTATGGACGTGAAGCCCCGTTCGCTGTGCATTGAGGTCAAAGCCATCGGCATAGACGATGACATCCTGTATGGTCTCGCCTTCAAGTAATTCATAGCGCATCGGGCGCATCACTGCACCTCCTACGGACACTACGGTCCTGTATGCCCCGACATTTATGACATCGCCGTCCTGCAAACGCAGATTTTCATTGAATTTTCCCCTGAAGAGAAAATCGTAAAGGTCGAAATCGGCCACCTTTCTCCCGTGACGGAATACGGAGATGCTCCTCACGGAGCCCTTTTCGTTGATTCCTCCGGCCATGAAAATAACCGAAGGGATGGTCGCAAGTGACGGAATGGAATACAAACCCGGTATCTTGACCTCACCGGCCACGCTTACGGACACTCCCTTGATACGCCCGAGAGAAAGTCTCATGAACGTATCCGGACTGCTGCCTGAAAGCCCTGAATAGATGCGCCCCAACTGCTCGTTGAGCAGTCTCTCCGCATTACTCACCGTCATACCCGAGACATACACAAGACCAAGGTCAGGCACTGAGATGCTGCCGTCTATCCCTATTGCCGATACGACGTGCGACACGGTGGCGCCCCATATGTCGATTACCAGTTCATCACCAGGCCCGAGAACATAGGCTTCCGGCACAGGAGCGTTGTAGCTGGGTATCACGCTCAATCCCGGAGAAGAGAAATAGGAATGTCCGTATATCTCCATACTGTCAACAGGCACCGGCCTTTCGATTTTTACCATATCGACCATCAGGGAGTCGGAGACGGGGAGCATCCTGCTCCCGGCGAACAACGTATCCATCAGAGGAGCGGACATATAATCAGGAGCCTGCGAAGCAGTATTTTCATATGATGATCCGCGGTTGATTATATCATTTATCTCCTTGTCCGAATAGCCATAGGAACGGGCTATGTTTTTTGCCGCAGAAATCTCACTCGCCGTCTGGGCGGAAAGAGACAGGGACACGAGCGACAGCAAGGCGGGGATAAAACGATGAAGAAGTTTTATACGCATATCAGGGTACGATGTTCAATTTTCCATAAATTCTTGTAAATATAGGTAAAAAATGCTGAAGATTTGCAAATTGGGGATGCAAATCTGAACATCGCGTACGATGGTCTTAAGAGACGCATCTTCCTTTTCATAAAAAACGGATAAAAGGGAGGCATATTTTTTTTGACCGCTTGCAGGGACAGATGAAAGGGATTAGTTTTGCCGTTGCGATTCAAATTCTTGTTTTTCGTATGGGAAAGGCACACAACAGACCGTCGTCCATTCTTCTATTCTTGCTTGCTGTTATCACGGCGGCCTGCCTTTTCCGCTCTTGTCGTGCGGAACAGGTTCCGGCAAAGGCACATCCTGCCGCTCCGGAGTCTGTCCGCACTTTCATCGACTATTACATCGACACCGGAATCATACCGGAGGATTGCGCACACGGGAAAAGTTCCGTGGCACCTTCGAAATCAGGTCCTGACTGGCATTTCGTCAAATCGCTGGATATCTTCGTATTCGACATCAATGCAGCGGAATATCTGGACACATATACCCGAACCGACAACCCCGGATATGGGGACATATCTGTCCTGTCCTCCACTGGCGACAAAAGAATTGCGATGATAGCAAACGCAGAGCTCGATGAACACGCACGCAGGAACATTCTCAGTTATGGCGACCTGAAACGTCTTGAATACGAGTATTCCGCGGAGGATCCGGACAATCCCGTAATGTACGGCGAATGCATTGTCAAGGCGGGCGCGGAAACGCATTGTGAAGTAAAACTCAAGCCCGTGATGGCAGTAATAGTGTTGGAGTTCCTTAACTCGGAGCCGGACCTCACCAACCCAAGAGCCTATCTTGTCAACGCGAGCAACAGATGCCGCATCGTGGACGATGGCGCGAAAGTGATGCCCAGCGAATTTCTCAACCCGGGAGAACTGCGCGAAGACGATTTAAAAAAAATGGCCGTTCCGAGGATGGCATACTGTCAGTTGAAAGACGGACGCCGATCAGAAGGAATCAGCCATTTTGAAGGCGGAAGCCTTTATTGCTACCCCAACAATGCACCTGAAGAGTCTGCCGGTTCCCCTTTCACCAAAGTCATCATAGAGGGGGAAATCGAAGGAATCACTGTCACTTACGAAATTGACGTCAACGGGGATGGAAGCGCCTCTCAGTCAGGAATGCGCGGCCCGGTCCGCAACACCAGATATATACTCGACATCGACATAACGGAGGGTAAGACTGCGTCAGCACTGCCCGCATCTTCAAATTAGATAAAGAATCAAAACAACTTATTATTGTTTTGTCAGAATTTTCAGTAAATTCGCATCCGGTCGCGTCCGGTGTGCGGACAGGCCTTTTGTTGCAATATGGTGGGACGGGTTGTCGCGGCCGCAAGGCTGAGGAAAGTCCGGACAGGAAAGGGCATCCCGCTGCGGAAATCGCAGGTGGAAGTAATTTTACGACAGCCGTAACAGAAAATTACAACCCGTAAGGGAAATGGTGAAAACGCGAGGCAAGAGCTCACGACTCCGGGCGATGACGTCCGAAGGGTACGGCACCGGGACCTGCAAGACCAAATATACCGGCAGATGAGGGCGGCCCGTCCAATGCCGGGGGGTAGGTTGCGAAGATAAATGACAACGTTGAACAGAAACCGGCTTACGGTCCCACCTTTTTTTGAAAAATGTATGACGTGGAACAATATGACGTCATCGTCATAGGCGGTGGCATTACCGGCCTCGGGACTGCACGTGACTGCGCGCTTCGGGGGCTCAAGGTTCTTCTTGTCGAGCGCGATGACATAGCCTCCGGAGCCTCTGGAAGGAATCACGGGCTTCTGCACAGTGGGGCCAGATATGCCGTGAATGACCCCGAATCGGCCCGCGAATGCATCCGTGAAAATAAAATACTCAAAAAAATCGCGCCTCATTGCATAGAAAAAACAGGCGGTCTTTTCATAACCCTTCCCGAAGACGAAGACGAAGGTTATGGGCTGGAATACCAGAAGATTTTCATAGATGCCTGCAAGACATCGGGGATAGATGCCGAAGCCATCGATCCCGTGGACGCCCTAAGAATGGAGCCTTCCGTCAATCCGGCCCTGATGGGAGCCGTAAAAGTTCCTGACGGAGCGGTCGATCCGTTCAAGTTATGCTCCGCCAATATGTACGATGCCTTGCTTCACGGAACCACTATACTCCCCTACACCGAAGTAACGTCCGTTATCCGCGAAGGATGCAGTGTCACAGGGATCGAAACCCGTAACACGCATACGGGAGAGAGAGCCTCTTACAGGGCTTCCGTCACAGTCAATGCGGCGGGAATCTGGGGGCACGGAATTGCGCGCATGGCCGGCGTTAAGATAGAAATGTGCCCGACCAAAGGTTCCCTGCTGATTTTCGCCCACAGACTCAACAACGTGGTCATCAACCGTTGCCGCAAGTCGTCGGACGGAGATATTCTCGTGCCGGGAGATACGGTCAGCGTCATAGGGACTACCTCAACCGGAATATCTTACGATGAATGCGATGAACTCAAGGTCACCGCTGAAGAAGTCTGCACACTTATGCGCGAAGGTGCCAGACTATGTCCTTCCATTACCCATACAAGGGTACTGAGGGCCTATGCAGGAGTAAGACCTCTCATCAAGTCAGCGGAAGACGCCACCGGGCGCAACATCAGCAGAGGCATTGTCTGCCTCGACCATAGCGAAAGGGACGGGCTTGAAGGATTCATCACCATAACGGGAGGCAAACTGATGACCTACCGCCTTATGGCGGAAATCGCCACAGATGCCGTTTGCCGCAAATTGGGAGTGCCTGCCACCTGCAAGACACACAGAGCAATGCTCTCCGATCCGCTGGTGCCGAGACACAGCGAAAGCGCAACTGATGAACTCATATGCGAATGCGAAAGGGTTACTTTCGATGATGTCAAGTGGGCCGTAAACCACCTCGGGGTACAGAATCTTGAAGACCTCCGCAGACGCACCAGACTCGGTATGGGTACCTGCCAGGGAACGAAATGCATAGCCCGTGCTGCAGAAGCCCTCGCCAGAGCCAAAGGCAATCCCGAAGAGACCCGGGAACTTATACGCCGCTTCGTTGAAGAGAGATGGAAAGGAATGACAAGTGTGGGATGGGGGGACAGCCTGAGGGAAATGGAATATATGCAAAAAATCTGGAAGGGCCGATATGCGGAGACTGCTGAGAAATGATGAAATTTGACACCATAATCATAGGAGGAGGGCTGGCCGGAATGCACACCGCCTGCAGGTTGCAGAAGAGCGGGCAGAGGACTGTTGTCATATCAAAAGGCATTTCACTCCACAAGCCGGACTTCAGCGAATACCGTTCGCTGGGCGGACGTATTCTGATGGGTGACAGTGTCATACGCGGAGAATTCGAAGGCGGCAATATCCTTGCAGTGTACACTGAAAATCTCGGGCAAAACAGACTTGAAGCCGACAATTTCATCCTTGCCAGCGGTAAATTCCTTTCCGGAGGTCTTGTAGCAGATATGGAACAGATATATGAGCCTTTGTTCGGCCTTGACGTCGAATACGACAGGGACAGGAACCATTGGTTCGCCCCTTTCGATGAGCATCAGGGGTTTATGAGTTTCGGAGTGAAAGCGGACGAATTGTCCCGACCGTTTCTCAATGGTAGGATAATCATAAATCTCTACGCTGCAGGAGAAATTCTGGCGGGCGTCGATCCTACAGAGACTGACTCTGTAGGAAAAATACTTGCGCATACGGAGGCAATTGCAGACAGAATACTCGGGAATGCATAGAAGTGGCATAATGGAAAACAGTTTGGACCAGTGCATCAAGTGCGCCGAATGTACGGTCTACTGTCCTGTACTCAAGGCAACGGATTCATATCCGGGTCCCAAGAAAGCGGGACCGGACGGAGAGCGGCTCCGCTTGAAAGACAGGGTTTTCTTCGAGGACAATCTGAAGATGTGCCTCAACTGCAAGCGTTGTGAAGTCGTATGCCCTTCCGGAGTAAAAATCGCCGACATAATACAGAGGGCCAGACACCGACACGGCAGACCCATACCGGGCATTCGGGATATGATGCTCGCAAGTACCGACCTGACAGGTTCGTTGGCGGTTCCCTTTTCCGGCATCATCAATCCCGTACTCAAGAATGGAGCGGTCAGAGCCGTTTTGGACTGTACGCTTGGCATTGACAGGCACTGCACCCTTCCCGAATACGCGCAGGAGACATTCGAAAGCATTTTCAAGAAGAGATTTTCAAGGCAGCAGCAGTCCTACCCCCGCAAAGTGAATTATTTCCACGGCTGCTACGTCAATTACAACTATCCGCAGCTCGGTTCAGATTTCGTGAAATTGATGAATGCCCTCGGATTCGGAGTCAGCCTCATCAGAGATGAGAGATGCTGCGGCGTTCCCCTTATGAGCAACGGGATGTTCAAGCAGGCCACGCGGAATGCGGAATCGAACGTCAATGTTCTGTCCGGTACCGAAGGCCCCGTAATTGCCACTTCTTCCACCTGCCTGTTCACGATGAGAGATGAATATCCGGCAGTCCTGGGAGTGGACAATTCTTCCATAAGGGAAAGGCTGACACTGGCCGTCAAATTCATATATGAGAGCGTAAGTTCCGGCAAGGTGCGTCTGGCTTTCCGCGAAGGATGGAAGGCCAGAGCAGCATATCACGTTCCCTGCCATATGGAAAGACTGGGATGGGGCATATTCACACTCGAACTGCTGGGTATGATACCGGGATTGGAACTGATGGAACTCGACAGCAACTGCTGCGGTATGGCAGGCACTTACGGATTCAAGAAAGAAAACTACGGACTGTCACAACAGATAGGCTCTGCGCTATTTTCGCAGATAAGCGGGCGCAATCCGGATTTCGTCATCTGCGAATGCGAAACCTGCAAATGGCAGATAGAGATGTCCACGGGATACAAAGTACTCAATCCTGTTTCACTGCTGGCTGAAGCACTCGACTTGAAAAAGACGGCAAAGCTCAATCAACCGGCTCTGCCATAAGATTTTATCAGATTCCTGAGTTCACCGGACTCCTGCAATTCAGTGCAACCGTCCGCAAAATCCAGCCATTCCAAGGCCAGAGAATGCTCTCCATGAAGGAAACAGGCGAGCGCTATGTTGTATGCCGCACAGGCTTTCTGAATCGGCGATTCCTTGGTCACGTAAGGCATCCAGATGTCGACAGCTTCGTCCCATTTATCATTGGCAGCGGCATAAATGGCATAATACCAATTCCTTCCTGAATCGAAATAAAGAAGATTGAATTCGCGCGCAGACCAGTTTGGTTTCAATGCCACCTCGGTATCCTCGCCCATAGACAGGGCTATATCCCCGAGATCCACGCCATCGACGAGCGAACCGAGTTTCTTTATCACGCGACGGCGCGAAAGACTGTCCATTGCATCGTACAGATAGACCGTCTGGCTTATTTTGTTTCCAGAAAATTCTGCGAGGGGAAGACATATCACCAGATCCGAATCGAATTCCATCACCATATCCTCCATACCGCCTGTCTCAAGATAATCCTCCCCCACTTCGCACGGCAGTCTATATATGTCTATGACATTCTTCCCGTTGAAGTAATCGCGCTCTATACCTTGTGCAAGGCCCGTAGCGAAAGCATTTGAAAACAGAGTGTCCCGTTCATCGTCTGACTCAAGGTAAGCGATGGCCACATCCTTCCCTGAGATGCCTATGTTTATATATGACGGCTCCATCAGTGACAGATTGAGAGCATACCTCTGGTAGGAGCAGGCACACAGCAGAATGGCCGCAACGGCAATGGCAAAAATTCTTTTCATAATCACATCAAGACAGCTTGCAAATCATATTCATCAGCACCTGTGACTGTCACGTCAAAAAAAGTGCCGCACATTTTCTCCGCGTCAAGGCCGGATGGACATTTGACAAGTATCTCACCGTCCACTTCAGGACTTTCAAATTCGCTTCTGCAGACCAACATACCGTCGGAGTGGCTTTCAGCGAGAACTCTGACCTGAGAACCTATGCGCGAAAGATTCCATTTCAAGGAAATCCCGCGTTGCAGTTCCATCAAGGCATCGAGACGGGCGTTTTTGACTTCGGAAGGTACAGTGTCGGGAAAATGTTCCGCACCATACGTACCTTCCTCCTCGGAGTAAGCGAATGCGCCGAGTCTTTCGAAACCGGTCTCCTTCACGAAGCGGAGCAGTTCCGCGAACTCCTCCTCCCCTTCTCCGGGATGCCCCACAATCATAGTCGTGCGAAGCGCGACTCCGGGGACGGCATTCCTGATCTTTTCGATAATCCGTCTGGTACCTTCTCCGTCAATGTGACGCCTCATCGCCTTCAAGACCCTGTCTGAAACGTGCTGGAGAGGTATATCCACATATTTGCAGATTTTAGGATTGCCGGCCATCAATTCAAGCACGTCTTCGGGAAAATCCGCAGGATAAGAATAGTGAAGCCGTATCCATTCTATGCCTTCAACCTCGGAAAGTTTCTCCAGAAGCCCGGCCAGACAACGCTTTCCGTAAAGGTCCATTCCGTAATAGGTGGTATCTTGTGCGATGATGACAAGTTCACGCACCCCTTGCGCGGCCAGACCCTCAGCCTCCCGGACGAGAGTCCCGACAGGGACGGACCTGTGCGGCCCGCGAATCAAAGGAATCGCGCAATATGAGCAACGGCGGTCACACCCCTCAGATATCTTGAGATAGGCCGTTCCCCTGCATCCGTCGGAAAGGAGCCTCCGTCCTGTCATCTCAATCTCAGCGGACGGTATTTCGAGATATTCGAGCAAAGGTTTGAAGTCCCTTGCCCCGAACCACGCATCGACTTCCTGTATAAGTCCGGGAAGTTCTGTCCCGTACCTCTGGGACAGACAACCGAACACAATCAACTTTCCGACCATACCGTCTTCTTTCAGACGCGCGGCTTCCAGAACAGCCTGAACGGACTGTTCCTTGGCATCGCCTATAAATCCGCAGGTATCAATCAGAAGGCAATCCACTGCCCTGCCGTCTTGCACTATCTCATAATGTGGTGCCAAGACAGCGAGCAGATGCTCCGAATCGACAGTGTTTTTGGAACATCCGAGTACGGATATCCTCAGACTAGGCATTCTCCTCCCCGCCTTCTTCCTCTTCGAAGTCCAGTGAAGCGTTCTTCACGAGCTCGTTGTACCAGTCGACGACTTTTTTCATATGGGAGAGATAGAAGCGCCCTTCATCATAGTCGGGCACAGCCTTGGAGAAGAGTTCCACTATGTCCTTCTCGGGTGATTTCGAGGTCGGGGCCTCCTTTCCCGAGAGAGTCTTTTCGATGGCGAGGAACACTTCCTTCAACTTCATCTCACCGCCTGACGTATATATCGCAATGTCTGCGAGAGTGTTCACCTTGCTGTGAGAGTCAAAGGCAACCCTACGCTGCCCTTCAAGAGTTTCGGCGATTATGCCGGCGCGTGAAGGGGCGACATATCGGAAAAGACCGTGCTGACCGGAAACGGTCAGAATTTTAGAAAGATCAGTTTTCATTCCAGATTGTTTGTAATATTTTATCCACCCTGCCGAACAGGGTTTTCAAATCAGAGTCATTCATCACGACGGCATCGACCTTGGACTTATCGAACTTTTGCGCTTTCATTCTCGCGCGGACAACCTCCTCTGAAGTCGAATCGCGGAGCATAGCCCGTTCCAACCTCTTTTCAAATGGCGCGTCCACAAAAAGCACCTTGTCGCACAAAGAGCGGAACAAAGGTCTTTCCAACATTATAGCCGATTCCATTGCATTGAAGGGGGCCTCATCGAAGTGGTCGTTCCTCCAGCGTATGAAATCCTCAAACACGTACGGATGCACTATACCTTCCAGTATAGAGAGTTTGTTGCTGTCGGAAAACACTATCCTCCCCAATTTTTTCCTGTCCAGTTTCCCGTCCGGACCCGTTATGTCACATCCGAGGGCCTCTTGTATGTCCATCACAATCACCGGATTCTCGTCATAGAGAAGTTTGGCTCTTATGTCGGAATTGTAAACCGGTATGCCCACCGATTCCAGATAGCGGCACACTTCAGATTTGCCGCTTCCGATTCCACCCGTTACTGCAAGAGTTTTCATTCTTTTTCCGATTCAAGGCATTCAAAAATTTCCGGCGTCACCGAATAGTCCAGAATTCCCTCGGGAATCTCATCGAAACGCGCCATGCAGCGCCCGTTTATGGATGACGCGAACTCCTGATAATCAATATAAAACTGCACGTTTTCAGTAATGTCCCCATTAACGGGAAACGCGCATCTGAAAGTAACTTCCGCAGTCGAACGGAACACAAGAAGTTCCTTGGAGGCGGGGACACCGCGCACTGACATCCGGACGTTCTTCCTTATTTCGACGAATCGCGAAACCGGTATTGTATAGTGCGACTGCGAGTCGGAGAGACGCATTCCTTCCGGAACCATCAACGGCACCGAACCTTGCCTCGATGCAGACACATTGTCCAGAGTCAACGGCTGCGTATATATCCTGTCTATTTTCTCAAGCAACGTCGGGTCGCCGTAAACCATCACGGAATCAGGCGAAAGAGCAATCGGGGCGGACTGCATATACTGTTCTTTGAAAATGACGTTGAAAGCCGGCTCCACCGGAACGGTCTTGTTGTTTTCGACAGAGAATCTGAAAGTGTAGGATGAGGACATAAATGACTCGAGCGTAACTCCGGGACCGAATATTTTCTCGGCGTATGCACTCATTTCATTCGCCGACATAGAAAAATAATCGCCCCCCATATAATGCAGGTCATCGGGAGATATCCGCACGCGGACCGGATTGCCTGATGCAATCATCGCGGAATATCCGTTGGTACGGCAACGGGCCACGACCTCCACCGGATAGGAACTTTCCGAAAAGCGGCCGGGTATGTTGCTTACGGCCACCACCGGAACCGACACAGATGTCGAAAATTCCAGTGACAGACTGTGGATAATCCAAAAAGATACGGAAAGGAAGAGCGACACGAAAAACAGAACAGTATCGCTCTTGTTCATTTTTAACGTCTCTGTCAGTTTATTGAGCACTTGTGCTGTCTCTCACTATCGAGTTCTTGTCAACTCTGAGTTTGACGTCACCGTCAACGGCAATGAGAACGGAAGTATCCTTCACGTCGACGATGGTACCGTAGATACCTCCGGCCGTAATCACCTTGTCTCCCTTCTTGAGTTCGCTGCGGAATTTCTCCAATTCTTTCTGCTGCTTGCGCTGCGGACGAATCATAAAAAGCCACATCACGAGGAAGAGGGCTACTATCATAATCCAGAAACTCATCTGGCCGGCTCCCTGCTGCGGTGCAGCGGCGGCATCCAAAACCGTTGTCATTAAAAAAGCGTACATACTATTTGAATTTTATCTGTCATCAGACAAAGATAATGATAATTTGTCTTTAATCAGTCTGTCGAGAAGACCATTTACGAATGAACGGCTCTTGGGCGTACTGTAATACTTTGAAATCTCGACATATTCGTTTACGGTCACTCTCGCAGGGATGCCGTCAATGTGCTCCGCCTCCGCAAGTCCGCACACTATAAGGACGAGGTCTACGACAAAGAGTCTGTCCTTTTCCCATTTGTCAACGGATTCAGCCACCATTTCGCAGTAACGGTGGAAATCCCGATACGCGGAGCCTATCAGTTTTTCCACGAACTCATGATCGGCGTCAAGATACAGTTCCGGGAGGGCCCATGCGGCTCCCCCGGCGATGGACTTCAGGGTACGGCAACAATATGTAAGCGCATATGCAAGATCGTCCAGCCAGAATATGGACATATCTTCCAGGATGGATTCCAGGTCGGCATTATCGACCAGTTCATTTTCGAATATGCGCACAAACAATGCCGCATCCTCTTCCCGCGAGCACGTGGCCGAGGAAAGGTATTCTTTGAAATATTCCCTTCCCTTAATCGTCTCGTACAATTTGCGAAGGAACACGTCATTCTGCTCCCAGGACAGTTTTTTCTTTTTCAGCAGTTTAGCAAGGTCGGGGTCTTCACCGAGAATCACGGCCATGGAGTTGTCCACGAACTTCATATTGGGATGCAGTTCCTCTTCCGTCGGATTGAATTTGGCGGCTGCTGCTTCTATCCGACCGCGAGCCTCATCCGTGAGGGCGCAGACAAGCGAAAGCATATAAAGATAAAGATTCCTTGTCGCCTCGCAGGCCATTTCGAACTGCGACAGCATATCCTTGAGTGTCAAAGACGGATTTTCCGCATAACTGTACAGAACCTTGAACGCCTTGATACGGAGAATTCTTCTGTTCAACATTATTTCAACCAAATTTTTTGCAAAGATATAACTTTGTATTGAGAAAAATTATATTTTTGTCCCTTGAGAGCAATAAAAAACAGCACTATGTACAAAGAAGATTTCGATCGTGCTTCAGCGCAGGAACGTGGAGCGGATGCTGTTTTTTCCAAGCCTGTCAGGGCGGGGAGAAGAACTTACTGTTTTGACGTCAAGTCAACCAAGGAACAGAAAGATTTCTACCTCACCATAACGGAAAGCAAGCGCAGGCAGGAAAGAGACGGCAGTTTCTCCTTCGACAAGCACAAGATTTTCCTGTACAAGGAAGATTTTGAGAAATTTCAGGAAGGTCCCTCGGAAGTGATTGCGTACATCAAGGACAATTGTTTCAACGGCGAGATACCGCAGCGTCAGGAAAGCGAAGAGTTCCGGGAAGAGGCGTCCCAGGACAATTTCTAGCCGCAGGGCGCAAAAATCCTATCCCGACCGGGACGGTCTTGCCGTTTCGGATTCGGGTTATTTGTCAGTATGTCCTTTCAGGAAAGCAACGAAACCTTCCACGTCAGTGTCATACCCCCTTGGGCCGCTCATCACTTCCCCTTCCGGTGAAAGGATGAAATAACTCGGCTGCGAATTGACTCCGAAACGAGTTCTTGCCACATACGAGTTGACCCGTCCTACATCTTTCAAAATCTTTTCGTCAGCCGTCACTACCCATTGCGATTCGGGCAATGCCGTCTTGTCATCCACATAGAGCGCCGCGATTATGAATTCGTCGCGCAACAGCTGCAATACTTGCGGGTCACTCCATACCCGGTATTCCATCTCCCGACAATTGACACACCCGTGACCTGTTATGTCCAAAAATATCTTCTTTCCGCTACGTGATGCGGCGGAGACAGCATCTTCTATTGTGCGGTATCCGTTCAATCCGTAAGGCAGTCCGGATGCGCCTGCCGCCGGTGCTTCGCTTACCGCAGGCTCATTCCCCGTCTCCACCACGAAATCCTGTGTGGAAAGCGGCGGAAGATAGCCGGAAAGGGCCTTGAGAGGCGCACCCCACATTCCCGGAATCATATAGACGACAAATACGAAATCAACCATCGCCAGAAGCAGCCTTTTCAGCGAAACGGTCTGCGTGGCATCATCATTCTTGAAACGTATCTTCCCCAAAAGGTAGAAACCCAGCAGGGAGAAGCAGACTATCCATATGGCAAGGTAGATTTCCCTGCCCAGCAAGCCCCAATGATAGGTTTGGTCTGCCACGGACAGGAACTTGAAACCGAGCGCCACTTCAACGAACCCCAAAGTGACCTTGACCGAATTGAGCCATCCCCCGCTTCTAGGCAGAGACTTGAGAAGCGACGGAAAAAAAGCGAGAACGGTGAAGGGGACGGCGAACGCCATCGAAAAGGCAAGCATAGTCACCATAGGAGTCCAGAATTCCCCTGCCGTTGACTTGATCAGCACCGTGCCGACAATCGGCCCCGTGCAAGAGAATGATACGAGGACCAGCGTAAGTGCCATAAAAAATACGCCGGCGAGCCCTTTCCTGTCGGAATTGCGATCGCTGCGGTTCACTATCGAAGCGGGAAGATTTATCTCGAACGCCCCGAAAAATGACAGTGCAAATGCCATAAAGACTGCAAAGAACAGCAAATTGGGCAACCAATGGGTCGAAAGCCAGTTGAATATGTCAGCCGTAACAGCGGCGCCCCCCGCCAGACGGGTAATGCCTGTAATCAGACAAACAGGGACTGTATATAGAACCACTATGAACAACCCGTACATCAGTGCCCTGAACCGTCCTTCTTTACTGTCCTCCCGGCCCTTTAAGAAAAAAGACACCGTCATCGGCACCATAGGGAATACACAAGGCGTCAGGAGCATCGCGAATCCCCACAGAATGGCTTCAAGGATGAGAGCGAGCAAACCACCGCCCTCTCCGGTTTCGGAAGCCGCAGTGCCCGGATACGCCCGGACAGAGGATGACGATTGTGATTCGGACACCGGAGCCAGTTCGAGGGAATAGTCATAATTTTCAGGACTGTGACACCTGTCCTCCGAACAGCTTATCCACTCCAAGGAGCCGTGTACGGCCAGATCGCCGTCGGAAGGTTCCGTAGAGATGCCGCGAAGCACAATCTCGCACCTCCCGTCATCCGTTTTCCTGATGGATGACTCCCAATTGAAACTTGCGTCGGACGGCTGCCCGGAAGCAAGCATTCCGGCAAGCGGAACAGAAAGTAACGACAGGAACAGACGTTTCATCTATCGTGCAAATGATACCGAACGCGTCTCGCGTATTACGGTTATTTTCACCTGTCCGGGATACGTGAGCTCTTCCTGTATCTTTTGTGCGATTTCAGAGGACAGCAAAGCGGCCTGATCGTCGCTCACTTCTTCGGCTCCAACAATGACGCGCAGTTCCCTGCCCGCCTGTATGGCATAGGCCTTGGTGACACCCTGATATGAACCGGCAAGGCTTTCCAGATCCTTGAGCCTCTTTATGTATGACTCTATGACTTCCCTGCGGGCGCCGGGACGTGCACCTGAAATAGCGTCTCCGACGAGCACCAGAGGAGAAATGACAGACGTCATCTCCACCTCATCGTGGTGCGCTCCGATGGCATTGCAGATATCCGGCTTCTCCTTGTATTCTTCGGCCAGTTTCATACCGAGAAGGGCGTGAGGAAGTTCGGGATCCGCTTCGGATACTTTTCCGATATCGTGAAGAAGTCCCGCGCGCTTCGCAGTCACCGGATTGAGACCAAGTTCCGAAGCCATAATGGCGCAGATGTTCGCCACTTCACGGGAATGCTGAAGAAGATTCTGTCCGTAGGAGGAACGGTATTTCATACGCCCTATCAGGCGCACGAGTTCCATACTCATCCCGTGTATGCCGAGGTCGATGCAGGTCCTTTTTCCCGTCTCCAGAATCTCCTCTTCAAGTTGCTTCTGCACCTTGGCCACCACTTCCTCTATGCGTGCCGGATGGATGCGTCCGTCCAGAACCAGTTGATGGAGCGCCAGCCTGGCCACTTCACGGCGCACAGGGTCGAATGCGGAAAGGAGGATGGCGTCAGGTGTGTCATCCACCACTATTTCGACTCCCGTAGCCGCCTCGAGTGCACGTATATTGCGGCCTTCACGGCCTATGATGCGACCTTTTATCTCATCGTTGTCAATCGGGAAGGTAGTGACGGCATTTTCGATTGCCGTCTCTGTGGCGGTACGCTGTATGGTATTGATTACTATACGTTTCGCTTCTTTGGCAGCATTGAGTCTGGCCTCATCGATGGTATCATTGATATAAGCCTGCGCCTCGGTCCTCGCCTTTGCCTTCATATTCTCAACAAGCATACTCTTTGCCTCTTCCGCGCTCATTCCGGCCACGGTCTCAAGCTGCTTGTTCACCTGAAGCGCCAGCTGCTCGTATTCGGCAGTCTTCTTCTCAAAATTTTCCCGCTGCATCTGAAGCGAGCGTTTCGCATTCTCGGCATCGGAGAGTTTCTTCTGAAGCTCGGAATTCTGCTGATTCACGGCATTCTCCTTCTGCCTGATGCGGTTTTCCGCCTCCTTCATCTGAGCGTTCCGTTCGTTCACCTTCTGCTCGTATTCACTCTTGAGTTGAAGGTATTTTTCCTTTGCCTGGAATATTTTCTGGTTCTTGATGTTTTCGCCTTCCAGACGGGCTTCCTTGATAATTTCGTCAACTTTGCCCTTGAGCATGAATCTGCGGACGATGAAAGATACCGCCAGGGCGGCCGCCGCACCGATTATCATTGAAATTATTGGTGACATACTGCATTAATGGTTTGGTTTCAATTTACAATAAAAAGTTGCCCCGGAGCCGCAAAAGCGCCAAGCGAAGCAACTGTTTGTATGAAAGCCGTCAGTCGGATTGACAGAAAACCGTGTCAAACAAGATTCGGGTTCCGCCGATATTCAGGTATCCCGCGAAGCGGGCGCGCCATCCGTCAGCGAGTCTGCCCTGCCCCCTTTCGAGTGTTGAATTCAGCAAGTAATGACTGGCGGCTAATTTTCATTTTTTTCAAGATAGGCATCCATCTCTTCCAGCAAGGCTTTTTCCTCTTCCTCCATTCCCGCAATTTTCCTCTTCGCATTGAGGAAACCCATCGTCTGGTTGAGCGCGGCGAAGGAAATCTTGTCGATTTCAGACTGACTGGGGAACTTGACTCCATACTCGCTGAACTTCGCGTTGATGGACTCGGACGCCAGGCGCATGATACGTTCATATTCCGGAGAAACCGCCTTCATGCAATACTCCCGTGAACCTATCCTGATTTTGATGCTCTGTTCGGCCATACTCAACTTTCAAGCAAAGATATGCATTTGTCTATCTCCCCGACAAGTCTTTCAATCCTTTCCTTCGCTTCCGAAGCGCTTCCGTCGTTGGCACGGAAGGCCGCGGAAAGTTTAAGTTTGTCTATCTGATTTTTCAAATCAGCGTTCTGTTTCACTAGGGCTTCGTTGGATTCTCTGCACCTGACCAATTCCGAGGAAAGGTTTTCGCTCCTCTCCTTCTGGGCCTCATACAAAGCTATGAGTCTCTCGAATCTCAATTTGATGTCCTGAATCATAGTTATCCATCGACTCTATTCCCGACAAATTTACTAATATTTATTAACTTTGCCAAGTTTATTTGTCAGGTATGAGTCATTGTTTCGCAAAAATAGCGATTGCCGTCCCGAGAGTGTACCCCGGTGACGTCAGAAAAAATGTCGACGAGATAAGTTCCCTGCTGCGGACAGCCGCAGCAAACGGAGCGGATGCTTTCATCCTGCCGCCATCCCCCGTCTCAGGAGCGAGTTGCGGTGACCTTTTCGGACACGCGCTTCTCGCATCCGCGACCCTTGCCGGAGAAGCGGCCCTTGCCGCTGAAGCGGAGTCACTTGGAATCAAGGCCGTAATCGCTTCAAACGATACGCTCGACGGAGTGAAAATCATACGCGAACATATCTGCGAAACAGTATGCGGCCACGAATTCAGACTTTCGCGCCTGCGCGACGAATCCAAGGGAAGGTTGCTGATTTACTGTTCGTCAGGGTACGGCGAATCTACAGGAGACGGTGTCTGTTCCGGTGATGCGTTCGCCTTCGAAGACGGACGCCTGACGGCGCAGTCTGAAAGATACGCCCACGATTCCCGACTGACATACGTCACCTCCGGAAGCGGGAGCATCACGGATGTCGCGGAATATGTCCCCACCTCCCCCGTTGACCCGATGCCTTTCGTCCCTGCGGACAAAGAGGAATCCGCAAGGCGATGCAGGGAGATTTTCAACATACAGAGAAACGCGCTGGCCTGCAGGATGGAAAAAATCGGATGCAAGACGGCAGTGATTGGCATTTCAGGAGGTCTGGACAGCACACTGGCAGTGCTGGCCACCTGCGAGACTTTCGACTGGCTCGGACTGGACAGGAAAGGAATCATCGCCGTCACGATGCCCGGATTCGGCACCAGCGACAGGACACGCGACAATGCGGGCAAATTGATGGACAAACTCGGCGTGAAAGTCCGGGAAGTGCCGATAGGGCCGTCAGTGATGCTGCATTTCAAGGACATAGGGCACAACCCGGAAATTCGCAATGCGACCTACGAGAACGCTCAAGCCCGTGAACGCACGCAGATACTGATGGACATTGCCAACGACTGCGGAGGTATCGTAATCGGGACTGGTGACCTTTCCGAATCCGCGCTCGGGTGGTGCACCTACAACGGTGACCATATGTCGATGTATTCCATAAACTGCGGGATTCCGAAAACGCTTGTGCGCGAAATGGTGGCGTACGCCGCCTCAAACGGATTCAGTTCATGCGCATCCGTCCTCAAAAGCATACTGGACACGCCGATAAGCCCCGAACTGATTCCGGGACAGGACGGCTCCATAGGACAGAAGACCGAAGAACTGGTCGGTTCATACGAACTCAACGATTTCTTTCTGTATCATTTCGTGCGTCACGGCAGAAAACCGTCGGAAATAAAATCGCTGGCAGAACAGGCGTTCACGGGAAAATTCGATGCCGCCACCATTGAAAAGTGGCTCGGAACATTCATAAAAAGGTTCTTCAATTCGCAGTTCAAGCGTTCCTGCTGCCCGGACGGGCCGCGGACGGGCACGGTATGCCTTTCTCCCCGTGGAGCATGGATGATGCCTTCGGATATGTCCTGCAGTCTGTGGCTCGAAGATTTGGATTGAGAAACAGGCACTTACAGAAAGAGAAAGAATCAGAGATGAAACTACAGACACCAATTGACGTTCCGCAAGCAAAAACCCTGATAAGGGCGGATGAAGGCGTCATCATTCTTGGAAGTTGCTTTGTTGCGGATCTGGGAAACCATCTGGATGCCTCCGGCATTGACGTGTACATCAACCCCTTCGGGACGCTGTACAACCCCGAATCAATCGTCACGGCGGTGCAGAGGCTCGAATCCGGAATCCATTTCACCGCAAGCGACTGCGTGGAGATGGGGGCCGGAGCAGGGAAAATCTGCTCCTTCCATCATCACACGTCCTTTGCACGCAGTACTGTCGCGGAATTCCTTGAAACAGCGAACCGTTCACTGGATGACGCCTCCGTCAGGTGGAAAAAGGCGAAGACCGTCATTGTCAATCCGGACACTGCAAGATGCTGGATGCGCGACGGGAAGACAGTGTCAAACTGTCTCAAACGTCCGGCCGCAGAATTCACGAGAAGGATGATGGGCGTACCGGAGCTCAGCGCCTGCTTCGGCGATATGGTCAGGGAATTCCCCGACAAACACTTCATATTCACGGTGAGTCCCGTGCGCCATCTGGGAGAAGGGGCGCATCTCAACTCATTGGACAAATCCACGCTTCTGCTTGGTATTGACGCAGTTACAAAAGAATACAACGCTGAATATTTCCCGGCATACGAGATTATGATGGATGAGCTGAGGGACTACCGCTTTTTTGCTGTTGTTATGGTTCATCCCACGCAACAGGCCGTTGCCTACATCTGGGAGAAATTCAAGACATTCGCGTTTGACACAGACGCCCTTTCCTCCATTGAAGAGGCTGAAAAGGCTTTCCGCCACTCACAGCACCGAAGCCTGCTCCGTTAATCCGCATCTGAAACGGGACTGGCAGAGAGGCCCATCTGCTCGGTGTCAAGGTATTCAATCCAGGTGATTCCAAGGTCGGGCAGCAGATAAAAAAGAGAAGAGTGCAAAGATAGAATGGGAACAGAACAACAGACCACGCAAGTCACTCGGTTATTTGACACATATTGAGTATTGTAAATTTATGTTTAACTTTGACTTCGTAGTGCGCTTGCACTTCAGAGTAGAATTTACGCTTTGAAATACCCTCTATTTATCAAGATGAAAATACTTATTTCCGCGCTTGCGCTTGTTTCCGCCATATCCTGCGGCGGCCCGGTCTCGGTCGTCGGGACATCTGTCTTGTTTGAAGACAGGACTGTCGGCAGTTTCGAATCCGTCACCAAGGGGGATTTCTCCTTCAAGGACCGGTATCGTGTGCTGGACGACGGCATCATAGAATTCGAAAGGACCTTCACCGCATTGGAGAACATCGACTCGGCGAGGGTTGAGTTGCAATTCGTGCGCGTCTCCGCTTCTTCATACGCAATGATACCCGCTGTCTGCTACAACGGCAATGAATGGGGTCGGGGCAATGAGCCGAAAGGCTTCGAAACCGGCGGGATTACCCATACATATTCGTACAGGCGCACGTCAATACCGGGAGCGACCTATTCCGAAGGGGACGGGATAGTGGTCGCGATGTGGAGCGAAGCCCCGACAGGTGAAGGCGACGGCTTTTCCTGCTCTATCCTTCCGGGGACGGACAACACCGTGCATTCGCTCATTCGTCCCGTCGAAGAAGGGCCACGCGCCTACGACGGACGCGACCATTTCACCGACGGCACATACTGCAGAATGGATCTGAAAAAGGGCGACAAACTGTCCCTGAAGGCATATCTGCTGGTCAGCGGGCTTCTGCCAGCCCATCGCTCGATAGGGACATTCATGGATGCCGCATGGCGAATGGCTGACAAGTCTCAGATTGCGCCTACCCCGGACAATGAAAGGATATGGCAGCTCGGTGTAAGATACGCAAAGGAATCGCTCTGGGCGGAAGAAGGGGAATACAGAGGTCTCAGCATAGGTCTGCAGCCTAACGGTAGTGATAAAGGATGGCACCAACGCGAAGGTGGAAAATATGAAGTGGGCTGGTGTGGCCAGAACGCATCCTACGCCAACTCCCTGCTGACGGACTACCTCAAGACCGGCGACAAGGAATCCCTTGAAAAGGGTGTCGCCATACTCGACACGTGGAGCAAACCATGCACCGTATTACCTAACGGACTTTACATCACCCATTGGGATTACATTCTCTATGGAAGTGACAATCCCAGCCTTGACGGATGCAACCTCGGCACTGCGGCGTGGATGTTCTTCGAGGCGGCTGACCTGCTCCGCAAATGCAAGTCCGGCGATCCGGAAAGGCTGGAAAGCATCGCACTCGGAATTCTGGACTTCGTAAAGGCCGACCAGCAAAGCGACGGTTGTTACGCAAGGGGGTGGCTCACCGACGGCTCATGCATTTACAGGGATGGCACTGTGGGCGCATTCCTTATCGTCCCCATGGCTGAAGCGGCCAAAAGGACAGGGGACAAGTCATATCTCAAATCGGCGAAAGCCGCATTCTCATATTATTTCGGCCAATACAAGGAGAAAGGATATACGACCGCGGGAGCACTCGACACGTGGTGCATAGACAAGGAGTCATCAATCACCCTGCTTCAAGGAGGTCTTATGTTATACGATGCCACGGGGGACTTCTCATATGTCGAAGCGGCCGAACAGTCGGCATATTACCTCAGCACATGGATGTGGCATTACCGCGAGATATACCCCGAAGAGTGCGATTTTACACAATACGGGCTCAACACTTTCGGCCTCACAGCCGTATCCACCCAACATCAGCATCTGGACCCGTACGCGCTCAAATATGTACCGGACCTCCTTAGACTTGCCGAACTGACAGGCAATCAGACATGGAAAGAGAGGGCCGCAGCCATCTGGAACGGAGGATGCCAGCTGGTATCTGACGGGACACTCACAATCAACGGCAGAGTCCGGCCTGCCGGTTCCCAGAACGAAGCCTTCCTGCACTGCGATTGGGGCTGGAACGGCAATCCGGACAACAACAGGCTCAACGAATGGCTCGTCGCATGGCCCGGATCATTCAGGCTTGAAGCTCTCCGCAGAATTGAATTTTACGGATTGGATATCGACTGACACAGTCATATATCGCCCTCTGGAAAATACTGCTCAAATCGACCCGGCTTTTAGTCACCTAATTAAAATTATGCCCGCAGGTGATTTCGCTTTACCTGTACTTTTGGCTGCGGGCATCAAGGCATTTGGAATGCAAGTGAATACACGGCGGCTGAGTGGATAGAGATGGGGTCGGAGAGAACAGTTTTCCTCCCCGTTGCGGACTGCCGCAATGGTTCTTCCAATATCGACGGTGTCGAACTGTCTCAAACGTCCGGGAATTCCCCGACAAACGCTTCATATTCACGGTGAGTCCCGTGCGTCATCTGGAAAAATTCAAGACATTCGCGTTTGACACAGACGCCATTTCCTCCATTGAAGAGGCCGGAAAGGATTTCCGCGGATGAGGCGCACAAACGGAAATCCTCCGCCCCGGTTCTCCCGCACACGGGCATCGCTGTTGTATCTTCAAAAGCGAACATATCATCACAAGTTTACGAAATGTTTCCCGCATTTGCAAGAGTTGCGCGGTGCGGAGCGCCCGTCGCTGCGGCAGTTCTCTCCTCGCTTCCGCTCGGGAAGCCGCTCCTTGCCGCTCCGCTCCCGCGCCTGATCGATTGCAGAAGACAAGAGCGGTGGGGAAAGAAAAAGAGGGGCTTTACTGCCCCCCTAAACACCCTCATCGGGAAATTTGCATTCATTAATCTGAAACGGGACGGACAGACCTGCCGATGTAGCGGCTGTCGTAGTACGACGGACTGACATTGTCACTATCGAAGTCCAGGTTGTACGCGTAGACCACATAGCCCGCATAGAGCGTACTTGACCAATAGGTGCCGTAGGTACCCGCATCGTACAGGGAAGAACCATCGCCGTTGCCGGCAGCAGGGAAGAACAACAGAGCTTCGGTCTTGTTGTAAGTGCCTTCACCATTATTGACTTTCCCTGCATCAGTGCTCGGATTCGGGGTATAGACGTAATATCCCTTGTCAGTGGCATCCCATTTCCAATAGGTGGCCGCCTTCATTGCTTCGAACTCCTCCTTCTTGGGCATACGCCAACTGTCGGTAAGCATGATGGTGGCGGCATCGTCCGAAGATTCGAGTTTCGGCTTATTGTCCGAACCGGTATACTTGGTCCAGGCGGAGCCGTTGCGATACGGAGCGCTCTCAATGACGAAAGACTTGTCGGTCTTGAACTCGAACGAATTCGTCATATCACCGCACAGCTTGTGGCTGAACGCATTG
>JAKSKB010000022.1 GCA_024401975.1 Bacteroidales bacterium | reverse complement strand
CTGGACTTGTTCTACCGTATGGAAGAAAGCATCGAGCAGCATACGGACTGGGAAATCTGGGGGCTGGAGCCCTGACGGGAGGAAGCCGCAGCAACGAATCAATATAATTCGACCATATCATATTTCAAAGGTTCCAGAAGTGTATCCGATATACTGAAAGGGATATAGTCATACATACTCTGTGAAGGATAACAGGCTTTCCCCATAATCGTATTCCCATCTTTGAATGTAACCTGAGACGGTGTCACCACACGATTTTCCTCGTTGTAACGGATGAGATCGTCGTTCCATATGTTCCAGTGCCAGCCCATTGCCGCAGAGACGATTCCAGCCTCCATCGAGGCAAAGCACCGACAGGTGAAATGAGTCTTGTAAACTCCGGCATCTGTCGTCTGATTGTAATTGAAACTGTCCAGTCCGAAACAGTTGAACACCTTTTTTACATTGCACGCCTCCGACGGATAAGCCTGAGTGTAGTAGAAACGTATGAATTCAGGGACGAACAACGAGAAGGCACTGCCGCTCCGGTCTGTCGGATAAATGTCGAGTATCTTCACGTTAACCGTCTTGTGCCTTATGGTGAACGAGTCATCCATAACAGGATATTCCTCACCGCTATGCCTGTTTCCACACGTCATCCTGAGAGTACGTCTTCCCCACGGGAAATACAAGCTGTTTTCCCCATTTTCCACCTCCGTAAGAGACCAGCGGTATCTTACGCGTGTAATCTCGAACGGGTCCAGTTTCCCGACATACCCGTCATCGCCCTCATCGATATTGTAGTCCAGTCGGAAACTGTTTGCAGAGCATCCTTTCACATCCAGCGAGACCGTACCGCTTTCCAATACAGGCCAACGCGCCTCGTTCAACGCATCGGTCTCGATGTCGCCTATGGAGCCTCTCACCACCGGAGGACTGACGGATCCGTATGCCTCACACCAGGAAGAAGCATCCGGATACAGTTCGGTGCTCTTCGGGCGCACTTTAGCCGCAGACGCAAAGGTCAGGGTCCAGGATTTTCCATCCTTATCGCCCATGTCATCCAGCAGACTGTGCGGGTAAATACCAAAAAGTCTCTTCTCCTCATCGTAGAGTTTCTTTATGAAATACCGTCCTTCATCATCGCAATCTATCCAGCCGTTCACCTTGTTGAAAAATTCGGTGTCGAACTGAAAGGTCAGCAGTTGGTCGTACACGGCACTGTCGAAAGAGAACTCGTCATCACAGCCTGGCGGATTGAGTCCTATCCGCTCGCCGAATACCGTCTCGTAATGGGCGGGCAGAAGCGTCAGGGTACCGTCCAGCGGAAGATCAACCACTTTGTACTCTATGGTGCTTCCGTCCGGCCTGACTATGCTCCGCTCAGCCACATCGTATATAGGTACAGGCTTCATCACATCGACCGCAATGCTGAGGTCATCATCGTTAAACTTGTCATCCGAACTGAGTCTCAGCACTACGGTCCCATCCCGGTAGGCATAGAGAGGAAGAGACCCCGACGACAGTTCAACCCCTTCACCCGTAAGGCAAGAGCCATTGCTCCCGGCGTTGGAGACATTCAGCAGTCCCCGCCCTCCAGCAAGAACTTCCACTTTCACTTTGCTACCCGTGAATCCCGCCGGCCTGAGTGTCCTTTTCATACCCACGTAAAATCCGGATATGTCCAGCCCCGCCGACTGATTCTCGCAGAGTTTGACGTCAATAACCCGCCGGGTTCCTCCCGGATAAAGACTCAGAGTAACAGGAAGAGTCTTGCCCAGATTGGCCAGAAATCGCGTGGAATCACTCGCAGAGACGGTCAGAGTTCCCGCCGACTCAGATATGGACAATCCGTAAGTCCCGGCCAGAGAGCAATCCCAGTCCAAGTCGTAGGCGGAACGGCTGACATCCGTAATGGCGGCCGTACTGTCACGAGAGGCGAATGTCTCCAATTCGTTGTCACCAATTGCGCCGCTTCTGTTGAAGTATATGCAGGCACGGCCCTCTCTGCCCGGTCTGACGGCAAGCATCTGCCGGTCGGGAAGTATTTCCGTCCCCTCACGGTCTCTGGCGAAGCAGAGCAGTCTCGTATCGGCGAGACCGCCTTCGTCCGCACATTCCACCCTCCAGTCCGGATTGAACAGGGAACCGGCCTTGAACGTGAGAACGACATTGTAACTGCAATGACGGAGAAGAGATGCAACGAAACTCCCGTCACCGTCGTCGCTGCCGAGATAGAAACGGTAAAGCATCGTGCCTCCGTACCCTCCTGCAGTGACATCCGCTCCATCGACGAGACCTTCGAACTCAACATAGGTAAGAAGTCCTCTTTTCCCCTCTGGGATGAGCTCCGGGGTGCGCAAAGCGGAGGAAGCGGGCAACACGCAGTCCTGCACGTTCTCCGGAACGAAGAAATTGAATACCATTCTCCCTCCATTATCCATAACCGCGTCATAGTCGCTTTCCAGCAGAATGTCCGAATCATCCTCAGCTCCAGTCCCTGTCAGAAAAGGATGTACCTTCCCGCAGGCCTGACGGATGTGAAGTCTGCCGTTGCGGAATACTTCTTCATTCATTGACGGGGAGACCAGACCTCCGTGGTCCACTGTGACGGACACTTTTGAAAACAGGCGGGTGCCCTCAAAGGACAGGTTGCCTGTCAGCGAAGATATTTCAACCGCATCCAGAGAAGCGACATATGGTATGCCATAAGAGGCAATCTCCGCGAAGTTCTCCGTCCGCAGGCCGTCAGCGACTTCAAGCCCGTCAAAACGGTAATACGGCATTCTGGCCGTGTCCGTCAAACCGGAAAGTGTCATCGGGCAGTCTGCATCAGACCAGTCCAAGTACTCCCAATAGTCCTTGTATGACTTCTTGCCCCCAGTCACGCAGTCAATGAACCACAGATTGCCTATGACACGGAAATCGTAGGTTTCCCCCAATTGCAGCCGCACTTTGCCGCCTTCCCTGCCGGAGAACTCATACACACCCTCAAGGGCTCCGGTAGCGTGGCGATACGCCAGCAGCTGGAATCCTGAGTCAAGGGTCTCGTCCGACAGTATGCTTCTTGTCGGGTCCGGGCCGGACAATGAAACTCCGACAGACAATACCGCCTTGTCGTCCGGGCCGGGTCGCTCAGACATCTGACTTTCCTTGACACAGGAAAGGGTGGCCATAACTGCGGCCACCGCAGCAACGATATGCAGATATTTGATTTTTTTCATGTTTTTAAATGACTGATTTTCATATTTCTATATCCAAAGGCCTGTCATTCCACGGCTTTACTTCCACAGATATCTCCCTCTGCGTGGCATCAATCGTTATGAACACGTCGTCAAGTGATTCCTTCGTCCAATCATAACCGTTGGCCTCCATCATCTTTCCAATCGGAAGAGTGTCAATTTCTTCGTCTGCTCCCGCGTCGTTTTTCCCCCCGCAGGCAAGCAGCACTGCCGCAAGACCGTCATCAGGCTGACGCGGCACGCGCACACTGAATGTCCCCGATTCCGCAGAAAGGCGGGCATACGCCTCATATTCCCCTTTCAAAGCTCCCCCATCTCCCAGAGAAAGCCCTACACATCCGGAACGGACAAGTATCCTGCAGCCGGCCTCTTCATCCGGACCCGTGCCCATAAAAATGAAATTCACCGTACAGAACTCCTTTCTCGGACTCAAACGTACCTTAACCATATCGGCATTACAGTGCTCCCGTCGGAATCCGAGCGTCACTTCGCCCCATTCCGAGCCCTTCTCGCAGTACAGAGAATCGGATGAAAGGATGAGACTCCCGCAGCCTGCTACATAGGAAAACGAATTGCCGGTACGCCTCACCTCCACATCATATCCGCGTCCAAAGCAGTCTTCGGCTGAAACGCTGTCCTGCAAATGCAGCAGGGGACCGATGACTGTCAGCACCCCGCGGCGGCATTCCGTTCCGGCGAAATCATCAAGATTGACGTTGACACGACACGGACATTCTTCACGATCCTCCCGCACAGAGCAGGCGGACAATATAACGGCCGCAACGCACAAAGCGGCCTGTATCCTCCCGTTTTTCATAACAAAACCCCTGACTGTGAACTATATCTCCTCCACAACGTTCCTGTCTGTCCAGTCGGAGACTGTGACGATGGGGGTGAAATCCGTGAATTCCACTGCTTTCCACGGTTCATCAGGGTCACCTCCGTAATGTCTGATTGTCAGGCTGACTCTGTAGCGGTTGTTGGCTTCGAGAACAGGAAGGACGATAGGATAGACACAGGGGACACCGCCCACCGTACATTCAACCACAAGTATACTGGAGGACTTGGAAACTCCGTCGGCCTTCGCCTCCACGTCATTGGAGAAACAGTAGAAACAATGGGGACCGACATATGATGAGCCGGGTTCTATCCTGACATCCGGGATACTGTCCGAAAGGATGGCGGCGCTGCTGCCCTCGTTCTGCCGCGCGTATCTGGCACGCCAGCTGTCGAAAGAGCTCAAAGAGGAAGAGGCCGCTATGCCGCAGTCCAGACTTTGTATGCCCGGGGCATTCATAAGGTATGCACCACTGATATGCACGCTATCCCTGCAAAAGGGGGCCTCAATTTCATTTTTCACGCTGTCAAGCGACACTGCGCAGACAAGTCTGCGTACCGGGACTGTGATGGCGTCCGTGCCGGGAACCAGATTCTTTTCCACGAAACCCACCATAGTGAGACGGTCCGCCGCCTGATCATCCAAAGTGACGGTCGCTGCCTTGAAGTCACCGATATCACCTATGGACGCGTCTGAAGTATAGTCCCGCGGACCGTTGGCTACCGCGCACACAATGCGCGGACCCGCCGTACACCTTACCGTATCCGACCCGCTGAATCCGTAAACTGTATCGGGATTGTCCCACCTGGCCACCGCATCAAGAAGCCCCGTCCTTCCGTCGAATATGAGTACCTGGATGTCCTTGATGCTGCGGCTCGCGGCGGATTGGTCGCCCGTAACCTTCACCTGCCCGTCACCCGTTCCGTCAATGCGCAGGACCAGATTTGTCATTTGAACGCCGTCCGCGACAGGAGCGACATTCTTGTTGCAGGAAGTACCTGCAAGGGTCACCGCAATCAAGGTGACCGTAATGAATAGTTTTTTCATAGCTTTGTTTCGGTTTCCCGCAAAGGTGTGAAAGATTCCGCCGATTCAGCATCAAAAACGGAAATTTGTGATACCGTATTTTTTATCGCGGCATCAAGAAAAAATTTTTACCCCCTGATTTTCAGAGTGTTTACAAAAGAAGCAGGAGAGCGAAGGCTGCAAGAATTCCAGCCTGGAAAACAATCCTGCGTGCAGATACCTCCGGAAATACGATGTCGTACGGGTCGGCATTCACGGTAGCGGCGAAAGTGTCATCATCGGGCAGTCTGCCGGATGCCCATTTCGACACAATCAATCCGTCATACAAGTAAGTCACTCCCCCGTTGGACCTGTTGAGCGTCTGCAGGGTTCTGATATCCGAAAAGTAGAGAAACTCGTTCATCTCCGGAGGACAGGAATCCGTGTCCGGCATCATAAGCATAGGTTGTATGCCGTTTGAAAGGGCGAGTTCGACAACACGGGCGGCATTGTTCCATTCCGCCGCATCGAAGTCCTCCGGCGAATAAATGGAAATGACTACCTTCCTGTCTTCCAACGCAATAGAATCGACGTATTCGCCAAAAGGATCCCTGAACGAAAATTCACGATCCTCCAGTTCCACCCCTTGAGAATATGCCGTAAAATCCTGCAGAGGCAGAAACTCGGAAGCATATATCGAAAGTGCGACTGCGGCCAGAGAGGCCGCGGCGAAGGCTGCGTACTTGGGTTTCCTGGGCTGTGTGCCGTCATTGACAGGAATGAACGCGGCAAAGGACAAGGCATCCAGAACAAGATTTTTGACAAACGACTGGAAATGCGTCAACGGAATCGCTTCGCCGAAACACCCGCAGGACATTTCAGGATTAACGACAAGAAGCACAAGCGTAAGTATGGTGAACACACCGAGTACGCCCCAGGTGACAAACGCCAGGACTTTCCTCCACAGCCCGGCCACCAGTGCGGCTCCCAATACACTTTCCACTATGCCTGCCGCCAGTCCCGCCGATTTTGACAAGGGCAGAAGAAAGTCAACGTGCAGAAAACGGAAATAGGACTCTACAATCAGAGATGTCCCGGTCGGATCATTCAGTTTCAGGAGACCGGAAATAAAGAAAACGGCTCCGATAATGATGGTGCAGGCTCTCTTGAACCCTATGTGAAAATTACCTGTCACAAGCCGAACCTTTTATCCACGATGGCCTTGATTTTCCCGAATATGATTTCCGGAGGCAGCATCGCCCCGGCAGAATCCGAACAGTCCACAGATATGAAATCCCTGTCGCGCGAGGCCTGCCTGAGGTATATTTCCCTTACTCTTTTCTGAAAACCTATATCGCTCTCGTGAATATCGGAGCGCCCGTGAAGATAATCCCTGTCTTCACCTTTTCTCGATGACGACAGCGACGACTCGACGAATCCGATAGGCACATCGAGAAAAATGTTCAAATCGGGGCGCGGAAGCCCGAAATGCCCATATTCCGTATTGATTATCCACTCGCGAAGCTCATCTGCCGTATCTCCGATGGGAAGTTTGGCACACTGATACGCTATGTTGGAATAGACATAACGATCCAGCAGCACCGTAGCACCTTCTTCCAGACGCTGTCTGATGTGCGGTGCGGCAGCGTGACGATCCTCGGCAAAGAGCAGGGCGACCAGTTGCGGATGCACCCCTTCGAGAGAGCCGAAGCCTCCCCGGAGGAATTTCCCTATGAGCTCGCCGTAAACCGGAGCGTCATACCGCGGGAAATGTATATAATCAAGCGAAAGGCATATCTTTCCCAGATATTCCTTCAACATACGGACCTGAGTGGATTTACCGGCCCCGTCCAGACCTTCCAGTACTACCAGCATTTTTAAAACGTGCAAACATACAAATATATCCAATTTTTGAATACATTTGCGCAGATATGGACAGGCGGATAAAAATAATGGGCATTTTCAATGCCACCCCCGATTCTTTCCACGCCCCGAGCAGGTACAACCGCGACGTTTTCGGAAGCGGTGCGGACATCGTGGACATAGGCGCCTGCTCCACACGGCCAGGGTCTGTCCCGATAAGCGAAGAAGAGGAATGGGCCCGGCTCGAACCGGTGCTCGCGTCCATTCCGCATACCGGAGAACTCATCTCGATAGACACGTTCCGCGCTTCCATAGCGGCGAAGGCCTGCGAATCAATCGGTCCCGTCATAGTGAATGACGTTTCCGGAGCCTCGGACCCCGATATGCTGCCTCTGGTCAGAAGGCTCGGGCTGAGGTACGTTGCGACGCATCCGGGAAGAGGAAACAGCATACGGGACATATACGGCTATTTCCGGGACTTCAGCGAAAGGTTGCAGGGAATCGACTGGATACTTGACCCGGGATTCGGATTCGGGAAGGACAAGGAAGAGAATCTTGACATTCTTCACAACCTCGGGATGTTCAAGGATTTCGGACGGGAGATACTGGCCGGAGTCTCTATGAAACGGATGACGGGAGGGTCGGCTGAGGGTACAAGGGAAGCGCAGGCCGAAGCCTTGCGAAACGGTGCCGGCATCCTGCGCGTACACGATGTCAAGGACGCTCTTGAAACGGTCAGGCTCTATTCGTCCACGATATAGACGTCATCCCCTTCAGCAGTGAAATAGTATCTTTCGCGCGCAAAAGTCTCCAGCGTGTCCCTGTCAAAGGAAAGGGACTCTATCTGGTTGTTCAGCCTGTCTATCTCTTTCCGCAGCGACTCGATGCGATTCTCCTGAATCCTTATGGTATGCTTGGCCTTCATATATTCGATTATGTTGCCTTTCATGATGAAAGTCATCACAATCAGAGCCACTATAGAAGCCCAAAAATAATAATTGCGCGGAATACCCTTTTTCATACCGGCAAAAATAATTATTTTTGTACATCAATCAAATATGAAATCATTATGAAACCGACATTATTGGTACTGGCCGCCGGAATGGGCAGCAGATACGGGGGGCTCAAACAGATGGACGGACTCGGACCGAACGGAGAGACCATCATAGACTATTCCATATATGACGCCGTGCAGGCCGGCTTCGGAAAAATCGTCTACATCGTCAGGGAATACTTCCTCGAGACCTTCCGCAAAAGTGTGGAAGAGAAGTACTCCGGAGTCACCTGTCCCGACGGAAGACCGCTCGAATTCAGATTCGTGACGCAGGAACTTTCCAAAATTCCGCAGGGGTTTGAGGTCAATCCCGACAGGGAGAAGCCCTGGGGGACGGCACACGCGGTGCTGATGGCAAAGGACGTCATAAACGAACCTTTCGCCGTCATAAACGGTGATGACTATTACGGCAAAGACTCTTTCCGCATTCTCGGAGACTGGCTGCGCGCCCACGAAGGGGAGAAAGGCACTTACAGTATAATGGGATTCGAGTTGGACAACACCCTTTCCGAATCGGGCGGCGTATCCCGCGGAATCTGCGCCTACGATGCGCAACAGCATCTCACTGACGTGGAAGAGCATCTGAACATAATGAAGGAAAACGACGGGGCCGTACGCGGAGACAACAGCAAGGGCGAGCATGTTCCCCTTGACGGAGGTTCCCTCTGTTCGATGAATATGTGGGGCTTCACACCCGACTACTTCGAGGCGAGCGCCCGAATCTTCAAGAAATTCCTTTCCGTCAACGGACGCGAACTGAAAAAAGAATTCTACATTCCCTACGCCGTGGACTGCCTCATCAAGGCGGGAGAAGCGAAGTGCGACGTCTTGTCCACTCCTTCGCGCTGGTTTGGGGTGACCTACAAGGAAGACCGTCCGGCAGTAGTGGCAAAATTCAAGGAACTCGCCGATACCGGCGTATATCCGACTCCTCTTTATCGGCAGTGATATGAAAAAGCGTAGCGGAAACTTCCGATTCCTCGAAAACTTCCGGTTCTTTGTCCCGGGACCGGGAAACATACTGGCATTGCTCGGTCTATTCATCGCCGGGTCCCTGGCGGGCGCCGGTCTGGTGGCGGCTATGGGACTGGTGGCAAGTCCCGAATTTGTCATCACGTACGGGACAGTCATCGCTTACCCCCTGTATTTCATACCTCCTATGCTGTATTCTTCATACTGCAGCAGAAGGAACGAACTTTACGGGGAGACCGGGGCTCCACTGGACAACGCCAACTTCGGCCACGCAGGATGGACAGGCGCAGCGGTTTTGGCCGTCCTGGCCACAGTGGCCGCCGGTTTTATGACGGATCTTGTGAACAGTTGGATGCCTGAAATGCCAGAATGGCTCGCAAAAGCGATGGACTCCCTCACGGGAGGCAACTTCTGGCTGAATCTGCTGTCAGTCTCGATAATGGCTCCTCTGTTCGAGGAATGGCTGTGCAGGGGGATGCTGCTTCGCGGCATGCTCTGCTGTGACAGAGGTAACGGAAAGAAAGGCTTTTCCCCCACTGTCGCGATACTCGTCTCGGCGGCAATATTCGCCCTGATACACGGCAATCCCTGGCAAGCGATTCCCGCCTTTGTCCTGGGATGCCTGTTCGGGTATGTATATTACAGGACAGGCTCCCTGAAACTCACGATGCTGATGCACTGCGTGAACAATACGATTGCGTTAGTGACAGGTCACATGGACTGTTTCAAGGACGCAGACAACTGGACGGACATACTGGGCACCCAATCCTACGGAATACTTTTCGTGACTTTCGGCCTCCTTCTTATCCTGATTGTACGCCAATTCCGCAGAATACATTCTCCTTTTGACAGCGATGGGCAGAACGATTGAAGAATTATATCTTGAGCGTTTCGGCTGCGAGAGCGAAACGGCTCTGCCCATATCGGGTTCAGGAAGTCACAGACGCTATTACCGCCTTTCCTCCCCCGCAGGATGCGCGATAGGCGTGAAAGGGACTGACCCTGATGAGAACAAGGCATTCATATACCTCGCGGGACATTTCCGCAAAAAGGAGATAAACGTCCCTGAAATACTCGCCGTAGCCGACGGAGGGATGGAATACCTGCAGGAAGACCTCGGTGAGACGTCTCTGTTCGACAAGGTGGCGGAAGGCAGGAATTCGGGAAATTACGGAGAAGAAGAGACGGATTTTCTGTGCGCTGCGTTGAGTGAACTGCCCAAAATCCAGTTCATCGGCGCGCAGGATCTGGACTATAGCATTTGCTATCCCGACAGGGAATTCAACGCCAGAATGGTTGATTTCGACCTCAACTACTTCAAGTACTGCTTTTTGAAACTCTCGGGGATAGAGTTTAACGAGATATGGCTCCAGAATGATTTCGACCGCCTGAAAAATGACTTGCTAGAAGATTTCGGAAAGACTTTCATGTACCGTGATTTTCAGGCAAGGAACATTATGTGGCACAAAGACAGCCCCTGGTTCATAGACTTTCAGGGAGGACGCCGCGGACCCATATTCTACGACGCGGTCTCCTTCATCTGGCAGGCAGGTTCGCATTTTCCGAAGGAGATGAAGGCACGCCTCGAAGACTGCTATATGACGGCGCTGAAAAGATTCGCCACGATAAAGGAGAGCATTTTCAGGAGCAGGATGCACATCTTCGCACTGTTCCGCGTTATGCAGGTTCTCGGAGCTTACGGTTTCCGCGGGCGTTTCGAGAGGAAGGCGCATTTCCTGTCCAGCATTCCGTTCGCCATCGACAACCTGGGACAACTTCTGGAAGAGCCGTTGAAGAAATATCCGTATCTGGAAAAAGTTCTCAGGGAACTTATCATCAGGGAAAGCGGCGAACCCCGTGATGAAACCGAAGGACTTGAAGTCGAGGTAATGAGTTTCTCATACCGCAAAGGTGTACCCGAAGACAGAAGCATACACGGAGGAGGATATGTATTCGATTGCCGCGCTCTGAACAATCCGGGAAGATACGACCGTTTCAAGGGTCTTTCGGGACTTGACCCTGAAGTGGCGGAATTTCTGGTCGGAAACAGCGATACGGAAGCGTTTCTCAACGAGATATACGCTCCCGTGGACAGGCACGTACGGGTATTTCTGGGCAGGGGGTTCAAGCATCTGCGCATCTGCTTCGGATGCACCGGTGGAAGACACCGCTCGGTATATTGCGCGGAGAAGATGGCTGAACACATCCATTCCGCATTCGGAGTGAGGGTGTCCCTGCACCACAGGGAATTGGGCATAAAGAGGACTCTCGAATGAAGGCTTTCATCTTCGCCGCCGGACTGGGGACAAGGCTCAAACCGCTCACGGACACCGTCCCGAAGGCATTGGTGAAAGTGGGCGGGGCTACTCTGCTCGACACAGTCTCGGCAAAACTCGCAAAAGCGGGCTTTGACAGCCAGATAGTGAACGTGCACCACCACCCGGACAAGATGAAATCCTATCTTGCGGCACATCATCCCGAAATGATTGTCTCCGACGAATCGGATCTGCTCAGGGATACCGGAGGAGGAATAAGGCACGCGGAACAACTGCTTGACGACGCGGACTTCTTCCTCGCCCACAACGTGGACATACTGACCGATGCCGACCTGCACCGTTTCACCACATTGAGAAGAGATGGAGTCATAGCCACCCTTCTCGTCAGCGACAGGCCATCTTCCAGACATCTGTATTTCGACAACGATATGAGACTCAGGGGCTGGATCAACGAAAAGACAGGAGAGACAAGGTCTCCGTTCAAGAATTTCGACCCTGATTCCTGCAAAAAACTGGCATTCGGGGGCATACACCTGATTTCCCGTGAGATTTTCCCGCTGATGCGCGACTGGCCCGAAGCATTTTCGATTATTGATTTCTACCTCAGTACAGCCGACAGGTATCCCGTATTCGGAGTCGAGCAGAAGCCACTCCGAGTTCTTGACGTGGGCAAACCTGAAACACTGCATATGGCGGAAGAACTCTCCCAGAGCGGCGCTTGCTTTTGGGAATGAGCATTTTTTAGTAAATTCGCAGGATTATGTTCAGACATCCTCTCGCTACCGCTCTCCTGCCCCTGGCTGTCATCGGTCTGCTTTCGGCTCATCTCGCCGAGGGAAGGACGGGCGAGGGAAACGCAGGCGCGTACGTGTCTTTCACGGTGCAAGACACTGTCATCTACAGCACGGACGGATACAGGAGGTGGTGGACGGAAGAGGATTACCTGATTCACGGCGGCAAATTCGCTCAAGCGGATTCCCTTATGGGAGACGGCTCCTCATATTACTTAGACATCGCTGACGGTGGCAGACCGGCCGCGATGGACACCATCACGGCACCCGACTCGCTACGCCTGCTCGACCCCTTTCTGTTTGAATTCTATCCCGCCGTCAAGGACTCCCTCTGCCATCTATACGTCAAAGACTCACTTGTAGCGATGGGCGATTCGCTCAAATGGCCTGTCGTCGATTCGCTGTACTTCGCCGACTCGGCAGTCCGAGCCAGGGAAGCTTTCGCTCTCTGGTACGCGTCTCTCGACAAATTCGCCCGCAAACGGTACGACGCAGAACAGAGGTCGGCAAGGCTCAAGGCTGTGGCCGACAGCGTGGCGTTCATCAAGGACAGCCTGCAGGCCATTCGTGACAGTACGATAGAGAACACGCCACGCGTCCTTTATACATATATATTGCCCGACTCGTTGAAATACAAGAGAATAGTATCTTGGACACATGAACGGGACTTCCACAACCTGACGATGAGAGGAGAAGACACGACTCTGAACTACAGGTTCTATGACTATCCGTTCCTTCGTCAAGGAGTAAATGCGAGTTGGCTCGGCATAGCCGGCTCTCCTGTGCAGGATTTCGACTACAGCAAAAGGACGTCTGCGGAAAACGTCATTTTCTACGAGGCGCTGGAAAGCTGGTCATACAATCCCGCGACGCTGCCTATGTACAACACAAAGACACCGTACACGGAACTCGGATATTCGGGCGGCATTTTCGGAACCAACCAGAAAGTGGAAGAGAACGTCCACGTACTCACCACACAGAACATTCTCCCCTCCTGGAACGTGATGATAACCTTCGACCGTTTCGGTGCCAAGGGCATCCTGGACAGGGAAGATACCAAAAACAAGAATTTCGCGTTCGGCACCAACTATCTCGGAAAGAAATACCTGATGCACGCCGGATACATATACAATACGGTAATCCGTCAGGAGAACGGCGGTCTGGTCCACAATTCGCAGATAGAAGACGTATCCAGCGACGTGGACACGAAGGGTCTCGACATATCCTTGATATCGGCTGAAAGCTCTGTCCGCAAGCACTCCGCGTTCATCGACCAGCAGTTCAGAATTCCATTCTACTTCATGCAGAAATGGTTCAAGCGCAAGGACGTTACCGATACGCTTGCCGTGTCCGACAGCGTTTCCGCCGCCACCGCCGATACTGCAACTGTCATCCGCGATGAAAACGTGACCACCGCATTCATCGGACACAGCAGCGAATTCTCGACATACCGGAGAATCTACGATGACAAGATTTCAGATGAACCGGGGCGTGCCTTCTACAATGACAGATTCTATTATGACCCCGTGAATTCCCACGATTCCCTGAGAACGCTGAGATTGGAGAACAAATTGTTCGTCCGGCTGCAACCTTGGGCGCAAGAGGCTGTGGTGTCAAAACTAGACGTGGGTATAGGTGACCGGTTTACCACATATGCCAAGCCCGAACCTTCATATTTGCATACACCGGGCAGCGACAGATGGAATACTGTGTACCTGTACGCGGGAGTGGACGGCAAGATAAAGAAATATGTGAGCTGGAATGCGACAGGACACTATTCTCTGCTAGGTACGGAGGCTGGAGACTTCGACGTGAGCGCCAACGGCGTGTTCAGCGTGTACCCATTCAGACGACACCGCGAAAGCCCCATCAACCTGACCGTCAATTTCAAGACCTCGCTGACCGAACCGGGCTACTATGTACAGCACCTGCATACCAACCACTACCTGTGGGACAACGAGTTCAAGAAAATCTCCGACACCAGAATCAAAGGGTCACTGGGCATACCTCTCTGGAAGTTGAACCTCTCGGCCGCATACGGGCTTCTGGGCAACGGCATATATTTCGACGAAGAAGGTATTGTGCGCCAGTCAGACCGCGTGGCAAACGTGCTGTCGCTGGAGCTTGACAAGGAATTTGTGCTGTGGAGATTCCATCTGGACCACAGGCTGCTCTTCCAGATGTCGTCGGACAAGACTGTTGCAAACGTGCCGGCCTTCTCGGCGAACCTCAGGTATTACATCCAGCTTCCCATAGGCAAGGGAGCGATGGATATGCAGATAGGCGCAAACGCCTGGTACAACACTCCCTGGTATGCGCCGGGCTGGAATCCCGTTTTGGGAGTGTTCCACAATCAGAACGAAAGGGAATATGGCAATTTCCCGTTCGTGGACGCCTTTGTGAATATGAGATGGCAGCGCGCAATCATCTTCCTGAAAGTCGAGAACGTCCTGATGGGGGTGCCTTCCCGCTCATTCTTCGGAGCCGACCACTACCTCCGGACCACAAGAGCATTCAAGATAGGCATCTTCTGGCCGTTCTACCTGCAACCAGGGAAAAATCACAGCCATTCCTCAAGAAACGGCGCTGACGGCCAGAAACCGGTTCAACGATGAAAAGAATCAGTCGTAAGGGAGCCCTCATCACGGCCTCCGCCCTGCTTGCCGCCTCCGTCACCGGTATCCTCACGGGAGTAATCATCCGCCGCCACAATGACGAAGCTGCCATATACAGAAATCTGAGATGCGGTCTTGACCTGAAAGCCTATGATGATACCACGGAGGGACTGGCACACGGGTATCAATATGCGTTGCTGAAACGCTTTTCATCCGACTATGTAACCGATAGGTGCGAGATACGGATAACGCGTAACCGCGAGTCTTTCATTGATTCACTGAAGGCCGGAGTCCTGGATATGGTGGTCATTCACCCCGGAAGACTCGATGGATGTGACAGCATCGCTGCAAGCCGCGAAATAGGCGGGCTGGTCTGGGTTGTCCCCGCAGATGAGCGCAGCAGATTGAAAACGATAAACGGATGGCTGGATAAAGCGGAGGAAGATTCCCTGTTCAGGGAAACTTTCCTCGATGTCCCTGACAATCCGTACAATATGTCCCGTCAAGGCACGGTCAGAGAGGTCTTGTGCCCTTATGACAGTCTTTTCAAGACATATTCGACGCACCTTGGCTGGGATTGGAGACTTCTGGCCGCACTCTCCTGGCAGGAATCCCATTTCCGTATAGAAGCGTTTTCAAGGCGCGGCGCGGCGGGATTGATGCAACTGATGCCCGCGACCGCCGAGGAATACGGAGTGCGGGACATACTCGACCCGGAAGAGAACATCAGAGCCGGGGTAAGATATCTCAGCGACCTTCAGAAAATTTTCAGACGAAAGGTAAAGAAAAAGGAAGAAGTTCCGCTTTTTACGATTGCAGCATACAACGCAGGACAGACAAAAATCCTGAATTGCATCGATTATGCGGAGTCCAGACACTCATTCGACAGCACCTGGGCCGGTTTCATTGCACTGATGGCCACGATGAAAAGCGACTTGGTCGCAGTGGCGGACTCAAACCGGCCGGGAATGGCTTTCAGCGGAGAAACTTCGTTTCACGTCAACGAGGTACTTTCTCTTTATGAAGAATTCAAGCGGAGCGTACCGTTTTCGCAGGATCAACCTTCGAGATGAACATACACGGCAGCAGTAGAAGACACATTATGACGACGTAGGAGATTATGTCCACCGCCAGAATCAGCGGAACGTTCAAGTGCATCGGCACAAACGACACGAAATAATTCTCCGGATTCAATTTCATCACGTGAGTGGCACCCTGCACCGCACATATAAGGATGGCAACGGCATTTCCCGCCGCCATACCTTTAAGAACCAGAGTGGAACTCACCCGAAGGAACACGGCCGATATCCCCTTGTCCGTCATACCCATAGCTTTCAATGTACCTATCGTGGAAATGTGCCTGAAAAGAAGAATCAAAAGACCGGAAATCATATTGAAACCCGCTACGACAGTCATCAGCACAAGAATGAACGCCACGTTGAAATCTATGATGCCCAGCCAGTCGAACAGTTCCGGGAAACGTTGAACCACGGAAGATGCGAGAACGGAGGACGCTTCATCATCCCCGCACATCATCGTGACTGCTCCTATCTCCGAAGTCTTTTCATTGATAGCACGGGGATTTTCGTATCTGTCATCCAATGAGATTTCAAAAGCGGAAACGTCTCCTTCCTGCCAACCGTTGAGACGCCGCAGGTCATCGATAGAAACATAGACCACAAGGGCCTCGTCCATCCCCAGTATGCTCTGATAGATTCCGCTCACCTTGAATTTCCTCGCCTTCACCCTTGTGCCGACAAAATACGCCGGAACTTCATCACCTTCAGCAATATCAAGGAGGGTGGCCAGTCTGGAAGGGATACGGGCCTGAAATGCCAGGCTGTCATCAGTTTCAACTCCCTTGAAAACCACTCCGTGTATATTTTCTCCGTTCTTGATGACGCCGGCGCGGTATATCACGGGTCTTATCTCGCGTACGCCCTTTATCGAATCCACCGCCGCAAGCCAGGAGGGAGACGCCGCAAGCGGAGAATCCTCGCTGAGATAGTCCTGACGGACATCCGTCAGCCTGACATCACCCGCAATCCCGGCCACCCCCCTGCGTATCTCCCTCCGGAAACCGGAAGACACGGCCAGTGAGACAATCATCACAAGGAAGGATATCGCAATCGATACGGTCGCGATCCTGCCCTTGAACTTGAGCCTGCCGGCTATAAAACGGGACACTTCCATAAACTCGTCACTTCCCCAGAGACTCCGCCCTCACCTTCGCCGATTCGCGCTCCATATCATTGCTCGTGACAGTCGCCAGCAGTTCAAGATATTTTTTCTCCAATTTCTTATCTTTCAACTCTCTGGCCGCGATTACGCAATTCTTCACGGCAGGATAGTTCCCGGGCTCTATCTTGAGCACCTTCTGATAACACTTCAACGCCGCCTTGGGGTTGTGACCGTAAACCAGATGATACGAGCCGAGGTTGCTGAGAAAGATTGGCGACTTGGGAAGATATGAGAGCATCTTCTCCGAGACAGATTTGAAAGCTTCCATCCCCGACGGGCTGTTTATCGAGAAGAGCATATAGCAGACCCTCTGGATAAGGTCATTGAAATCGTCCCCCGATGCTTTCTCCCCACCTGTAATCCAGGCGGGCTTCGATGAGAAATTATAGTCTATCAGGCCCTTGATGGTCTGCACGACCATATCTGGATTCTCCTTCTCGTAGCCTATAAGCGCGAATATCTTGTTGCTTCGCAAATCCAGGTCATAGGGATAGGCCGCAATGGCGCGTTCCATCATCTTGTCGGCCTTTGAGAAATACGCGTCATCGTAATCATATTCTTCAAAATAATTATGGGCAACGCCGAGGCTGTCTTTGAGGGACATTATCGGCTTCTCTCCCATATATTTCTGCTGATTTTTCTCCACGACCCGCGAGGTCTTCGACTTTACAAGGAAGAACACCGCCCGGGCGCACATCATTTCCTTGTCATCAGGATACGCGGCATCCCATTTTTCAAGAAGCGTCTCCACCCCGACACCGTCGGCCCCCACCCTCTTCACGAGAGTGAAATAGCGCTCCCTATACTGTTCAGCCGTGGTCTGCGCGTATATTCCGGTGCAGACGATTGCCGCCAATGCGGCGATAAAAATTTTCTTTGTCATTTCACATCCATCAATATCCTTCTTCCGGGAGGAAGAAGATTGTTGCAGCGGCCGCCCAGATTCTTCACGAACCCCAGCGGCAATCCTTCGTATCTTATCACTATATATCCTTTCGACGTACCCGGAGGCAGAGTGATTGCGTCCCTATGCAGATAGGACAGCGCCGTCGCCCGGCTGACTTCCGCCGAAACGTATTCTTCAGAGGCAAATGCAAGACTGAGCGGATAATCCGGATCCGGAACGAAATCTTTCCCTTTCAGTACACCGCGGTTAACTCCGCAACGGAGCGGCTTGAGAGATTCCATACGGCAGAACCTGCTCGTGGGCGGGGCCTGGGACGTCTTGCGCAGAATGGCGACGAACTGTCCCTCCCCTGGAACTTCTCCGGGCACGAGAAGATAGCCGGTACGTGTTTTTCTCACACCATCAAAAGGAGCCGGACCTCCGGCAGTAAGCATCTCTGCACCCAAAGTATCCGCTATCCATTCGACATTGCCGTCATTTTCTCCGTCCTCGAACGTACAGGTTGAATATATGAGCAAGCCCCCTTCCCGCAGGGACGGCCAGGCTTGCGCGACTATTTTCCGCTGACGCACGCGACAGAGTTCCACGACATCCTCCGACCATTCTTCGCGCGCCCGCGCATCTTTCCTGAACATTCCCTCTCCCGAACAGGGCACATCTGCCACGATGACATCGAACCACGAGCCGAAAGAAGCAAAAGCGGAAGAATCCACCGACGTAACAATCACGTTGGGGTCACCCCAGACCGCAACATTGTCGGAAAGCACCCTGGCGCGCTGCTTCATCACCTCATTGGAGACCAGTACGAAATCATCACCGCGCGCAAGCCTCAGCGAAGTTGCCAGATCTGTGGTCTTGCCGCCCGGTGCGGCGCACAAGTCAAGCACTCTCACGGTCTTCGCCGTTACCGCCGGAAGAAATTTTCGGAACAGATAGCCGACGAACATCGCCGAACTGTCCTGGACATAATAAGCACCGGCGTGGAACAGGGGATCCAGAGTGAAGGACGGACGGGAGCGGAGCAGGCGGCCGAATTCACACCATGGCACGGAAAATCCCTCCGGAAACGAATCCGTTTTCTTGAAAGGATTCAGCCTGATGGAAACGGAAGGCTCGCCTCCGAGCGTGGAAAGCGCAAGTTCGTACCCCGTCATCAGAACTTGAATTCGGAAGCGAATCGGGTGGGATCCTCCATAGCGTCGATTATCTTGTCCATTCCCTCCTTTATCTTCGAGCCCAGCATCATCTTCATCATAAGATTAAGCTCGGCCTCGACTTCGATATGGAAATCCGTTCTGGAAGGTTCTCTGCCTTCATCGAAAAACAAGGTCACCTTGAAACGGAACGGAGCTCCGTCATCCACATAGACTATCTTCGAGTAAGGGAAACGTCCGTCCACCTTCACTCCCACGCTGAAATTCTGAATTTCAAACGAAATGGAGTCGAAACCGGCTTTCACGCCTTGACGCTTCTCCTCCGGGAGCATCGCCGCGAAATTGCGCATATCCGTGAAAGACATATACAATTCAGACGGCGGACGGGAAATGTCCCCGTGCTTGCTTACATATTCTGCTGACATATTGCACCGATTTGAAAAACAATGTTAATTTTGCATTCCTTCTCTGCAAAGATATGAATAAAAAAATCTATTTCGAAAAGCGTTGCATAGTGATATGCGAGTCCGGCGACCAGGCGCTTGCAGACCCCAATGCAGTCGTATTCCATTCAGGGAGCGGAATAAGCCTTCATTCACTTGTAGGAATGTTCGAGAACTCCGATTCCCTCAACCGCATCTACATCCCGACAAGCGACACAGAAGACGCCTACGGAAAATTGCGCTCCGAGTTCAAGGAAGTGAATGCGGCAGGGGGGCTCGTATCCAACAAGAGGGGGGATTACCTTCTTATAAAGAGATACGGACTGTGGGATCTGCCCAAAGGTCATCAGGAGGAAGGGGAAGACATCAGGGTGACGGCGCTACGCGAAGTCCGGGAGGAGACAGGAGTGAGTGCGTTGGAGTTGCGAAACCTCATCTGCGTGACTGACCACTGCTACCTCCGTGACGGAATCTGGCATCTGAAGCACAGCTGGTGGTACGATATGCTTTATACCGATCCCGTCGATCTGGTGCCTCAGAATGAGGAAGACATATCGAAAGCCGCCTGGGTTGCCAAATCCAGTCTGCCGCCCTTCCTGAAAAACACCTACCCTTCCATACAGGAAGTTTTCAGGGAAGCGAAAGTCTGAAACTTTTTCGCACCTCCATCCGTATGATATAAGTATCATCACTATATTCTATATGAAACTATCCCAATTCGGATTCGCGCTGCCTAAGGACAGAATCGCCACAGAACCCACAAGATGGCGGGACGAATGCAGAATGCTTGTCCTCGACAGAAAGACGGGGGAAATCAGGCATCGCATTTTCAAGGAAATCATCGAATATTTCGGTAAAGGGGACACTTTCGTGTTCAATGACACGAAGGTATTCCCCGCCAGACTTTACGGAAGAAAAGAAAAGACCGGAGCAGACATAATGGTATTCCTGTTGCGGGAACTCAACCGCGATCAGCGTCTATGGGACGTAATCGTGGAACCGGCCCGCAAGATACGCATAGGCAACAAACTGTATTTCGGTGAAGACGACAGCCTTGTGGCGGAAGTCATTGACAACACCACTTCGCGCGGACGCACACTCAGATTCCTCTATGACGGTTCGTACGAAGAATTCAAGGATATGCTCTACGCGATGGGCAAGACGCCCATTCCCCTGTTCGTGAAAGCAGGTCCCGATGAATCCGACAAGGATAACTACCAGACCATATATGCCGCAAACGAAGGTGCGGTAGCTGCTCCTGCTGCCGGACTGCATTTCAGCCGGGAGTTGCTCAACAGAATGATTCTCAAAGACATCAACAAGGCCTTCATCACCGTTCACCTCGGCATAGGGCAGTTCCGCAAGGTTGAGGTCGAGGATTTGTCGAAACACAGGATGGATGCCGAACGGATGATTATAGACCAGGAAGCCGCCACCATCATCAACGCGACGAAGAAGAAGGGGAACAGGATTGTAGCCGTGGGCACCTCCACGGTGAGGGCACTGGAAACCTACGTGACCACGGACAAGGAAGTCAAGTCTGCAGATATCTGGACAGACAAATTCATATTCCCCCCTTACAATTTCTCCATTCCGGACGCCCTTGTTTCCAATTTCCATATGCCGGAGTCCACGATGCTGATGTCGGTAGCCGCATTCGGAGGATTCGAGTCCGTGATGAATGCATACGAAGTGGCCCTGCAGGAAGGATACCGCTTCGGACCTTACGGAGATGCTATGCTGATTTTGTAAAAACCGCCCCACTACGGTGACATACTAAAAAAAGACCTTCGAAAATTTATCTTTTTGAAGGTCTTTTTCTGCTTTTCAGCCCTATATTGCCGGCATTGAACTTGAACAACTATGAGAACGGATGAGGAAAACATCGCCTGCTGCGCGCTGGGCAAGGCATTCGGTTTCGAGCCGGCAATTGCGAGAGGAATCATCACCCACCTCGGCAGCGCGAAAGAATTTTTCAGAATGGGAGCCGGTGCAATAAAGGAAATACTCGGCCCTTATTCCAAGTATCGGGACTGCGATTTCATAGCACTGTACCGTGAAAGCGCGAAGGAATTGGAAGAACTTTCCAAAGACCCCGCATTCCATTACCTCCACATCAGCGACCCGGCATTTCCCGAAGCTCTCGCCGAATGCCCGGACTGCCCAACAGGGCTGTACCTGAAGTCAGTATCGGAGCCTGCGGAGATTTTCGCGCCCGGCGCATTCATATCTGTAGTGGGTACGCGGGACATCTCCCAATACGGGACAGAGTGGTGCAGGAAAATAGTCACTGCGATGTCGGAATGCCGGGAGAAGCCGGCTGTCGTGAGCGGATTCGCCCTCGGGACTGACATAACCGCACACTCGGCCGCGCTCGAATGCGGGCTGAAAACACTGGCCGTATTGCCCACCGGAATAGACTCGATATATCCGATGCGCCACTCCACATTCGCCAAACGGCTTGAAGGCACTCCAGGCTGTGCCCTGCTGACCGACTATCCCCCGGGAACAAAGGCCCAGCCCGTCAATTTCCTCCGCAGGAACAGAATCATCGCAGGTTTGAGCAGCGCCACCATCCTGATAGAATCCAAACGGAAGGGAGGAGGAATGATTACCGCAGATTTCGCTTTCGGATATGACCGGGGACTTTTCGCACTTCCGGGACGCATTGATGACCTGCGCTCACAAGGATGCAACGCACTCATCGCAGCAGACAAGGCCAAAGCGATAAGCGATACGGGCATACTTATGCGCGACCTCGGCCTTGGAGAATGGAACAGAAAATCCAAACTGTCGCTCCGCGAGGAAATCCTCGCCCGATACGGTTCCGACGTGGCAGATCTCGAACTGATGACCGACGTTGCTCTTACAGTCAAGAAATTGAGACTGGCGTCAGCAGACGAACTCTGCGGGTATATGGGTTTGGATTTCCATACGGTCCGGAAAGCCGTGCAGAAACTTGAGAATGACGGTTTTCTGGAATCGGACCTGCTCAGGAGATATTCTCTCCGCATCTCGTGACGAGTTGATTAATTTCGTATAAAATTCATACCTTTGCATATATGGCCGTATTCATAGACACGCATACGCACATCACGGATGAGGCATTCGCAGGATACGAAGACTCCTTCATCGGGAGGGCTCTCGACAGCGGAGTCACCAAAATGATTCTACCGGACATAGACAGCGGGGAAAGGGGGGCGATGCTGGCCGTCGCAGCGCGCCATCCCGGGATTCTCTTTCCTATGGCGGGTCTGTATCCCGGTTCTGTCGGGAGCGGCTGGGAGAAGGAACTGGAGCTGGCTGACGCAGCCGCCCGGGCACCCGGCATCGTGGCTATGGGAGAAATCGGGCTCGACTACCATTTCTCCACCGAATTTGCACGCGAGCAGAAGAAGGTCTTCAAGGCACAACTTGAGATAGCGGCAGAACTTGACATTCCGGTCAACATACACCTGCGCGATGCCACGGAAGATTTCTTCAAGATACTGGACGAATGCCGCGGGCTGGCGCTCAGAGGGAATCTGCACGCTTTCAGCGGAAGCGCGGAGACTTTCCGGAGACTCTCGAAGTATGGCGACTGGTACGTCGGAATCGGAGGGGTCGTCACGTTCAAGAACGCGGGAGTGGCCGAAGCCGTCAGGAAAATTCCTCTCGAAAGGATTGTCCTGGAAACCGATGCCCCCTATCTGGCGCCGTCACCACTCAGGGGCACGAGGAATGAGAGTTCCAACATACCGCTCATCGCCGCGAAAATCGCGGAATTGAAAGGGACGGACACAGATACGGTCGCGGAAGTGACAACTTCCAATTCTACAAGACTTTTCGGAATATGAAAGACAACAAGGCAGCCTTGCTCCTGATTTATACGGGAGGAACCATAGGTATGAAAAAAGACCCCGTTGACGGGGCGCTCAGGCCATTTGACTTCAAGGTATTGATGGAAGAAGTTCCCGAACTGGGGAAATTCGCATTCAGAATAGATTCCTGCACATTCGATCCGCTCATCGACTCTTCCGACGTGGAGCCGTCGATGTGGCAGGAACTTGCCGAAATGATACGGGACAACTATGACAATTATGACGGATTCGTAGTTCTCCACGGCACGGACACGATGGCCTACTCGGCATCAGCCTTGAGTTTTATGCTGGACGGGTTGCGCAAACCGGTGATTTTTACGGGGAGCCAGTTGCCGGTGGGTGAGCCGCGGACGGACGGCAAGGAGAACCTCATTTCCGCCGTAGAGATAGCATCCGCCAAGGATTCATCCGGTGAAGCGATGGTTCCGGAAGTGTGCATATTCTTCAACTCGCAGCTTTTCCGAGGGAACAGGAGCACGAAAATAAATTCTTCCGGCTTCGATGCATTCTGCTCCCCCAACTATCCCCCCCCTGGCCACTGCCGGCATAGATATAAAATACAATTCGGCTTTCATCCACCACAGTTCCCGAAAGAATCTGGGCATCCACACCGAACTCGACACGAGGGTGTCGATAGTAAAGGTTCATCCCGGCATAACCGAACACGTGGCAAGGCATCTTATGTGTGATGACGGCATCAGGGCAGTCATTCTGGAAACCTACGGCTCGGGCAATTCCATTTCGAAGCCGTGGTTCATAGACATTGTAAAAGAAGCGTGCGCCTCAGGCAAAATCATTCTGAACGTAACCCAGTGCCTCCGTGGCGAAGTGAATATGGATCTTTACAGCACCGGCCGGGCGCTCAGGGACGCAGGGGTTATCTCGGGACGGGACTCCACCACGGAAAGCGCACTGGCCAAACTGTTCTGCCTGATGGGCGGGAACAGGGACAACGAAACCGTGAAGTCGATGCTCGGGCACAATCTGAAAGGCGAAATATCCGATTAATGCTTGTTATTTTGAATTTAATTGTTATCTTGCAAAGAATTTTAGATATGCTGACAATATCAACTATTTAAATACATTATTAATCAAATCACAAAAAACACGTTATGAAAAAGTTTTTCATGGTTTTGACAGCTCTTGCCGTTTTGGCTCTGTCTGCAAACATCGCTTCGGCTCAGGAACAGCAAGCTCCTGAAGCTGCTGCAGTTGAGAATGTGGCTGCTGAAGAGGTCAATCCTTTTGACGTCAAATCAGAAGTTCCCCTCAACCAGGCTCTCAAGACAAAATTCATTGAGGGTGGCGCAGGGTTTATGTCTCTCATTATTCTCTGCCTTATCATCGGTCTTGCTCTCGCAATCGAGCGCATACTTTACCTCTCTTTCTCCAAGATTAACGCAAAGGCCCTCGTAGCCAAGGTCGAGGAAGCTCTCGCAAAAGGCGGAATAGAGGCCGCAAAGGACGTTTGCCGCAATACACGCGGTCCTGTCGCTTCGATTTTCTATCAGGGTCTCCTCCGTTACGACCAGGGAGTTGACGTTGTCGAGAAAACCGTCGTTTCCTACGGTTCCGTACAGATGAGCAATATGGAGAACGGTCTTTCCTGGATTTCCCTGTTCATCGCTCTTGCACCGTCACTCGGATTCCTCGGTACCGTTATCGGTATGATTCAGGCGTTCGATGCCATCCAGGCTGCCGGAGACATCTCCCCTAACGTTGTTGCCGGAGGTATGAAGGTCGCATTGATCACAACCGTAGGCGGTCTCATCGTTGCGATGATTCTTCAGGTGTTCTACAACTACATCCTTGCGAAGATTGACTCCATCACCATTGATATGGAAGATTCTTCAATCTGCCTCATCGATGCATTGACAAAATTCAACAATAAGTAATAATCTTCATTCTAACAGACTTCGATAATGAAGAATTTTGGTAAAATATTCAAAATCATGATGTTGGCGCTGATAGTTGTCAGCGTGGCCATTCTGGTTTGGGGATTTGTCACAGGTTGGCCCTCATTGGGTGAAACCGCTACGGCACCTGTCAACGCCCTTCTCGGATGGGCCTACGTCATGATCTGCCTGGCGGTACTCGCCGTTGTCGTTGTCGGTGCCTTGATTTCTTACAAAAACAATCCGAAAAGCCTTCTCAAAGCCCTCATCGGTCTTGTAGCTATCGCTGCAATATGTTTTGTAGTATATCTCATCTCGCCCGGCAAACCGGCAGTCGGCCTCACCGTTGACCAGCCGGCAGCAATTACGCTCAAACTTACTGATACAATACTCAACCTCACCTACATAGCAGGCGTGGTTGCCATAGGCTCCATCATTGCAGGTGAAATAGTCATGTCAGTACGTAACAAACAATAACCGGAAGCTATGGCTAGTAAGAAAAAAACACCAGCAATCAATTCAAGCTCGACAGCCGATATCGCGTTCCTGCTTCTGTGCTACTTCCTCATGACAACCACGATGGGGTCACAGACAGGTTTGTCGCGCCGTCTCCCGCCTATCCCTGACAAGAATCAGAAGGTGGAGGACCAGAAGGTTAATCGCCGCAACATCATCGTTGTCAAGATCAACCAGGCTGACAGGCTTCTCGCCGGTAATGAACCAATGGATGTTAGCCAGCTTAAAGATAAAATCAAGGAATTCCTCAGCAACCCCGCCAACAATCCCAATCTCCCCGAAAAGGAGATGAAAGAAATCGAGGGTTACGGTCAGTGCCCCGTCTCCAAGGGTGTAATATCTCTGCAGAACGACCGCGGTACAAGTTACCACGCGTACATTGCGGTGCAGAATGAGCTCGTGAAGGCGATTAACGAACTCCGTGATGAATTCTCATACAGGAATTACGGCAAACCGTTCTTAAGGCTTGACGAAGATAAGCAGGAGATAGTCAAGAAAGCTATTCCTCAGAACATTTCCGAAGCCGAGCCGAAGGACGTAGCCAAAAAGTAAATAAGGAGAGAAAATTATGTCAAAATTCGGTGGAAACAACAAGAAGGAAGTTCCGGCAGTAACGTCGAGTTCCCTTTCCGACATCGTGTTCATGCTTCTCTTCTTCTTTATGGTTACGACTCAGTTGCGTGAAACTGAGAACAAGGTCATCGTAAAGATTCCTGAGGCTTCCGAGTCGGTAAAACTTGAAAGGAAAGACCTCGCTTCATACATCAACATCGGGACTCCCACGAAGCAGTATCAGGCTACGTTCGGTACCGATTCCCGTATCCAGCTGAACGATTCTTTCAAGAGTACTGACGACATCCGCGACTTCATTGCCGCAGAGCGTGAGAGTATGAGCGAAGGAGACCGCCAGTTCATGACTACGGTCATCAGAGCTGACGAAGATGTCAGGATGGGTATCATCACTGACGTCAAGCAGGAACTGAGGCGTTGTTCGGCGCTCAAGATAATGTACTCGTCAAGAAAAGGCGGCGCGCAATAGTCCGCGCAAGCTGTAATGATCAGACAAAAGGGGTTGGCTTTTGGCCAACCCCTTTTGTCTTACCCCCGCTGCTTCTTGTCTTCTGCAATCGGTCAGGCGCGGGAGCGAAGCGCCCGTCGCGGCGGCGGTTCTCTCCTCGCTTCCGCTCGGGAAGCCGCT
>JAKSKB010000021.1 GCA_024401975.1 Bacteroidales bacterium | reverse complement strand
ATGCCTGGTTGTCATACCTCTTCACGGCATATTCACGGCATTTGTTTATCATATCCTCACTCTTCTTTTCCAACTTGTTCACGACGGCGGCCATCTCATCGAGATTTGTCGGAGTGACGAAGGTGGCAATCTCCGGCGGAGCCATCTTCTCGTTGCCATATACCTTCCAGCAGAGCAGGGGTGTTCCGCAGGCAAGGGCTTCCAGGCAGGTGTTGGGCATTGTGTCGGCCACAGACGGGAATATGAACAGGTCGCCCAGGGACAGATATTCAGCCACTGTATCGATATCGTTGATAAAGCCTTTCGCGATGTAATTCCCGGGCAGGCCGCCGGGATATTCAGCAACATAGGCCACCTGTACGAAAACGAAACGGTCGTCATTCTCAAAGCGTCTGGCCAACTCTATGTAATAAGGTACCCCCTTGCGCTCGTGATGGATTCCGTCATATACCGCAACGCACATACACACAATCTTGTCTTCGGGAATGCCCAGCTCCCTGCGAAGGGTGGTCGTGTCCCTCGGATGGAACCTGCGTGTGTCGATGCATTCGTCGGCTTCGATTAGCATTCTGTCTTTCGTAAGAGGGGAACGCCGTGCACCGCAGAGAGCCATCTCCGGACCCACGAAGACCATATCGGTGCCTTCATAATTGCGTTTCTTGCGCAGAAAGACTTTATGAGGGCCTGATTTCATAAGACAAACGGGATGTTTTCGGAGATACGGGCAATTCACGCATTCGTGCTCTACCTGGGCGCAACCGAAGTTGAAATGGCATTTGCCGGAAAAGGCATACTCATCCAGCATTATATTTACTACGTGGATGCCACGCTTCTTGATGTAATCGAAAAGCATTGTCTCATTGATAAAGAACGAATGCAGCATCGTGATATATATCGTATCGACGTTGTTCCTGTCGAATTCCTTAAGCAGTTTTCTTGTTGCGAGACGGGAGTAACAGCCGTCCTTGCCCGTGATACGGAAGAGCAGCTTGTGGATTGCCAGGTCAACCTTGTTGCCGAAGGCAAACCCATCAATGTCTGCATCTCCTTCGGAAAAATACAATTTCGACGAATATCCTTTGCTGTTGAGATATTCGTTCAAACCCACGGCTATTTTTGTGGGAGACCACGAAATTCTGCCTTGCTTTACTATTACTGCAATATTCTTCATAACTCAAATTCAAACCATCTGCCATCACCGGGACTTGCATTGTACATCAGGTGAAGGATCTTTTTTTCCAAGTCGTATAAGGCGGTATAAATAGTGACCGACTGCTTGAAATTCTCCGGTCTTGAAGATTTGTCAAAATATCTGCTTTTCTCCAGGTTGACGGTTTCAAGGAAATCGGGATTCCGCTTTGCGTCTCCACGATAAAGTTCCGTCGAGGTGAAATGTCTGCCTGAAGGTGATTCGCACCACAGATAATCGGTGGCAAAGAAAAATTTATCTGAAATGTCACGGCTGTATTTTTCAGGCATTGACACTGACTTGAGGATTCGTTTCAGTCCTTCAATGGAATCATCTTCCTTGTCATATAGTTCAAGCATCTGGTCGTACCGTTCATATCCTGACGCACCATCCTGAATAATACCCTTCGAGAGGAGATACAAACTGAAATTTGTCGTCAGAGTACAGGATGACGGGCGGTCGATATCTTCAGTAATCTGAATTTTCATTTCGTTGTCAATACATTCGATGACAGCGGATTTTCGAGGGTTTGCCACCAGCCATTTCAGCGAGCCGGCATTGCCGCTCGAAGAGAATCTGTCGGGGTCGAACCAGTTGACAGCCTTGACAAGTTCAACAGCCTCATCCACATTGGCGGCATTGTCGAGCACAAGTCTCGCCAACAGCATCGTGTTGTAAGTCTTGTCCGCACTTCGATTTGTATATGCCGCACTTTTGCCCCATCCCCGACCGCCCCAGTTTGAACGGTCTTCGGAAGCCTCGCTGTTCGGCACCATAAACATCATAACCGCAACCCCCTTTTCGTTGATTCCGTCACCTACCAGTTGCGGCAAAATACAATACGTGTCATCCTTTTCCTGTCCGGCTATCATATCCGGAAGAGACGGGATGAAGTAATCCGTTACGATTCCCAAGGACGAATAGCGGGCGCATTTGCGGCTGAGCCGCATCACAAGCACGGTATCGAAGCCGGCATACACGTCTGCGTTCCGTCCGATGCAATCACCCTTCCTGATGCCGGAGCACATCGGCCCGACCGGACGGTACCGTTCATTCGTCAGCTCTGCGGCCTTGTCGAAGTCAAAGTCATCATACTCCACATAGAACAGACCTGAACGCACTTGTTTGAATAATTGTTCCCCTTTCATATACTCGGAAACTGTTGAGCGATACGCAAAATTACACAATTTTCGGCAATCACGAACTGCCGGATAATATAAAGATTGTCAAATTGTTTATATGAAAGCCAAAATAAGTCTTAACTTTGCGGTATTATGGCAAGGTGCAACGAAGCAATGACAAAAGGAGGCCTGCAGATCAGGATGACGGTTTTTGTTACTTCTGCGGTTCTGCTTATATCTACGGCGGTACTCGTGATAATGGCAGGCCGCATAAGCAGGGATTACGAGAGGATGCTTGACAACCGCATCTCCGACGACCTTGTCGCCATTACCAGGAACATCGAGCAGAGAATGTTGCGCATTGAGGATGCGACCAGGACTATAGTCAATACCGCATCTCTCCTTGTGGAAGACATAAGTGATCTGGACTCCGTACTTTACCATACCGTATATTCCATAAACGACATCCTGGGGATGTCAATCATCTATAGTAAAGATTATGGCTTTGTCGGCAAGTTCTGCGAGCGGTATGCATACCTCGACCATAACGGCAGAATCCTGTCGGGCACAAAGGTTTACGAAGGTGAACCGGATGCGAGATATCATTGGCAGGAGTGCTATGACAGAGAAACGTCGATGTGGAGCGACCCGACTGAAGGAGAAATCAGCGGGCTTGATATCGTATGCTATGTGATGCCTGTCTTTGACGATGAAGGCGAGCATGCCGGCGTGTCTTATTCGTGGGTTCCCTTGAGTTATGTCACCTCCTTCGTGACAAGCTACAAAATCAGGGAAGACATAGACATCAGCATTTATAATGGCAATGGCGCGATGCTGGTAGCGCCGGATGACTATATTCTGAAGCTGTCACCTGATGATCTGATTGTCAGGGAAGCCGAAATAGGGCATCTCGGCTGGAAAGTCATACTTTCCGCAGACAGGAATATCATCGAAGAGGAAGTTCGTAAAAGGTTGGTCTCTCTCGGCGTGATGATTCTGCTTATGTCCATCCTGCTGGTGCTTGCCATTGCTTTTGTGGTGAGACACGTAGCGAGGCCGTTTGCCCGCAGACAGTATCTCATCGAGAAGGAGAAAGCCGTAATGGACAATGAGATGCAGCTCGCGTCAGCCGCGCAGAAAGAATTGATTCCGCACGTATCGCCTCCATTCCCGGAGCGGAAGGGGATAGACATTTCGGCCACGCTGTATCCGGCGCGCAAAGTCGGAGGCGACCTGTATGACTATTTCATTTTGGGGAACACGCTTTATTTCTGCATAGGCGATGTCAGCGGCAAAGGTGTTCAGGCATCGTTGTTTATGGCTGCGACCCATTATCTTTTCCGCAGTGTCGCGGCCGGGAATACTGCCGCCGCCGATGTTGCCGGAAGAATCAACGTTTCCCTTTGCGCCGACAATGAAAACTGCCGGTTCATTACCTTCTGGTTCGGCTGCCTTGACCTTGCCAGCGGCAGGCTTGAGTATGTCAATGCCGGTCACGGCGCACCCGTACTGGTACGGAACGGCAAGGCTGAATTCTTCCCGCTTTCTGACAATATGCCACTCGGCATATATGATGGCGAGAGGTATATTTCAAGGTCTGCGGTTCTCCTGCCCGGGGATATACTGCTGTTATATACTGACGGCGTCACGGAGGCTATGAATCCCGATGAAAACGTGTTAGGGCCCGGGCCTATGATGCAGGCGGCGGAATCCGTATCGGATGGCAGCGCTTCCGATGTCGTGGGGAAAGTGCTGGAGCGCGTCATACAACATACTTCCGGAGCGGAACTGAGTGATGATGTCACGATGCTGTGCGTGAAATTTATCAAGACTGAATCATAAAACAACAATTATTATGGAAATCAAAATCCAGGATAATCCTGAAAACGTAACCGTCGTAATGAGCGGAAGTTTTGACACATCGGCCGCCGAGCAGGCAGAGCCCACTGTCAAGAGACTTGAAGGGATGGCGTCAAAGCCTATGATCATAGACTGCAATGCGCTTGAATATATTGCCAGTTCGGGCTTGCGCGTGCTTCTGCGTCTGCGGAAGGCTTGTGCGGCGCAGGGGCGGCAGGTTACTTTGTCGGGTGTCAATGAGGATATCCTGGAGGTTCTCAAGGTCACTCATTTTGACCAGATGTTCATAATGAAATAACAGTGGGAAACAAATCATGAAATATTTATTTGTCGGTGCCGGTAATATGGGCGGGGCGGCGGCCCGCGCCTTCGCAAAATATGTGGCCGGTGAGAAGTCAGACGTCACTGTAGCATCAAGATCCCTTTCCAGATTGAAGAAATTCAGGCAGAGCGGAATCAGCACCGTTGTGTTTGGCAGTGACGGATATCGCAACGCTGTTTTGTCTGCTGATATTGTCTTTATCGTGGTACCCCCTGCCGGAGTCGAACAGGTTTCTTCAACACTCGCCGGTCTGATGGACTTCAAGCGTCAGATGGTTGTCTGTATGGCGCCCGGAGTGAATGAAAGGAGTCTTGCAGGATGGCTGGGAGACGGAGCACCGATAGCCTATGCCATTCCCAATACCGCCATTGATGTCGCTCAGAGCATGACATTCGTCGTTCCTGTGACAACCACTCCGGAACAGACCGGACAGATTGCGTCGATTTTCGAGAAAGTCGGTGCAGTCAAGACGGTAAGTATGGACAAGATGATTTCAGGAACTTCTCTTGCGTCCTGCGGAATCGCCTACGCAATGAGGTACATAAGCGCATCTTCCACAGGAGGCACGGCACTTGGATTCGAACGGGACGAGGCTGAAGAAATCGTGAGACAGACTGTCCGCGGAGCCGTAGGACTCCTGGCAGAAAGCGGTTTGGACCCGGAGGATGAGATTGACAAGGTGACAACTCCGGGAGGAATGACTCTCAAGGGACTCGGCATTATGGAGTCTTCAGGCTTCAGCCTGTCTGTCATCAACGCTTTGACAAGCGTGACCAGAAGATCCAATCTCATCGTTGTCAAGATAGGAAGCAATGTCCTGACCCGTGAAGACGGGACAATCGACAATACAAGGATGTCGGCTCTCGTTGACCAGATAGCGTCATTGAGGCACAAAGGATTTGAGATAATACTCATAACCAGCGGCGCTGTAGCCAGCGGCAGACCTTTGGTATCCGAAAACAGGAAACTTGACAGGGTGCAGCAGAGGCAGCTCTATTCGGCAGTTGGCCAGGTAAGACTGATGAACAGATATTACAACCTGTTCGGCGGATACGGTATAAAGGTCGGACAGATTCTGACGCAGAAGCGCAACTTCACCACCAGGCGGGAATTCAACAATCAGAAAAACTGCATCGAGGTCATGCTCCAGGCGGGAATAATTCCAATAGTAAATGAAAACGATACAATCTGCATTGACGAACTGATGTTCACGGATAATGATGAGCTTTCCGGTCTCGTGGCACGGATGATGGGCGCTTCGGCGCTTGTCCTCCTGAGCAAGGTCAACGGGCTGTACGATGCCGACGGCAAAGTCATCAGGCAGGTAAAGTCAAGCGAACAGGACAAAATGTCATTCGTCTGCCCCAGTATCAGTAAAGGCGGTCGCGGAGGTATGACGTCCAAGTTCAAGACGGCAATGTCTGTCGCCGCAGAAGGAATTCCTTCCTACATCGCCAACGGGAAAAAGGAAAACGTTCTTCTCGATCTGTTCTTCAATCCTGAAAAAATCGAGTTCACCGAATTCATCAAATAAGTTCCCGCATGTCTGATACAAAAGATTTGCTGCTCCGCACAAAGTCCGCATCAAGGACTTTGCAGAGCATCTCCGACGAGAAGAGAGTCGAAGTGCTGAAGCACCTGTCAGAGGCCATTATGAGCCATATCCCGTATCTCTTGTCCGCCAATGCCGGTGACCTTTCAAGGATGGACCCTTCCAACCCTTTGTATGACAGACTCAAGTTGGACGAATCCAGACTTTCTTCCATCGCGACCGATATGTTGTCCGTTTCCTCCCTGCCATCCCCTCTTGGAAGGATTCTGTCGGACACTATCCGACCCAATGGGCTGAGAATCAGAAAAGTTACCGTTCCGTACGGTGTGATAGGAATTATCTACGAAGCCCGACCGAACGTGACTTTTGATGTGTTTTCTTTGTGCTTCAAAAGCGGCAATGCCTGTATACTCAAAGGAGGCAGGGACGCTTCCGGCTCCAACGGGGCCGCAGTCAGGCTCATAAAGGAAGTCCTGGAAAATGACGGCATCTCTCCTGATGTCATCAATATGGTCGATGCCACACACGAGGCTGCCGGAGAACTCCTGTCCGCAACGGGTCTGGTCGATCTCGTGATACCGAGGGGCGGCAGGAAACTCATAGATTTCGTCCGGAACAATGCCAAGGTTCCGTGCATAGAGACAGGAGCCGGAGTCGTGGACGCTTATTTCGATGCCGACGGAAATCTGGAGACAGGGAAAAGGGTCATATGCAATTCGAAGACGCGTCGCGTGAGCGTATGCAATGCCCTGGACTGCCTTATTGTGCATTCAGCACGTCTTTCCGACTTGCCGGAGCTTCTTTCCACGATGAGGAATGTCACGATTTTCGCGGATGAAAGAGCCTATGCCTCTCTTGAAGGGAACTATCCTGCCGACCTTCTGGAACATGCAAGCCTCGACTCCTTCGGTACGGAATTCATGTCATACAAACTTGCTGTCAAAACGGTGGACAGTATCGATGAAGCCCTTGAGCACATCAGCATATACGGATCCGGTCACAGCGAAACGATAGTTACAGAAAACGACGAAGCCGCAACGCGGTTCCAGATGGAAGTGGATGCGGCATGCGTCTATGTGAATGCTCCGACCAGTTTCTCAGACGGAGCTCAGTTCGGGCTCGGCGCAGAAATCGGCATAAGCACCCAGAAGTTGGGAGCCCGCGGCCCCATGGGCCTGGAAGAACTTGCAACCTACAAGTGGCTTGTCAACGGAAACGGGCAGGTAAGAGAGTGAGAAGTGTCGGCAGGGCCCGTTGTACTTCACATCAAGCAATTCCGAGCAGCACCCCATCATATGCAGTTCCTTCACTTTATTCCGCACAAGGTCAACGCCATTGAGCGGCGAATACTTGTCCGGCCCGTCAAGACGCTCGGAAAGAGGTATCTCCGTACACTCCAGAAGAGGCTTCCCTTTTTTATCCGCGGCCATTCTTCATTGATTGATGTAAGTGTGGCCCCTCTGTCATTTGGTATAATTGTACTTTGGGACTTGACATTCTCCGGCAAACGCCACTATGGTTAATCCGTCTCACAGAGATAGCAACAAAATATTATTCAGAACAAAAGGGGTTGACTCTAATAAGGCGCCTCAGCGCCGTGTAGGAGTGAGCGAAATGAACATTGAGCCACGGAGACACCCGCTGGAACGAAGTGCAGGCGGCATGCCCCACCGGGGCGGCTGCGTCAGCAGCGGGGGTAAGACAAAAGGGGTTGACTTTTTGGTCAACCCCTCAACGTCAGTTATGCGGAAAAACTATTGTTTCTGATAGCAACCTGCATCAACCTTGTCATCGTCACCAACCTTCACCACACGCTTCTTGCCCGCGAGGTCCTTGTCGTAGGTCTTAAGAATATCACTGATCTTCACCTTGGTGCCATCCTTGATTTCCTTGGACTTGTAAGATACTTCTCCGAGATAACCGAAACCGATAGCGTCTCCAGTCGGGTAGTAACTGCTGTCGATAATTCCATCCGCTTGCTTATTGGACTCCTTGTCGTCAACCTTTCTTGAAATATTGTCGTCGCTTTTCAACTCTACCTTGTTAGTGTAGAGATTACCGACAAATGTCGCATATGACTTGCCGAACTCGACTACGGCGCTTTGAGAGGACAGGATATTGTTGGCGAACAGAAGTTTCGCATCTTCTTCAACGACCAGTTTCCAATTGTCACCCACAAATGTATTGTTCACCACCATAGCGTCAACTGCGCCATCGATACCCATGCTCGCACCTGATATCAAGTTGTTGACAATAGTTGCCTGCGTGTAATCTGCAGTAACTTTATGATTCTCGACACCATCTTCGATTTTTACGTTATTATCCGTATTATCGGCAATCTTGTTGTTGTAAATATAAACGATGGAACTCGAGTTTTTAACCGTAGCTATTCCGACTTTATTGTCGTGAATATCGCAGTCGTGGATATATACCGGACCTCCATTTACAAGGATACCTTCGGCATCACAACCCGTTATCTCGAAGCACGACAGATTTACATTACCGTACATGGGACCATCATCTTCCGTCGTGCTGACCGTGATACCGGATGTTCCGATTTTGGTATAACTCGTTGAATCTATTTCCGCAAAATCCGAAACCCATCCACCGGAAATAATTCTGCCTCCAAAGTTCTCATTGATTTCCAAACTACTCAAAGCACAATCGCTTGCAAAGCGGATTTCGGCCCCTCTTGACTTCTCTTCCTTGACCAAATCTTGCAATTTGTCAACATTATCTGCAGTTATACAAATGGGAGGGATGAGTCTGAAGTAGTTTTCAAAATCGACAAGGGTGTCCTTTTCCGTTGAAATCACATAAGACCAGACAAAATAAGGCGTATCCTTGTCCACGGGAACTTCCAAATCATTGTCTCCTTTCTTGGGAGCACCGTTGCCGGGCTTCTTATCGGCGAAATTATCCGGATAAGATTTCGGATAAACCTTCCATACAGTGTCACTTTTATCATCTTTCTGGGTCACGAACGGCACCATCGAAGTATCCTTGGAGACAATCAATCCCCACTCGTTATAGTCAGCCGCATGATCCGTTGAAAGATTGAGACGCATATTGGCCTTCACCGGCGTACGGGAAGGCACGGATATCGTCTGCTTGGCATCAAGAGAATGCGCTTTCTGGTTTATGACAACCTTGTAACTGGAACCGGCTATCGTATATTCGGCGTGACGAATCGATGTGGTCGTATTACGCGATACCGTAAAAGTCACTTTGTTGCCGTTTTGAGTAAAGCTGATCCATTGGTACGTGGCATCAGGAGAAATCTCTCCGGGCACGTCCATTTCAAAACTGAGGCAATCATATTCGATAACCTGTCGATACGGGATCTGATCTATCTTGTCCAACTCCCCCTTTTTGCAAGCGGAGAGCAGGAGAGACAGCCCCAATAATATGAAAATAATTTTTTTCATTGTTCATTCATTTATAATAGAAACAAATACACGGCCTATTCATTAGATTTAGAATATCCACCGTTCTGCTGGAGACGTCCTGCAGAATTAGTAATCTGCTTGGACGGATAAGGATAAGCTGCAAGGTGGTCGTCCCACGTGCCTTTCTCTCCCTGATAGTTCTGGTAATCACCTATTTTACCTTTCTCAGTATCATCTATCTCCGTATAATTCAATCCCTTTCTGGTGGACTCCAAGCCCTTTCCGTCAATCGTAGGATTCATAACCGGGCCGAGGGCCTTGAGCGTTCCATCATCTTTAATGCCACGGCCTTCCGGAGATTCAGGCCAATCACGCCAAACATGGTATAGTGCCTGAGGGTGGGATTCCAATTCAACTTTTGCCAGTGCCTTGGCACCTCCTTTGCTGTCACTGTGCATCCAGCGACGGAGATCCGTTGCGTGGCTGGCCATCGGTTCATAAGCAAGTTCACAGTAGCGTTCGTGATATATTTCGGCCATATTGCAACCGTTTTTTGGCGATAGATTCGCACGGCCCCGGACTGTGTTGATATCAGCGTCTCCGTTTCCGCCTTTCATAATCTTGGCCTCGGCACGAAGAAGCAGGCAGTCCGCGAAACGGATGATATGATAGTTGACACGAGCAGATACCCAGGAACCGCCCGCCTCATTTACATAGCCCGCATTGATGAAATCGGGGTGCTTGAACGGCTCAAGCCATTTGTTGATGCCGAATCCCGTCTCTATGTCGGCACTGCTGTAGTACTTCATTTGATTCCCCGCATAGGTCCACTCCTGTCCGTATTTCAAGATGCTCCTCTTCATACGAGTGTTGTCGTCGCCATCTTTTTTGAATTCTTCATAAGCATCGTTAGTGGCCTTGAAGCTTCCCCAGCCGTTGTAAACACCATAGCCCTTGTTCTCAAGAGTAAGGCCCGGGAACTCCGCGCCCACGCGGTCATTGAATCCTCCGTTGGAAGGTATGGACCAGCAGTATTCGGAGTTCCACCACTTGCTGATTTCGTCAGTAAACAACTCGTTGAAGTCCGCGACCAGAGCCCTCTTGTCACTGTCTTTGAATTCTCCCCGGAATTCACCGGCGGTGAACTCACCCCCTTCAAGGGCATTTACGCAGGTAATTACATCATCCCAATGCTCCGGTTTCCAGTTGGCCCAATAAGCATAAGCTCTTGCCTTTATCGCCATTGCAGCCTGCTTTTGCGGACGGCCGAGATCTTCCGGGTGATCCTTGACATACTCCGACAGATAGGGCAGATATTTGAGAGCATTGTCGAGATCCTCGATAATCATCCTGTAATTGTCGCTCACGTGCTCCTGCTGCGTAGGAATGGAGTTGTCATATCCGTTAGGGAAATCTTCGTACCTTACGAACGGGACACCTTTTCCCATATCATCGTCACGGCCATACCAGTTGGCAACCTGAAGATGGAAGAAAGCACGAAGGAAATATGCCTCACCCAAGGCGCGTTTCAAGACATAGGAAGACTCCTTGCCTGCCGCGTCATTGGCATTGACTTGCTTGAGAAGGGCATCGACTATCCAGTTGGAACGCTCGATGAACTTGTAATACCACTCGAAGGGATTTTTGAGTCCGAATTCATCTCCATTCCATTTGAGCGTGGTAAGTTCCTTTGACCAATCTCCAGAGTTGCGGCCTACAACCATCTGGGTGCCGAGACATTCAACCCAGACTGTATTACGTCCGAAGCAGTCATCTCCATCCGCCATAGGCGAGTAGATGGATTTGATGGCGTTGTTTATCTGATAGTCACTCTGGAAATAATTGTCATTTGTCGGAATTCCTTCAGGCTTCACGTCAAGGAACTTGGCGCAGGACGTAAGAGATGCGAGAGCTATTGCAAAAATTATTAACTTTTTCATATCGTATCTCAATTAAATTAGTATGTGAGTTTTACACCAAGAGAAAGCACACGGTTGACAGGGTACTTGAGGCCGTCGAACCCGTTGCACTCCGGATCCATTCCTGAATATTTGGTAATGGTGAAAAGATTCTCTCCCGAGAAGTATATCGAAAGCGCGCTGCCCCGCTCGTTGAGATGAGCGGACTTGCGGATGGCGCTGGTAAGGTCATAGGAGAGCGTTACGTTCTTGAGACGTATGTAGGACGCATCTTCAAGATAGTATGTCGAAAGGGTCTTGAAGTTGTTGTTGGCATCATTCTTCGTGAGACGCGGGATATTGCTGGTAGGATTCTCGGGAGTCCACGCGTTAAGGATGTCCTTGCCGCGGTTGAAGTTCTTGTCAGCATCATTATATAGGGAATACTTGCCCATATATGCGGCCTGAGCTCCCTGTACGCCTTGGAACATCATACTCAAAGAAAGGTTCTTCCAGGTGAATCCGGCATTGAGGGCGAAAGTCCAGTCAGGAACGCAGTTGCCCCAATACTGACGGTCGTCGGAATCAATCTTGCCGTCATTGTTGAAATCCTCAAACTTGAGGTCTCCGGGCTGAGCGTTGGGTTGGATGAGCTTCCCGTCCTTCTGATGGTCGTAAACGTCCTCCCAACTCTGGAAGATGCCGAGACAATTGATGAGGTAGTATGAATTGATGGGCATTCCCTCAGCAGTCTGATAGATGTCACCCAGACCTGAGTAACTGCCGCCACCTGACCAAACGCCCTTGCTGCCGTCGGCATTGAGAACACCGATGTCGCTCACCCAGTTCTTGTTGTAGGCAGCGTTGGCATTGACATAGTAGGACCAGTCACCTACCTTGTCCTGCCAACCGATTTGCATTTCGATACCACGGTTCATCACTTCACCCTGGTTGACCTTCATTGCCGCAGTACCCATTGTCTGAGGCCATCCGGAAGTCATTTCCTGAATGAGGTTGAACGTACGTTTGTTGTAGAAATCGAAATTGGCGGAAAGCCTTTCTTTGAAGAATTCGAAGTCAAGACCGAGGTCGAATTGCTCGGACGTCTCCCAGGTCAGATTGGCACTTACCGGTGCGCTCGGATAGTAGAATGTACCGCAGATTATACCTTTTCCGTCATTGGACAGACCGTACATTACGGACTGACCGTTCCAGGAAGTACTGGACATAAGTCCGTACCTATAGTTTCTCGGAACAGAACCGAGGTTGCCTATACGTCCCCAGGATGCGCGGACTTTGATAAGGTCGAGAACGGTATTCTTAGGGAAGAAAGGCTCGCTTGTAACTTTCCACGCACCTGTTACGGCAGGGAAATCACCGGAGTTGTTCGCTACAGGAAGACGTGCGGCTATATCACGACGCCAGGAGGCAGTGACAAAATAGCGATCGTTGTAACTGTATGAAAGACGCGCGATGAACGCAGCGTTGGCATCCGGATCATATTTGGTATCACCACCTTTCACAGTACCGGCATAGTCAATATACTGATAAGCCTGGGATTCATCCGCAAATTCGCTACCGGTGAGGGAGAATCCCCTGTTGTCCCACTTGTCGGCGGTCATCGAGACGAGAGCCCCGACAGTATGCTTGCCGAAAGTGCGGTCATACATGAGGGTGTTCTCAATCTTCCACCCCTGGTTGCGATAAGTGCTGTAGTTGAGAGAGTTGTTGTTCTCCGGTTTTCCCACTTCAGTAATCTTCGGAACGAACTCCTTGGTGTAACCGTTGTCCACATAGAAAGTGAAACGGCTGCTGAATTTGAGCCCCTTGATGAAAGGGAGATTACCCACTTCGAGACCTGTGGTGGTATAGAGGCTGTTCCAGCGGTTGTAACGCGTATTGGCGTCAAGACCGCGGAAAGGATTAACAACGTCACCGTGAATATTGGCAAAATTGCCGTACTCCGCGACATATTCGGGATCCTCGTTGGCGGTTCCGCCGTAACCTGTCCCGTCATAGTAATAGCGTGAAGCACTCTGAGGCATGGCAAGAGCACGGAAGATGGTTCCGGAATAGCCGGAATTGGTGTCCGTCCCACGGCTGTCTCCCTGGCGCCAGGTGAGATCCTCAGTAAACTTCACGTAATCGTTGAGATTAAATTCCCCACGATAACTGATACCCATCTTCTTGCTGTAGGTGTTGTAGATTACACCGTTGTTGTCCTCCGCAGAGAAACTGACCTTGTTCTTGAACTTTGCTGTACCGGCATTGAGGGTCACGTTGTGACGATGGTAGAGCGCGTCGCGGAAAATCTCGTTGATCCAGTCGGTCCTCTGCCCTCCAATGTACGGATTGGCTATGGGATCCCAGCCGCTCGGCAAATCCTGACCGGCAGCGGCAGCACTGCGCTGATTCATCAATATCTGCTCCTGAGCATTGAGGGACTGCACGAGATTGGTTGCAGAACGCACGCCGGCAAGACCATCATAAGATATATTGATTCCTTCCTTCGCTTTCTTCGTGGTAACGAGCACAACTCCACCGGCTCCTGACTGCGCACCGTAGATGGCGGCGGAAGCCGCGTCCTTGAGGACTACGATGCTCTCGATGTCATTGAGAGAGTTGATGGGAGCCCCGGGGATACCGTCAACAACCCAGAGGACGGAATCTCCGTTCTTGGAACCCTGACCACGGATAACGATATTCGGTGTGGAATCAGGCGAACCGCCATCAGCAGTGATGGTCACACCCGGAATCTGGCCCTGAAGCATAGCCTCGGTGGAAGTCACGGGATGAGCCGCCAGTTTGTCGGGTTCTGCAACGATACCGACTGATGCCGAAAGGTCTTTCTTCTTGGTCGCTGCACCGTAACCGAGTACGACCACGTCAGCCAGCATCTCGGAGTCGGTCTCGAGCATCGCGTCAATAACCGCGCGGCCGTTCACAGGCACCGTGACGGTCTTGTAACCGATGCAGGAAATCTCAAGTACTGCATTTGCAGGCACGTTGAGCAGAGTGTAAGCGCCGTCGATGTCAGTGGCAGCACCGTTGGTGGTACCCTGAACCATCACTGACACGCCGGGGATGGGCCCCTGCGAGTCGCTGACGACACCTGACACTTTGACGTTCTGCGCGTTCGCCGTTGCGGCGAAAGCGATTGACAGAACTGCAAACAAAGTAAACAGTGTTTTTTTCATAAAGATTAATAAATGATTGGTTAATAGATGAATAGTTATGGGTTGTAATATCCGTCAGAATGTATCCGGCACCGCCGACGCAGTTCCCCCGCAACTATGCATATTTCTAACAACCAATCATTTATTAATCCCGATACACGGAATAATACACAAAACACTCCCCCGTTCCCTTGCAGATTATGGCCGTATGCCTCGGGAACGTGGTGAAAATCCAATTACACGGCAACACGTTTTTGTACACAAACGCGGACCTTGTGTCAACATCCGAGAACAAAGCCGGCCAAAATGTTCTTTTCGCGATGCAAAAAGTCGGCAAGAAAAACGAAAAAAGGGGGTGTCCAAAAAGTCGCAAAGCGACCGCGCCGGGTAGGCGCGCATGCCCCCTCGGGGGCCGCAGACGATAGTCTACGGGGGGTTGGAAGGATGAAAAGGGGTTGATCTAATAAGGCGCCTCAGCGCCGTGTCGGAGTGAGCGAAATGAACATTGAGCCACGGAGACACCCGCTGGAACGAAGTGCAGGCGGCATGCCCCATCGGGGCGGCTGCGTCAGCAGCGGGGGTAAGACAAAAGGGGTTGACCAAAAAGTCAACCCCTTACTATGTGATTCCGGCGCGATTCGAACGCGCGACCCACAGCTTAGAAGGCTGTTGCTCTATCCAGCTGAGCTACGGAACCTTGCCATCCCCGCCGGAGCGGGGATGCAAATATAAGTAAAATTTCTTATTTGCGCGGCTTGATGTCGAGTTTTACCGGCTTTATCATATTTTCGGGAGCAAGAATGGTGTCGAGTTCATCCTTTGAAAGAATCCCCTCCTCAAGAACCAGCTCGTACACGCCACGTCCAGTCTCCTGCGCCTTCTTGGCGATGGCAGTCGAATGTTTGTAACCTATGATGGGGTTGAGTGCCGTCACTATGCCTATGCTGTTCCTGATGTACGACTCACAGCGTTCCGCATTTGCGGTGATGCCGTCTATGCAGTTGACGCGGAGCGTGTCGAAACCGTTCATCAGAATCTCCGCACTCTCGAAACAGCACTGTATCATCACCGGCTCCATCGCATTGAGTTCCATCTGGGCCGCCTCTCCGCTCATTGTCACGCAGACGTCATTACCCATCACCTTGTAGCATATCTGGGTCATCACCTCAGGTATGACGGGATTGACCTTTCCCGGCATTATGGAAGAACCAGGCTGTTTCGCGGGAAGATTGATTTCGCCCAGACCGCAGCGCGGTCCGCTGGCGAGAAGGCGCAGGTCGTTGCTGATCTTGCTGACCTTGACGGCACGCCTCTTCATAGCGGCGCTGTAGCCTACAAGGCAGGAAGTGTCGGACGTGGCCCCCACGAGATCTTCTGCGAGACGGAACGGCAGGCCTGTAAGCTTTTCGAGCGAAGCGACGCATTTTTCGGCGTAGCCGGGCTCCGAACAGATGCCCGTACCTATTGCCGTCGCGCCCATATTCACCGTCAGGAAATCCTCGGCAGCCTCATTGAGATGAGGCAGTTCGTCTTCGAGAATCGATGCGAATCCTCCGAAAGTCTGGCCCAGCGTCATAGGTACGGCATCCTCCAGCTGGGTGCGCCCCATCTTGAGTATGCCTTTGAATTCTTCCGCCTTGGCACGGAAAGACTCTATCAGCACGACGAGATGGCTTACAAGCTCGAGATGAGTGTAGTAAAGCCCTATGTGAGCGGCTGTGGGATATGAATCGTTGGTGGACTGCGAGCGGTTGACGTCATCGTTCGGAGAAATCACCTTGTGTTCCCCGGGCTGATGTCCTATAAGCTGCAGGGCACGGTTGGCTATCACTTCGTTGGCGTTCATGTTTGTGGACGTACCGGCTCCTCCCTGTATCATATCGATGGGGAAATGCTCGTCAAGTTTCCCTTCTTCCACTTCCTTGCAGGCGGCCATTATGGCATTGAAGGTCTCATCGGCAAGGAGGCCGAGCTCGTGATTGGCCATAGCCGCTCCCATCTTGGTAATGGCAAGTCCCTTGAGATAGAGCGGGTACTCGTTGAGATGGAAATGGCTGATGTCAAAATTTTCTATGCAGCGAAGTGTCTGCACCCCGTAAAGCGCTTCCACGGGAATCTGCTTCTCCCCGATAAGGTCGCTTTCAATTCTGAACTGACTCATAAGTATCAAAAGTATTAACGTTAATAGCCGAACAATATATCATCCTCCAAATATAATGATTATCTTTGATGATTGAATCAACGCGACGAAATATGTTCCGCATCATTGAAAAAGAAATGCTGACTCCGGCGGTATGCCGGATGAAAGTGGAAGCGCCGAGACTCGCACGCGCGGCACGGCCCGGTCAGTTTCTCATTGTCCGCACGGACGAAAAGGGGGAACGCATTCCTCTGACCATAAGCGACTACGATGCAGCCGCAGGGACGGTCACGATAGTGACTCAAGCCATCGGGGCATCCTCCAATGACATCATAAGCCTGGAAACCGGGGAATCTTTCGAAGACGTGGTCGGACCTCTGGGCAGGAGCAGCGACTTTGTCGGGATGACCCCCGAGCGTCTCGCCTCCGAGCGCTTCATCTTCATCGCCGGAGGAGTGGGAACTGCTCCCGTGTATCCCCAGGTAAGATGGCTCCGCGAACACGGAGCGGCTGTGGATGTGATAATCGGGGCCAAGACCGCAGAACTCCTCATATACAAGGACGAGATGAAGGCCGTGTGCGACAATCTGTTCATCTGCACCGACGACGGTTCGGAAGGGTTTCACGGTATGGTTACGGCGTTGCTTGAGAAACTCGTGGGCGAAGGACGCGACTATACGCGCGCCGTTGCCATAGGACCTATGATTATGATGAAATTCACGACAATGACGGCAAAAAGGCTCGGCCTCCCCGTCACTGTAAGCCTCAACACCCTGATGGTGGACGGTACCGGAATGTGCGGTGCCTGCCGCGTCACCGTCGGAGGCAAGGTCAGGTTCGCCTGTGTGGAGGGGCCGGAATTCGACGGCTGGGAAGTGGATTTCGATGAGGCGCTCAGACGCCAGAGACAATATGCGGAGGAGGAGAAGGAGGCGATGGAGAATCACGTATGCAAAATAGGGAGGGGCAAATAATGGCAAACAGGATTCCGCGTGTGCAGGCAAGGGAGCAGGACCCGCTCTCAAGAGCGCACAATTTCGAAGAAGTATGCTACGGCTACGATGCCGCAGAAGCGACGCTTGAAGCGTCCAGATGTCTCAACTGCAAGAATCCGCGCTGCGTCGCGGCCTGTCCCGTGGGTATCGACATCCCCGGGTTCATTTCCGAAGTGGCAGCGGGCCGGTTCGGAGACGCGGCGGCTGTAATAGCGAAGGATTCGTCTCTTCCGGCCGTCTGCGGACGCGTTTGTCCGCAGGAGACACAGTGCGAAGGCAGCTGTGCCCTCGGAATAAAGGGCGAAAGCGTTGCCATCGGAAAGCTCGAACGCTTCGTGGCTGACTGGAGCCGGGAAAATGGGGTACGCACCTATGCGGCATCTACACCGGAAAATGCAAGGAAGGTGGCCGTAATCGGAAGCGGTCCGGCCGGACTAGCCTGCGCCGGCGACCTTGCGAAAATGGGCTATCGTGTCACCATATTCGAAGCGCTTCACAAACCGGGAGGAGTGTTGGAGTACGGTATTCCTGAATTCCGGCTTCCCAAGGACAGCGTCCTGAAAAGCGCGATTGAGGACATCAGGGCACTTGGCGTCAGGATAGAGACCGACGTCGTTGTAGGAAGAACGGTGACCATAGACTCTCTTATGGAAGAAGAAGGGTTCGATGCCGTGTTCGTCGGGACAGGTGCGGGACTCCCGAAATTTATGGGAATTCCCGGCGAGAACCTCAACGGAGTCTTTTCAGCCAACGAATTTCTCACTCGCAACAACCTTATGAAGGCATACCGCAAGGATTATCTCACTCCTATCCACACCGGGAAAAGAGTGGCGGTCGTAGGCGGGGGCAACGTGGCTATGGATGCCGCACGCACGGCCCTCAGGCTCGGTGCAGACACAACCATAGTCTATCGCCGTACGGAAGCGGAACTCCCGGCGCGGGCCGAAGAGGTGCACCACGCCAGACAGGAGGGCATTCATTTCGAACTGCTCACCAACCCAGTGGAAATCATCGGCAGCCCTGACGGCAAGGTCACGGCGATAAGATGCATACGGATGGAACTCGGCACCCCTGATGAAAGCGGTCGCCGTTCCCCCGTACCGGTTGCCGGCTCTGAATTCGAAATGGAGACCGACACCGTGATAATGGCTTTGGGCACAGCTCCCAATCCGCTCATTTCCAAAACCACAGACGGTCTCGAAACCAGCCGCAAGGGAGCCCTGGTCGCAGATGAAAACGGGGCAACCACTCGCGAGGGTATCTTCGCCGGCGGCGATGCCGTAAGCGGAGCGGCGACCGTAATACTGGCAATGGGAGCGGGGCGCAAGGCAGCCAAATCAATCGACGAATATCTCAAGAAGTGAAAAACGCACAACTTGCAGGACATCTGGCAGGCGCCGGAGCATACGCCATATTCGGACTGAACATAATAATATGCAAGGACATAGCTCTGGCTGACGTCATCAGCCCGATAGCACTGTTCACGCTCAGGGCGGCAGGAGCTTCCACACTGTTCTGGCTCCTTTCACTTCTCCTTCCGAAAGAGAAGATGCCCCTTTCAGACATACTCAAGACAGGTCTCGCCTCATTTCTGGGACTGTTCGTGCCGCAACTGACTTTCCTGAGCGCCATAAGAATCACCACATCCATAGACACTGCGCTTTTCACGTCCCTCACCCCTATATGGACAATGTTCGTGGCGGCCATTTTCCTGAGGGAACCTATAAGTTGGAAAAAGGTCTCTGGTGTGGCGTTGAGCTTCACGGGCGCCATCATCCTCATATTCAATTCGGTTCACGAGGGAGGAGCGTCCACGACAAGTCCGCTCGGGCTGGCTCTGCTGCTGCTCAACACCCTGAGTTTCGCCCTGTATCTGGGCATATTCCGGCCTCTTATATCCCGATACAGCGTCGTGACGTTTATGAAATGGTCGTTCCTGTGGTCTCTCGCCATATCCATACCTCTCTCCGTCAAGGACCTTCTACACACTGATTTCGCTGCGATTTCCCCGCAGATAGGCGCAGAAATAGGCTTCCTCATCGTATTCGCGACCTGCATAGCATATTTCCTCATCCCTTTCGCCCAGAAAAGAATCAGGCCGACCATAGTCAGCCTGTACAGTTATCTCCAACCGCTGATAGCCTGCGCCGTCAGCGTAATGATAGGAATGGATGTCTTCACCTGGCAAAAAGCGGTCAGCACATTGTGCGTGTTTGCCGGGGTATGGCTTGTCAACAAGTCCAGGGCAGCTGCACGCTAACCTTTGTCTATGTTGTCAGCCACGTACTTTTCAAGACGGTCACAGTCCTTCTGAAGTTCCTCTCGCAGATTTTTGTCATTGAATCCCTTGAGGAATCTTATGTAGAAGTCGATTGTGGCATCGGAGAACACTCCCTTGCCGGTATAAATGTCCCTGTCCGCGGCCAGCGCTTCCGCAGCATCCGCACAAGATGAAGGCAGTTGCTCGAGAGAAGCCTGAAGTCCGGCATTGGATGCATCGTGGATGTTGACTCCCAGACCCACATATGTCTTCTCCGCCACTTCAAGCGCATCGGGCATCTCGAACCCGTGCCGCGCGGCGCAGCACAAGGCAGCCATAAGAAGGTAAGTGTCGGCGAATCCGTCGGATGCCCTCCATTCAAAGGTCTGTTTCCCGCTGAAATCCCTTTTCGAAGCCTCTTCGAGTGGATTGGCGATTGCCGCCATATCATTGCGTCCCACCCATCCGAGAGGCACTCTTACAAGAGCGCTTCTGTTGGAGAAACTCCAGCATAGCGAAGTGGGAGCTTCCTGATGGGGAACGAGTCTCATAAATGAAAGCGGATGGGGATTGCCGAACGCCGGAAGCGAGGTACCGGCATCCATATATCCCGCTATGGCTTTCCTGCATTCTTCGGTAAGTTCCCCGTCCTTTGTCATCACGGGACGGCCGTCCCGGGTAAACTTGCAGTGAACGTGCATACCCGACCCGGCTTTGCCCGGGGTTATCTTCGGTGCGAAAGTGAGGGAGACTCCACGCTTGTAGGCCAGTTGCCTCATCATCCACTTGGCGATGACAAGCTGGTCTGCGGCCTCTTCTATGTCAACCGGAAGGAATTCGATTTCGTTCTGCTCGTACACCTTTCCATCCCTGGTAAAATTGCCCACTTCGGAATGTCCGTATTTGATGTTACCTCCGGCAGCGGCAATCAGGCGCATAGCCTCCGTGCGGAAAGCCGTGAACTTGTTGAATGGAGCACTTTCGTGATACCCTTTCTGGTCGGCCACACGGTAAAGTTCCTGCTCTTCGGCAATCACATAGTATTCGAGTTCGCCCATAGCCTGCATCTCCAGACCGGTGGTCTGACGGAACACCCCGGCAGCCTTGTGCAATATGTACTGCGGAGAACTTTCGAACGGTTCTCCATCCCTGTTGAAAAATGAGCACAGCATATCCACCGACGGTGTCTCCTCAAACGGGTTGCGGAAGGCGGTGCTATATCTGGGGATGACATAGAGGTCGCTCCTGCCCGCCTCCACGAAGGGGAAAAGGCTAGAACCGTCCACACGTTCTCCAGCGCACAGTATGTTCTTCAGATGTTCCTCGCTCTGGATGACGAAATTCAGAGTCTTCAAATGACCGTCCCACCCGCAGTAATGGAAATTGATGAACTCCACTCCGTTGGCTTTGCAATACCTTACTATGTCTTCCCTGGTGAATTCCGAAGGATTTTTTTCGAGGAATTTCACCATCGCATTGGGATTCATTGAAAATTTGTCTGACATAAAGCGTTTATTTTTTGTATTATACCATTCCTGAGAAACCGAGAAAAGCCATCGCCATTATACTGACGGTGACAAGGGCTATCGGAAGCCCCCTGAAAGATTCGGGCACGTCATTCTGTGCAAGATGCTCCCGAAGTCCCGCGAAAAGAATCATCGCAAGTCCGTATCCTACCGAAGTGGACAGGGCATAGACCGCGGCCTGACCGAGGTTGAGCATATGGGCTTCCCCTCCGAAAGTGAACTGCTTGGTGACGACCGTTATGGCTACTCCCAGCACGGCGCAGTTAGTGGTGATGAGGGGCAGGAATATGCCCAGCGCCTGATAGAGCGACGGGCTGGTCTTCTTGAGTACAATCTCGACGGTCTGCACAAGAGCCGCAATCACGAGGATGAAGGCTATGGTCTGGAGGAATTCCAACCCGAACGGCACAAGCAGATAACTGTTTATGAGATAAGTCACCACCGTTGCAAGGGTGATGACGAAGCACACCGCTCCTGACATCCCGACCGCTGTGGACAGTTTGTTGGACACGCCGAGGAAAGGACAGATGCCAAGGAACTGGGCCAGCAGTATGTTGTTGACGAAAATCGCCGATATTATTATCAGAAAGAACTCCATAGCTATTGCTTCTTGAGATATTTGTTGAACAGAACCATAAGGTAGCCAAGAACCATAAAGGCGCCCGGAGCCATAACGAAAGCGAGGATTCCGTCTCCGGGAATGAACTTGCATCCGAATATGGAACCGTTTCCGAGAATCTCGCGGACTATGCCTATGACGGTCAGGGACAGAGTGAATCCTATGCCTATTCCTATCCCGTCCAGAGCCGAATCAAGTACACAGTGCCTGTTGGCATAAGCCTCCGCACGCCCAAGCACTATGCAGTTGACCACTATGAGAGGTATGAAAAGACCCAGAGTAGCATAGACATAGGGCACATAAGCCTGCATAAGGAGTTGGAGTACCGTCACGAAAGTGGCAATGACCACTATGTACACAGGTATGTGTACCTTGTCAGGCACTACGGGAGCTATCAGGGAGATGGCTATGTTGGAGAGCACCAGTACGAAAAGAGTGGCGAGTCCCATCTCAAGTCCGTTCATTGCGGATGTGGTGGTGGCCAGAGTCGGACACATTCCGAGTACCAGCACGAAAGTAGGGTTGTCCTTGATCAGCCCCTTGGTTATCAGTGACCATTTACTCATTTTTCTGTCCTCCCTCTTTATTTCCCGTTGAACTTTCCAATGTCTTCACCGCCTCCACCGCTTTGGCAACGGCTTTGGCGTACGCTCTGGACGTGATGGTCGATGCCGTGATGGCGTCCACGTCGCCTCCGTCCTTCTTTACCTTGAGCACCTTGTCCGGAGAAAACCCGCGCCACTGTCCGATGAAGGATTCGTCAGTGCCGCATTTCGCTCCGAGTCCGGGGGTCTCGCTATGCGAAAGAACTGAAGTGTTGTACACCGTACCGTCCGGGAGAACGCCGACCATAAGAACAAGGGGACCTCCGAAACCGATTTCAGAAGCCTTCACGGCATAAGCCCCGGCAACTCCGTCGCGGGTACCCACGTAGTACTCCATTCCGTTTTCATCGCGGCGCTCCGAAAGTTCGAGACCTTCCGGAAGTACGCGACCTATGGACTCTGCAAGAGCCTGCTCGGATGCCTTCCTGATGGGGTCGGACGTGACGGCATATACCAGCGCGAGTATCGCCGAGCAGAAAAGGCATACGCCTGCAAGGCAAAGGACCATATTCTTGAGTGATGATTGAACTGCCATAATCTATGTCCTCCCGTATTTTTTCTGGTGGAACGCCCTGTCGATGAGGGGTACCGCCATATTCATTATAAGTATGGCGAACGACACCCCTTCGGGATAGGACCCGAAATATCTTATCATCGTCACTATCAGGCCTATGCCACAGCCGTACACTATGCCGCCGGCCGTACTCATCGGTGAGGTGACATAATCGGTAGCCATAAAGCAGGCTCCAAGTATGAGTCCTCCCGTGACAAGATTGAAGACGGGGCCGGTATAGACGGCGGGATCGGCCAAATGGAAGATTCCTGCCACGAGCGCCACAGTGGCGAAGATGGAAAGAGGTATCCACGGCTTGACAACGCGGCGGCATAACAGATAGACAAATCCGGCCAGAAGGGCGAGCGCGGAAATTTCTCCCGCGGAGCCTCCGACATTGACAAAAAGCGTCTGCCAGCAGTCAAGACCCTCGACGGCTGCGGCCCCCTGTTCGTTGACCCGCCCGAGAAGAGTCGGTCCCGACACCGCGTCCGCACCGAAAAGTCCGGCGGGCATTTCCCAATGCGTCATATAGGTCGGAAACGATATCAGCAGGAACACGCGTCCCGTAATCGCCGGATTGAACACATTCTGTCCGAGCCCTCCGAAAGTCATTTTGGCGACTCCTATGGATACCAATGCTCCTATGAAGACCACCCACCAGGGGGTCGTGGAAGGGAGATTCATCGCAAGGAGAAGGCCAGTCACTACGGCTGACAAATCTCCTGTCGTGGATGGTTTCCCGAGGAGCCATCGCGTTATCGCATACTCTATGCATACGCACGAAGCCACGCTGACCGCAATTACAAGCAGTTCCTTCCATCCATAGAACACCACGGAGACCGCAAGAGCAGGCAGCAGGGCAATCACGACGTCACGCATCAGCGAACGGGTGCTCACTGCGGCGTGCACGTGCGGATTGGGTGAAACCAGATATTTATCCATCGTCTTACTTGTTTTCTTTCGTCACTTCCTTCGGGGATACTGCCTCGGCAGCGGCACGTGCCTTCGCCGCGCGTTCGCGTATGATACCCATCACCTGACCCTTGGCCATACGGATATGGTCAAGAAGCGGGATATTGGCGGGGCAACTGTACAGACAGCACCCGCACTCTATGCAATCCTGCACGGATCCTGCTTCCAATCCCGACAGGTCACCGGCTTTGCGCAGCCTGTTGAGAAGGAAGGGTTCGAGTCCCATCGGACAGGCATCCGCACAACGTCCGCATCTTATGCAGGCACTTTCAGGCTTCCTCCTTGTAAGCGATTCGCTGAGATACAGGATGGATGACGACCCCTTGACCGTGGCGGCATCCATATCGGCGACGGCCTTGCCCATCATCGGGCCCCCACTCACTATCTTCGCGGCGTCTCCCGGTACCCCTCCGGCATATCCGGCTATATAGTTCAAAGGCATACCGATGCGGAACAGGAAGTTGCGCTGCGACTCCACCGGAAGACAATCTCCCGTGACCGTCAGCACATTGGAAATGAGAGGTCTGTTTTTCTGCACTGCCTCATACACGGCAAGCGTCGTGGTGACGTTCTGTACTACTGCTCCCACACTTATAGGAAGCGCTCCGGATTTGACCTGACGTCTCATCACTGCATCTATAAGCTGCTTCTCGCCGCCTTGAGGGTATTTCTTCTTGAGCGTGAGGACGCTTATACCCTCGTATCCCAACGCGGACACTGCACCGCTGACGGATTTGACGGCTTCGGGTTTGTTCTCTTCTATGGCTATGACGCAGGGGCAGTCTCCGAGTATGCGTCTCATTATGGCGGCTCCCACCACCACCTCATCCGCGCGTTCCAGCATCACCCGAAAATCACTCGTGAGATACGGTTCGCATTCGGCTCCGTTGATAATCAGACATTCGGCCTTGCTGCCCGGTGGCGGGTTGAGTTTGACGTGGGTAGGGAACGTGGCCCCGCCGAGTCCCACTACTCCACAGACCTTTATCCTGTCCAGCATCGCAGTCCTGTCCTGCGGTATTTCTTTCACGAGAGCTTCACTCAGGTCAACTCCTTCCACCCACTCGTCACCTTCCACAGCAATTTCTATGTGGGTAACGCCGTTCCCTGCAAGGTCCCTGCGCGGCCCTACGGATTTGACGGTGCCGGAGGCGGGAGAATGAACGAATGCCGAGATGAATCCTCCCGGTTCGGCAATGACCTGCCCGGTTTTAACTTTGTCTCCGACCGCCACGCACGGAACGGCGGGCGCACCGAGATGCTGGGCCATCGACACGTACAGGGTCTGCGGAAGAGGAAGAACCTCTATCGCGCATCCGCGTGAGAGTTTCGCATCGTCGGGATGCACACCTCCTATCTTGAAAGTCACTTTAGCCATTGTTTTCCTCCTTTGCTTTCAATATCGGGAAATTGACGGCGTGAATGGCTCCCGTGGGGCACTCAACGACGCATTTCTTGCACAGTTTGCACTTCGTGAAGTCAATGTAGGCCAGATTGGCCTCAACGTTTATCGCATCGTGAGGGCAGACCTTGACGCACTTGCCGCAGCCGATGCAGGCGGCCGAGCACGCCTTGCGGGCCACGGCGCCCTTGTCCCTGTTGACACAGTCCACATAGACCCTCATCCCTCTCGGTCCCTTGGCCCGGAGTTCAATTATTTTTTTCGGGCAGGCCTTTACACAGGCGCCGCAGGCCGTGCATCTGCTCTCGTCAATGACGGGAAGTCCGGTATTACGGTCCATCGAAAGGGCGCCGAACTGACAGGCATCCACGCAATCACCGCAACCCAGACAACCGAACGGGCAGGCAGTGTCTCCACAATAGAGAGCCGCCTTTACCCTGCAGGACAAGGCACCGTCATATTCATTAGTGAAGGGTCTGTTGTCACAGCTCCCGTTGCACCTGAGCACAGCGACCATAGGAGCTTTTGCCTTGATTTCATAACCGAGTATGTCCGCCACCTTCTTCATCACTTCGTCACCGCCTACCGGACAATAGTTGTTATCGAGATTCGGAGCCTTGACAGCCGCATCGGCGAAAGCGCGGCAACCGGCGAACCCACACCCCCCGCAATTCGCTCCGGGCAGCACCTTCTCCACCTCGTCGATGCGCGGGTCTTCCTCCACCTTGAACCGCTTCGCGATGAAATAAAGCACAAGCGCCAGCAGCAGGCCGAGTATCGTAAGGATGACGATGGTCCAAATAATCGTTGTCTGCATTATCGTGAATGTTTATCGGAAATCTTGAATACGTACGTGTTCCTGAGTCTGTTCCGCAAGAGATACAGGCAGAGGAAGTAAAGAGCCAGCGCCACGGCCGCACAAAGAGCCGCAAGCGGTTCACCCGCACCTGATTCCAATGCGATGCGCAGGACGGCCACAAGAACGATGAGAGGGAGCACGTAGGCCAGCCACACGGCTTTCAGTCCCATCGTGGCCTTGAGCACTACGTCCACTTCATCCCCCACTTTCCTGTCGCTCCACCCGTCGGAAGGCAGCTGTACCAGTTTTTTCTTAAATCCTGACAAACCGCAAAGGGAAGCGGCGTGGCAGGAAGAACAGGCATCGGCGGAAATTATCTCCACCGTCGTGAGTTCCGGAGTAATCTCCACTATCTTCCCCTTGTGGGATATGTCCGTCTGTCTGCCCATTTCCTAACCTTCCCCCCCGCCCGGATTGTAGAGTTCATCCGCATCGCTGTTCATCGCGGATTCCACCTGACGGGCCTGACCGACCAG